>CAZOSI010000001.1:0-48939 GCA_964582485.1 uncultured Novosphingobium sp.
TGTAGGGACCCTTGTTGCAGACCGGCGGCGGCGGAGGCGGCGGCGGGGGCGGGGGCGGGGGGGGCGGCGGAGGCGGCGGAGGCGGCGGGGGCGGCGGAGCCGCTTCTTCGCCACCGAAGTTGTAGCCCAGCGTCAGCATCAGCGAGTGCGAACGGAAATTGGTGTCCAGCGCCGCGCCGCGCGGAGTGAACAGCTCTACGTTCTGCTGGTTGTACATGCGGTACTTCATGCCGACATCGACATTGCTGCTGACCGGATGACGCAGACCGGCAAGCACTTGATAGGCAAAGCCCGAATCCGAATCATCGACATAGGTCAACGCGGTCGAGGCTGCATGAACCTTGACCCGGCCAATACCGGCACCGCCGCCGATATAGCCCTGCAGACCATCATCGTCGCCGAAATCAAGCAGACCGTTCATCATGAAGCTAAGCGCGCTGGCGCGGCCATCAAGATTGTTGCCCGACAGGGTCAGCGCCGGTGAAACGTTGAAGCCGTCAGCATTGGCCGAACGATAGCTGGCTTCAGCTTCAAGGCGGAAACCGCCGAAGTCATAGCCGACAACACCGCCAGCGTCATATCCGACACCGGTGTTCAGGATGCCGAAATCCGGGCTCACCAGGTTTTCCATGTCTTCGACGATAACGCCGCCGACATCACCTTCGATATACCACGAATCGTCACGAGCGAGGGCGGGTGTTGCAAGGGCCGTGGAAGCCAATGCCATCCCAACGATGAACTTGCGCATTATGGATTTCCCCTTTGTAGGATTTAAGCCACCGGATGGCCCGATTCCTAACTGCAACCCATTTGCCGTGCAAGCGCGCAAACACCCGAACTGTTGCAAAAATGTCGCGATTTACAGCGCGTTCGCTACGAAACGACCCAAATTTGTGCTTAGCGCCGGGTTAACCGACCATTCGCCGAGACGAACGATCATTGGAGCTTGATCATGTTACGGGGATGACTCCGGCTGCCGCCAGCGTTGAAAGTATCGCATTGATCGCGCCGCGCGCTTCGGCATCGATGGTCGTACCGCCACTTGGTGAGCCAGGTCTGGTCGGCGCGATCCAGGCGGTTGTGTAGCGCAATTCCTGTCCGCTCACCTTGTTGAGCAAGCGCATCCCGGGCAACGGTGTGGTGAACATCCAGTTGCCCGCCTGGCGCGAGGCAATTTGCCCGGCATGGCCAGTCCAGTCCCCTTGCGGCGAAGCGCCGACCAGCCAACTTTGCCCATCAGCCGGATTTGCCGGCGGAGTCACCAGTTCGGCTTCGACAGCCAGGAACAGCAGGGCATCGAGCCGGGAGGTCACCTCGTTGACGAAGATTTCCTTTTGGGCCTGGCCCGCGAAAAGGAGCGGCATATCGAGCCTTGGCGTGCGGCTCTCAAACAGGGGATCCGGCATTGGTCTGGTCCTCTTAATCAGGATTGGGGCGGGGCAATGGTCAGGGCATCGGACAGGGCCCGGTCGCCGCGTTGGCGAACGGCAAACCGGCCTGCCGGCGCGGCGGCAAGCAGTGCTGCAAGCGCCGCATTGTCGAGGTCGAGGTTCGGCTGCTGGGAGTCCCACCGGGCCAGGACGGCCCCGGCCGAACCATAAGTGATTTCATAGGCTTCGACCTGCTCGGCAAGCGGCACCTCGACGCCGTCGAGCCACAGCCAGCCGCCGCGGGCACGCCGGGTCCACGCCAGCCGCCAGCCGACTTGCGGCAAGCTGATCCAGCGCGGGTGGACCGGACTGGGCGGGCGATGGCCGATCCCTCGAAGCATAATTTCTGCCCTTACCGGGGCCGGATCGGCCAACCCGATCGCGACCACTTGCGACGTGGATGAAGTGCCGATCAATGCTGGATCCAGCACGGTTCCACTGCCGTCGAGCAAGACAAAGGCTTCGCCGACCTGGTGGGTGCCGACGGCCTGCTCGGTCCCGCCGCGGCCGCGCCACAGGCCGGACAGCCGCCAGGTTCCGGAACCCAGCGGCTCGGCCGTGGCGAACTGGATCAGCTCATCGCCCAGCAGCGCCCGGTTCGCACCCGCCGCAAGCTGGCGCATCGTAGCATCTTGTAACGCGATGTCCGTGCCGACCAGCGCCACATCGACAGTTCCATGCCGGTCGAACAGGAGGGGTGAGGCCTTGGGAAGCACTGATTCTGCGGCCCCGATTACTCCTCGCTGGCGACCGCTCACGCCCAGCGGAACGAGCGCGCCGTCACCTTGGTCGGCGTATAGGCTGGCACCGGGCCAGGCGGCGCTGGCGGAAGTGGACACCGCCATGATCAGTGGAACAATGGCGGATTGGCCATCCCACGGAAGTTCGAAGGCGGCGAGCGCGGTTGAACCAAGTGCAAAGTCGGACGGAGGATTGGCGCGGCCCGGGTCGGCAGTGGCAACAGGCATGGCGGCCGGAGCCAACCTGGCCAGGGTCAATTCGATCCCTTGCTCGCGCCATTCCCACGCCTTTACCCGCCACAAGCCGGGCTGGTCAGGCAGGGTTACTGTGCTCCCCGGGGCGACTGCCGGATCGTGCTGGGTTACCCGCCACAAGATTGTCTGGCGGCCCCAGTTGAGCCGTTTGGCGGCTTGCTCAACCAGATTGCGGGCATCGCTGGCCGCAAGCGTTGCGGGCAATTCAATCGTTGCCGGCTGACCGGGCAGGGGCTTTCCGGCCGAACGCTGGGTTCCGGGTTGATAGTCACGGTCGCGATCATAGTAACGCAAAACCGCGACCGGCACTTCGGACTCTCCCGCTCGGCGGCGGGTGAAACCCTCGTTGCCGCCAAAATCGTCGCGCTCGGAAGAGGTTGCGGCCATGGGTAAAGGGATTGCCGGCAAGTCGCGGCAATCGGAGGAAAGGACTAACAGTTCTCCGCTGGTGTCGATGTCGATCGGATAGAACGGCGCAAGCGCAGAGAGTGTATCGCTGAGCGGGCCGTCGATCGAAAGCCCGCCAATTCCGGTCAGGGGGACTGTTGCCGAAGCTTCTTCAATCGTGCCCGCAAACAGATCTGACAGGGCCAACGGCAGATCGTCGGCAATCACTTCGAACGATAGCGCCGGGATGCGGTTGCCAAATTCCGACAGTTGCAGATCCTCGAACACGGCATAGGCAGTGCCGCGATAGGCCGGGCACATCCCGGCAGGTTCGGCCGAAGCGATCAGCGGATCCAACTTCTGGTCGCCGCCGCCACTGTGAAAGCGAAAGGATCCGCCGACCTTGAGATCGCCGGCTTCGCCGCGCAGCAATTTGCCGTCAGCCCAGATTCGTCCGATCCCCAGCAGCGGGCGGCTCGACAGCGCGACCGCAAAGCTGACCGAATAGCTGTAGTTGGTGACCGAAGGGCCCGATTTTCCTCCGCCTTGCTTGTCTTTGTGCTCGACCAGGTCAGTCGCCCAGATCATCTGCCCGGCGACCCGCATCCGTCCGAACTGGCGCGGGATCGGCGCGCCATAGCTTGATGTCGTCAGCTTCAGCTCGCTCAGCCGCGGCCCTTCGCGGGGGCCGCCCCTTGGTCCGAAAATCTTGGCGTCGATCGCACTGCCGGCCACCGCGCCCAGCGCGCCAACCAGGGGAGCGCCGAACAGACTGCCGACTGCAGTAAAAACCAGAGTAGCCATGAAAATGAGCTTTCAGCTTACCGGCCGCAACCGCCAGTGATGAAGGATAGGACCATCGGGGAGCTCGGGCGCCATGACGATTCGGCGCAGCCCGGCGTGCGCGTGGACCCAGCCCGTTAGGTCAGCGGCGATTGTCAGATGGACTTGCCCGGGGCCAATTTGCAGCAGCACCACATCGCCAGGCAGAAACGGCAGGACGGCAGCGGAAAAGCCGCAGGCCGCAATGTCGGGCAACCAGGCATCGTGCGCTGCCAGCCGCAACCGATAGCCGCTTGGCAGGCTCAGGGGGTGTCCCAGACTTGCCATCGCCGCGGCGAGCACGCCGATACAATCGAGCCCGGTTGCGGGATCGCGTCCATGCAGACGAAAGCGGCAGCCGATCAGGCTCTGCGCAGCTACCGCCAGATCGCGGCCAGTCATGTGCCCGGCGCGGGATAGCGGGTGACCAGATCGTTGCCTGGCAGATGCGGCTCGCCCTGAAAGTTGATTGCGTTGCCGAACCGGCCTGCGCAGGTCGCGAAAGTACGGTCGCAGCCCTCGCGCAACCGGACGCGCGATCCCCGTGCGACTGGCAAGTCCAGCGGGGTATCCAGCATCAGTCCGGCGGGACCGGTGGCAACGACGCCCATTGCCAAACCGGCATAAGGCCCGTCGAGCCAGCGCAATGTTCCGCCAACCAGGTTCGCCAGATCGGTCGCACTGTCGATCGCGGCGGCATTGGCGGTGAGGTCGATCGCAGTTACTGTGGCGCTGCGTTCAAACCGTTCGGCTGACAAGGTGCAGCCTGGGCCGCAAAACGTAGCACGGCAGCTCGGACTGGTGCGGGGGACCGGATCGCGTTGCAGTTCCAGCTTGCGGCTTTCCAGCGCGGCGACGAAACCGCCGGCTTCCTCGGTCACCATGCCGATCGTCCCGCGATAGATCTCGCGGTGATCGAGGCTATCCCAGTCAACCAAACCGATCATCACCCGTGCCCGGTCGAAGCGACCGAGCGCGAGGTCTGCAGCAGAGATCGCATCATGGCTCAGCGCGCCTTGAACTTCGGCGCTGTCGGGATCGAGATCGGCCGAACGGCGGATTGCCGAAGGGATCATTCCTGGCGCCGAGCGGTGCAGAACTCCGTCGAACCATAGGTTGCAGTCATGGGTGGTGAAGCCAATGGTCACTCCATCGCGGCGAAATACGCGCCAATAGGTTGCGACAGTTTCCAGCGGCGCGCTGAACCAGACCCGGCTCATCCTTCGCTCTCGCGAACTTCGATCACCGGTACGCTGGGTGCTTCCCCGGCGGCGAAGTCCGCGCCGGAGATTTCCAGCCGATCCTCGGCGAAACGAACCGGGACATCGAACAGGAATCCCGCACGAACCATCGCCCCGGCTTCGGGCGGCTGGGTGAGGCGAACGATGCCGCCCGGCTCAAGTGCAAAGGCAGTCGTAGCTGCGCCATCGATGCTGATTGCCACGCTATCGGCCCGGGGACGCGTGATCCGGCGCAGTTGCTCGGCGGCACTTTCGCCGTAGCGCTTAACCAGCAGGAAGTCGGTGCGAAGTCCGTCGCCCTGGCCAATCAGCTGGTCCAGCGCGGTTGGCGGCGCGGTCATCGCGTTTGAACTGAAATCGGACGGATCGCGCAAACGGAACCCACGCGCAGCGCCGCGCCGGGCGCGAAAGAAGGCGAGCAGCACGCCCAATTCGGTCTCGGAGCGGATTCCCGGGCCGACATCGAAGCGCAGCCGTGCATCGGACCACAGGCTGTTGCGCCGCTCGAATCCGGAAGAAGTCACCGAAACACTGGTCGAGAATTCCGGAATCACCGTAGCATCGCGGCCAAGGGCCAACGGATAGTGCACGTCGTCGAAGGGCAGCATGGTTTCCTCATCGCTTGAAGGGGGCAGGCGAACGAAGCCATCGCGGCAGACTTGCGGCAGCGCCCAGACAAACCGTTCATGTGCAGAGCGTGCCTCCGCCTCGTCCAGGCCGGCATCGATTGCGCGCCAGTGATCGCGGTCGGCGGCGATGAGCACAAAGCCAGCGAGGTAGTCGGTTTCGGCAGCCGGATAGGCCAGCCGGGCATTGACTGCCGCATAGGCATTGCGGCGAAAGGCTTCGGCTCTGCCGGTAAGCCAATCGTAGTCCTCCAATTGCAGCCGATCGAAAGCAGGGCTGGCCCAGCCTACAGGCAGGTTCGCCCGTTGCAATTCCGGCATTGCCGGATCAAGCACACCGGGCAGGAAGGTCAGCAGCAAGACTTCGGCTGTCTCCGGCGAAGCGGCGGCGCGAACGGCATCGCGCAACGCCAGGGTCGAGGCGGCAAGCAGTGCGCCGGCCTGGTCGAGCAGGGCCTTTTGCGGTACGCTCAGAGCAAGTCGCAGATCCGGGAATTGCACCGGGTTGCCGCCAAAGGCCTGCTTCGCTGCATCGTCGTAAAGGCAGGGCTGACCATCAGCCGTTACCCACCACCATGGCTCGCCGATCTGGAAACGGACCGGTAAGCCAGCCTCTTTCATCAGCGCGACGAATTCGGCTGCAACCGTCCGTAGCCACGCCATCGCGCCATTTTTTGCCGGACTCAGCAACGCCGAAGGCGGATCCCAGCCAGTTCGTGCTGGATCGCCGTTCGCCGCCTTCTGCTGCCAGCTTGCCGGGCAATACTGGGCCAGCAATTCGTAGGAAAGCGACAGGATCGGGGAGAAGCCGGCGGCCTTGGCCGTCTCAAAAAAGGCACGGTGCCAGGCCATGGCGGGAACACACAGTCGCTGCCCCGAGAACGGCACCTGAAAGCCGCCAGCCTGCGCGGTCAGCCGCATGAAGTGGCTCATTCCGGCATAGTGGAGCAGGCTACCGCGATAGCCGAGCTGGAGCGCGGCCCGGATCAGCCGCTGGGGAGTCTGGTTTGTGCAATCGTCATAGGCGGTGGCAATGCTCAGGCCATGAGGGGGTACGACCACATCGCCCACTTCCAGCATCGCGTACTGGCCTTCGCAGCGCAACTCGCTCAGTTCGGCCCAGCCTTCAACCGAAGCTGGAAGCGGCACGGTGCTGTCCGCGTCATAGCCGGGGGCGACCATTGAGATGAACATCCGGTCGATGGCGGATGGATGGACCGGATCGGCCTCACCCGGTAGCAGAAACCCGCCGGCAAGAGCGGAAAAGTCAATTGTGATCGCCGCATCTTCGGCGCTGCCCTGGGCATAGTTCCATAGCCGCACGTACCAGCTGCGCTGGGTTCCAACGGCATCATGGCCCTCGATCGTCAAGGTTGGGCCGTTCACCGCATCAAGTGCGATCACGCCGCCAGAGCGCCAGCGGAAGCTGAGCCGGGTGCGGGCATAGTCGCGATTGGTGGCGTAGCGCAGCAGCGGATGATCGATCGTGTCGGCGCTTTCCCAGATCAGCCCGGCGAGATCGCCCTGGCGCAGGAACACTGCATCAACCCGCAGCGTGTCGGGCGCCGGACAGGTCAGAGCGGCCATCATCGGGCGCGGAAAGTTGACGGTCCAGAAACGCGGATCGAAGCGCTGGATCCAATCGCTGTCTTGCCCTTCACGCCGGGCGGCGAGCCAGAAAGCCATGATCTTCCCTTTGTCTCAGAATTCGCTGAGCGCCCGGCGGACCGCGCTGGCCACTTGTCGGCCCGAACGTTGCAGCGCTTGCGCTGCGCCGGTACCGGGCGGTGCGGCGATGGTGATGTTGACCTTGACCTCGCGGCCCGGCCGCAAAGCGCCGGTTTCGATTCGGCCGGCGCTGGTCGGCACGAACAGCTCAGGCCCGCGCTCGCCCACCATTTAGCCACGCCCCGGCGAAACCGGTCCGCCGGTGGCCCGGCCTGGCAGGCCGAGCAGTGAAGTCAGCATTGAGGTCCCGAAGCCGACCAACGCGCCCAGCCCGCCGCTAAGGCTGCCCGAACCACCGCCCATGCCGATCGAGGCGAACAGGCCATTGAGCGCCTGTCCGGCAATCTGGTCCATCACGTTGAGCGCGATCCGCCGCAGGTCCTCGAACCCCAGGCTGCCCTTGCGGATGGCCGAGAGCAGTCCGCGTTCGAGCACCGATCCGGCCCGCTCGAACCCGTCGAGCAGGCCCGAATCGAAGGTACTGCGCATCGCCGCAACGTCGGCGGCAAAACCCTGGGTATTGGCCCGCACGTCAATCAGCAGGCTTTCGACCGCGTCGGTCATTGTTCACGCTCCATCAGGCGGTTGAGGTCGGTGCGGGTCAGGGCTTCGCCGGCCGCTTCGCCGGGCCGCAGGATCGCGGCTAATTCGGCCGGGGTTGCGGCCCAGAATTCGCCAGGTCGCCAGCCGAGCAGCTGCGCGGCCAGGCCCGACAGGCGCAGAGCACCCGGGCCGAAGAGTTCGCTCATGGTTCTGACGGTTCAACCTGGCCTTGCAGGATCTGGCCCAGCAGCAGCCGAAGTGGCTTGCTTGCTTCGGCCAGGCCCAGGGCCATCACCGCTTCGCCCACGGCATCGCGGCTCAGCCCATCGCGGTCGGCCAGGCAATGCCAGAATAGCGCGGTCATTTCGACCAAGCGAAGCTGCCCCGCCCCAGCGCGCTCGACGAGCGCGAAGAGTGGGCCCAGTTCTTCTTCGGCCGCGACCAGCGCGGCGAAACTGGGGCGGAGCAGACGCGGCGAACCGGCGAGGGGGAGGCTCGCTTCGCCGCGGAACGGATTGGCAGGTTGGCTCATGCGCTGGTCACCGCGCCCGAGCTTTCGAGCTGAAGCGTGTAATTGCGCTCGCCATTGAAATCGCCCGAATAGTCGAGCTTCTGGACCAGGAAGCGGCCGCGCAGCTTCTCGCCGCCTTCGAAGCTCAGTTCGTAATCGTCGAGCGTGCCGTTCATCGCGTTGGCGCGGACCTGGGCTTCGGCGGCGCTGCCAAGGAAGATTCCAGCAGCGCTGACCGAGACCGAGCGCACCCCTGCGCCTGACAGCATTTCACGCCAGCCGCCGCTTTCCTTGGTGGTGATTACAACCGGATCGCCGGCGATCGACATCTGGGTGGTGCGCAGGCCGGCAACGGTCTGGTAGACGGCGGGGGCGCCGCCATTCGAAATCTTGAGCAGGAAGGCACTGCCTTTCTGGGCGTTCATGGGAAATCCTTTCTTGTTCCCCTCCCGCAAGCGGGAGGGGAGAAAGCGGTCAGTCCGCCAGCAGTCTGAAGCGGTATTCGAGCAACACCGCCCGGGTATTGCTGGCGCGCTGTTCGGCGCGGGCGCGGAGGAACTGGGCGGTGACGATCCGGAAGCCCGATTGCTCCGGCGGCAGACTGGCGATCCGCGCCTCAATTCCCGCGACCAGTGTGGCCGCACTGTCAGGCTTGTCGCCACGGCAATACAGTTCGAGCGCCAGGCGCACTTCGCGTCCCGAACGGTCCTTGACGCTCCAGTCGGCGCTGGCCGAAGCGGCTATCGCCAGCCAGGGCAGGGCGGTGCGTGAAGGCGCTTCCTCGACCACGGCATTGAGCTGGGCGGAAAGGCCGGGATCACCTTGAAGCCAGGTGATCACGGCGCTGCGCAGGGCAATTTCCATCGCGTCAGTCTCTCAGGTTGGTGGTTGTGAACAACGGCCAGACCAACCGCGCATCGCGCCAGGCCTTCGCGGAATCGCGCCGGACCAGCGCGGCGGCCTCACTCAGGCGGCGGGCCTTGTCGGCCAGCCGCGCGGCCAGTGCATCGAAGGCGGACAGGCTCATGCCAGCCGCAACCGCCGCCAGGGCCGCCACAGCGCCGCGACCGCGGCGGGGGGAAGTGCGGCTGCACTGTCATCCTCGCGCTGGCGGTACTGGAATGCTGCGAGCCGCAGCAGGCCGTGGCGCAGCCCTTCGGGCAGCATGGACCATTGCGGGGCCAGACCGGCGGTGAAGCGCACTGCGATCCGTCCGGCCGCGCCGGGATTGCTGACCAGCACGCGCCCGCAGCCATCTGCGTCGAGTTCGATCGCGTAATTGGCCAGCGGGAGAGCGAACCGTGCACCCTCGGCCGGGATCCCCTCGATCGCGGTGATCGCCTGGACCGGACGGGTAGCCAGCGCTTGCCAGCAGTTCGATACCGGCAATATTTCCTCGCAGTCCTGCTGCAAGGGCATGGCGCCGGTGAAATCCTCGCAACTGTCGAGTGCGGCGCGCAGCAGCAAGGTCAGCTGCGCATCGTCGGCGGTGGTGGTGATGCCAAGCCAGTCTTTCAGCTCGGATAGCGCCGCTGGCGCGAGCGCCGCAGGCGTGATGATAGCCCGCTTCATGGCGGTCTCCGGATGGTTTCGGGAAAAGAGGTCCGGGGCCGGGCAAGGCCCAGCCCCGGCAGGTCTTAGAGCGAGACCTTGAGCAGCTTGATCGCGTCGCTATCAAGCACCTGGCCGCCCACGCGCTTGGTCGCGTAGAAGTTGACATAGGGCTTGTTGGTGAACGGATCGCGCAGGATCGAGGTCGCCTTGCGCTCGGCGATCAGATAGCCGTTGCGGAAGTTGCCGAAGGCGATCGGGAAGGCATTGGCGGCGACATCGGGCATGTCTTCGGCCTCGATCACCGGATAGCCGAGCAGGCGGGCCGGCGCGCCATCCATGATCCCCGGCTGCCACAGGAACGAACCGTCGGCGGCCTTGAACTTGCGGATCGTCGACAGCGTCTTGGAGTTCATCACGAAGACCGCGCCCTGGCGGTGCGCTGCCTTCAGCGAATGGACCATGTCGATCAGCTTCAGCTCCGGCGTCGTATCGAAGGCGCTGGCATTGCCGGTGACCGAGAACTGCAGCGTGCCGAACGGCCGGGTGGCATCGGCGGCATTGCTGGTCGGCGCGCCGAGGAAGCCCTTGGGCTGGTTGGTGCCGGTGCCGCTGATGAAGGCGGTTCCTTCGGCCTTGGCGAATTCGGTGGCGATTTCGCCGGCCAGCCACTCCTCGAGGTTGAAGGCGGCATCGTCGAGCATGGCCTGGCTCGCCGCCGGATTGGCATAGAGCTCGCCCATCGGCGGGACGATTTCGTTGAACTTGCCGGTGGTGGTCTCGGGCCGGGCGGCGGTTTCGCTGACCCAGCCCGAAGCGGTGCCGGCCGAGGTGACGAGCTTGCGATAGCCGCTGGTGCCGATCTGGACGACCTGGGCGATCGCGCGGATCGGACTGATCGTCTTCAATTGCGCCGAGATCAGCGCGTCGATTTCACGCGGGACGGCATAGCCGCCATCGGCCAGGACGCCGCTGGTGAGCGATTTCAGCTCGCTCTCGCGGCCCTGGCGCAGATAGCCGTCAACGAAGCCCTTGAGCTCCGGGCTGGCGGCGGAGCTGCCGCCCAGTGCCGGGCGTGCAGCGGCGCGGCTGACCTTTTCCAGCCGCGACTTCACTTCATCGACATCGCCACGCAGCGCCGAGAGGGCTTGATCGGCGGCATCCTGCCGGGCGAT
Organism: uncultured Novosphingobium sp.; assembly: GCA_964582485.1. Lineage (GTDB taxonomy): Bacteria > Pseudomonadota > Alphaproteobacteria > Sphingomonadales > Sphingomonadaceae > Novosphingobium. The sequence goes on from CAZOSI010000001.1 coordinate 11,010, forward strand.
CAGATCGAACGAGGCGTCAAGCGGTTCGGTGGGGATTTCATTGTCCATGGATTGGCCTTTCTTTGTGTTGTTCCGCCGAAGGCAGGAACACTGCGGTTCCCCTCCCGCTGGCGGGAGGGGTTAGGGGAGGGTTTGTTTTCGGGCGGTGAGGAACAGGCCCTCCCCCGGCCCCTCCCGCAGGCGGGCGGGGAGGCGGTCGGGACCGGCCGCGTGGCGGCGGTCATTTGATCAGATGCACCCGCGCGCCGTGCTGCATCGGGTGCGTGACCAGGCTGACCTCGAACAGGTCAACGTCAGTCAGGTCGCGGCCGGCCGCGTGCCGGGTGAACTGGCGCGCCCGGTAGCCGAACGACAGGCCGGTGACCGCGCCGCGTTTCAGCGCCGCCGCGGCCCCGCCAGCCGGGTTGTCGATCGTCGCGATCACCCGCAGGCCGCGGTCATCTTCGGCCACGCTTTCGACCCAGCCGATCCGCTGGTCGGGATGGTGCTGCCAGAACAGCGGCAGCGGCTCGCGCCGTTCGGCCAGGGTCCGGGCGAAGGCGCCGGGCTGGACCAGATCGCGCCCGGCGTCGCGTTTGCCGAACAGCGCGGCGTAACCAGCGAATCTCATCGCAGCAGCCCCGTGGCGCCAGTGCGATAGACGATGCCGAGCAGCAGCAGCGCCAGCGCCCCGCGCACCACCCAGGCAATCGCCGCTTTCCAGGCGCCCCGCTTGGCATCGCGCCAGGCCTGGAGCAGCTGGCGCAGCTCGGACAGGTCGGAATGGGCCGAGGGATCATCGAGACCCATCCGGCTGAGCACGCGCTCGGCGCCCAGCTCGCTGGCCTCTTCGATGATCGCGCGCAGCGTCACCAGTTCGGCACCCTGATCCTCGGCTTGAGCGACCAGCCGGGCAACCATCTCGTCACGGTTCATGATTTGTTCCCTTCATCAGCCGGAGCCAGGCCGAGCATGGCGCGCTTCTCGTCATCGCCGAGGAACATGGCAGCCCCGACCTGCGCCCACAGCCGCTCGCGGTCCTCGGCGAGGGCCGGGATCCGATCGAGGTCGACGGCGAGCTGCTGGCCGGGGAACCAGGTCTCCAGCCCTTCGGACAAGGCGGACAGCAGCTTGTTGGCCAGCGGCAGCAGGGTCAGCCGCCACAGCGCGCGGTTGGCCTCGCGGTAATTGGCATAGGTCGCATCGCCCGGCAGGCCGAGCAGCATCGGTGGCACCCCGAAAGCCAGCGCGATATCGCGCGCGGCGGCGGCCTTCAGCTCGGCAAAGTCCATGTCGGCGGGCGACAGGCTGAGCGATTGCCACTTGAGCCCGCCTTCCAGCAGCATCGGCCGCCCGGCATTGGCATGGCCAGCATAGGCCGTGCTGAGCTCGCTCTTGAGCCGTTCGAACTGATCGGCGGACAGCCCCGCCCCGTCGCCGGGATCATAGACCAGCGCGCCGCTCGGCCGGGCGGCGTTCTCCAGCAGCTGCCGGTTCCACGCCGCAGCGGCGTTGTGCGTCAGCACCGCCTCCTCGGCCGCGGCGAGGCAGCCGGCGCCATAGTGATCGTCGCCGGGGTGGAAGAAGCGGATGTGGATCAGGTTGGGGCTGGCATGCTCGTCCAGCACCGGAATGGTCAGCGCCTGCTCGCCAACCTTGTAGGCATAGCCGCTGGGCCAGCCATCCGGTCCGGGAAGCACGCTGACCCGCTCGGGCCGCAGCGCGAACAGTTCCACCGGCGTGTCGAGCCCATCCTTGATCACCTGGACATAGGCATTGCCATGCAGCAGCAGCTGGCTGGCCAGCGTCTCCAGCAGCGATTGCCCCGCAGAGGTCGCGGAAACCAGCGCGGCCAGCCGCGGATCGACCGGCGAGAGCGGCGCCCCGCCGATCCCCTCGGCGACCAGCCGGACCGAGCGCTGGACCACCGGGTTCTCGGCATAGCCGCGCTTGACGCTGCGGGAATAGTCAAACGGCGCGCGGGCCGTGCCCTCGGCATAGAGCCAGGGTGAAATGAAGCTGCGTCCCAAAGGCACGCGGGAAGACGCGCCGCCCTTGAAGGCAGCGGCCAGAGTTTGCAGGAAGGACATTTTGCTGATCCCTTGTCAGTTCGATGTTCGTGGGTGAGAAGATGCTTGAATCAGACCCAGTTGGATGGAAGCTGTTTCATGGTGTGGCAGAACAAGGGTTGGACGATGCTCACTCGGTTTTTCCTGCTGTCCATGCTGGCATTCAGTCTCACTACTTGTGCAGGCCCGCGGAAGCATCTGTCGTCGAAGGAAGCGGCATCCTGCAGGGCAGAAGGGGGCTATGAGAGTCGAACGGCATTTGGCTACCCGATCTGTCAGCATATTTTTGCTGACGCGGGGAAGACCTGCCTTGGCAAGTCGGACTGCCTCGGGCGCTGCTTGTCCAGTCTGGATGGCGAAGGCCCTTGGCCGAAGGCGGGGGATACCGCGACCGGAAAGTGCCAGGCGACTGAGTATTTTCCTGGCTGCCATGCGGTCGTTGAACGTGGAAAACTTCAGGACAGCGGAATCTGTGACGATTGAGCATCTCGATTGTTGTCGCCACCCTGCTTAAGCAAACAAAACCCGCGGCACCGCCCTTCGCCCCAACACCAGCTCCGTCATCGCCCAGACCAGCGCATCGGCGCGATCCGGCGACCGTCCCGGTCCTTCGTATCCGCCCCCCGCCAGCAGCCCACAGAGCTGGTCTTCCAGCTGCGGGAACTGGCCGCAATGGCGGACCCGTCCGGCCTCGTACAAAGCCGCCACCGGTTCCGCCCGGGCGACCTTGCCCTTGCTGGCGTGAACCAACCTGAGCGGCAGCGACAGATCGGCGGCGCGCAATACGCTGGCCACCATCGCCCCGCCCTGGTTGGCCTCGGCGATCACGCGGTCGGCCTGCCAGGCCTGGGCGGCCTTTGCCACGGCGCGGGCCCATTTCTCCGGACTGGCCTTTTCGACCGAGCAATCGGCCAGGACCCGGGCAATCCCATCCTCGCCCAAGGCGCAGACCACGATCCCGCAGGCGTCCCCGGCGCTTGAAGCCGGCGGATCGACCGCGACTACGGTTCGCACGGGCAGGCTGGCGGGTGCCGTCTCGCGGCATTGCTCCAGCATGGCGCGGGTCCACAGCGCGCCGGTAAGGTCGACGATCAGTTCGCCGTCCAACTCCTGGCGGCCAAGCAGCGACTTGCCATACTGGGTCCTGACCGAACGAACGAAGCCGGGCGCAAGATTGGCCTTGTTGGCGTAAGTTGAACCGTGAGTGATCGAAACTTCCTGATTATCGAGCAGGCGGCGCAGCAACGGCACGGCGCGCGGGGTGGTGGTGGCAATCAGCCGCGGCCGGGCACCAAGGCGCAAGCCCAGCTGAAGGTTGTCCCACGCCGCTTCGGCGCGGCCCCCGGCCAGGTCCCATTTGGCAATTTCGTCACACCATGCGTGGCTGTGTTGCGGCCCTCGCAAACTCTCCGGCTCTGCGGCTGAAAACAGCGTGGCCTGCGCACCGCCGGGCCAGGTCAACAGGCGGCGCGACGGCTCGAACCGCGGTCGCTTGCCCCGTGGCGCGACCGCGAGCAGGCCGCTTTGCCCTTCGACCATGACGCTGCGAGCCTCGCCCAGGGATGCGGCAACCAGGGCAATCCGCGCGGTGGGATCCTTCTCGGCAATCGCGCGGATCCATTCCGCCCCAGCCCGGGTCTTGCCAAAGCCGCGCCCGGCCATGATCAGCCAGCCCTGCCATTCGCCGTCTGGCGGTAACTGGCCCTCGTGGGCCCAAAGCTGCCAATAGGTCCGCAACGCCCGTCGCTGGCGATCAGACATTCTGGCCAGCAGCGCTTGCCGCTCGGCCGGTGGCAATTTCTGCAGGTAAGCGGCGCGATCAGGCTTGGTCGGTTTCGTCGGCATCAACCGGCCCTTCAAGCTGTGCGGTGTTGACGATCGAGCGTTCGCGCATCTCGTCGATCATCGCGTCGATCGAATTGAGTACGGTCTGTTCGTCCTGATCGTCGATGGCGGCGCGTTCCTGCGCGATCGTGGCGCGGTGCGCCGCCAGCAGGCGGATCGCATTGGCGACATCGAACTTGCGATCAGGCTCCTGACAACGCAGAAACCCCAAAACCTCAAGCTCCAGATGCTGGTAACCCTCGTAAAGTGCGGCGAGCCAGGCCCTGGCAAAATCGGGGTCTTCGCGGCGCGCCTGGTAAGCGCGACTGGGCGTGATTCTGGCATGATCAGCACTGGCGGTGACGTTGGATGTTTCAGCCAGCTTTTCCAGAAAGTAGTCGCGCCAGTAACGGCTGGCCGGGCCTTCCTCACTGACATACTGGATCGAGCGGCGTCGTTTGGGGCGTTCGGCCGGTTTGGCGACCGGTGTCTTGTCAGGGCGCGCAGCGCGGCCGGGCCCGGACGCCTTGGTTAGCGCCATGATGGTTGTTCCAATGCTGGGGAAGGTTAAGCCCGCGCAAACCGCCGCCGGGGCGAATCGGTTTATCGCGATGTTCCATATTTGTGCCATATCAGCGTGACGATGTCAAGCATGAATAACCAATTAGGTTATTTGACCTGCACCGGATCGCCACTTGTCGCTGGGCCTTCGCCCCGATAAACGGGCGCGCAACACGCTTTGGGAAGGATACCGCATGCTGCGCCGCCTGTACGACTGGACCATGGCCAAGGCGGTTCATCCCCATGCCGAATGGTGGCTGGCGCTGTTCGCCTTCATGGAGGCGAGCTTCTTTCCGATCCCGCCGCATCCCCTGCTGGGGATCATGTGCCTGGCCGAACCGAAAAAGGCGATCCGCTTTGCGATGATCGCGACTTTCGCGTCGGTCGCCGGCGGGATGCTCGGTTATGCGATCGGCTGGGGACTTTACGATACGCTGGGCGCGCAGATCCTCAGCTGGCTGGGGCTGACCGAAAGCTTCCCCAAGGCGGCCTGCTATATCAACGAATATGGCTTCTGGATCTTCGTCGCCAAGGGCGCGACCCCGATCCCGTTCAAGCTGCTGACGATCACCGCCGGGTTCATCGGGATGGACCTGCTGCGCTTCATCGCCGGGTCGATCATCAGCCGCTCGATCAGTTTCCTGATCGTCGGGATCCTGTTCCGCCTGTTCGGCGCGCCGATCAAGGCCTTCATCGACAAGTACCTGGGCCTCGCCACCGCCGGCTTCGTGGTGCTGGTGCTTTCGGGCTTCGCAGCGATCACCCTGCTTGGCGGCGAATCCGATAGCGGGCACAAGTGCGACGGTGTGACCAGCGTCGAGCAGGTGGTTCGGTGAGCGGCTTGCACCTCTATCACTGCGCCGATGCCCGCTCGTTCCGGGCGTTGTGGGCGCTGGAGGAACTGGGGCTCGATTACGACCTCACTCTGATGCCGTTCCCGCCGCGGATCCGCTTTGAAGGCTACAGGGACATCAACCCGCTCGGCACGGTGCCCGCGCTGATCGCCGATGGCGCGCTGATGACCGAAAGCAGCGCGATCCCGCATTTCCTGGCCACCCGTTATGGGCCGAGCGATCTGGCGGTCGCGCCGGACGAGCCGGACTATGCCCGCTACCTCAACTTCCTGTTCATGGGCGAAGCGACCCTGACTTTCCCGCAGACGATCCACTTGCGTTACACGCGGCTCGAGCCGCCCGAACGCCGGGTGGTCCAGGCGGCCGAGGACTATGCCCAGTGGTTCGGATCGCGCCTGCGCAATGCGGAAAGCATGATGCACGGCGAATTTGCGGCGGCCGGGCGCTTCACCATGGCCGACGTCTCGGTCGGCTATGCAGTGATGCTGGCGCTGTCGATCGGGCTGGACGCGCAGGTGGCGCCGGGCATGGCCGCTTACCTCGAACGGCTCAGCCAGCGCGATGGGTTCCAGCGGGCCAAGGCGAAGCAGGCCACGGGACCCAGCGCGATCTAAGACGCGATCTTCGCTTTCATCTCCAGCGCCACCGGATCCTTGGGTCGCAGCTTGAGCGAAGCGTCCAGCTCCGTCAGCGCCCCGGCCTTGTCGCCTGCCGCCAGCAATGCGGCAGCGAGATCGCGGCGGACCGGGTACCAGAAGGCGGGCGGATCTGAAAAGCGCATGAAGTCCGGGGTCTCCTCGATTTCGGCGGCGGAGCGGAAAGCGCTTTGGGCATCGCTCCAGCGCTGTTCGGCCATCGCCAGCCGGCCGACGAGGACCAGGCGGACGATCTGGACCATCTGGTCCGGCGCTTTCGATTCGGCCTTGGGATCGGCCGGCGGGGCTTTCTCAAGCGCGGCAATCTCGGCCTTCAGTCCGGCGAGATCGCCCTGCCTGGCAAAGACCTCGCCCCGTGCATAGTGCCAGGCGGCCTTGAGGTATGGCAGCTTCGGTTCCGGCCGGGCCATCACGGCGGCGGGATCGTCGAACCGGGAGATCGCGAAATAACCGGCGGCCGACAGCAGCTGCATCACCGGGTGAGCTTCATCCTCGCCCTGCGAGCGGTCGACCAGCGGACGGCCAAGCTCGAGCCCGATTTTCGCATCGCCGGCCATCATCGCCCCGCCGAGACCGAAGATCACGTTGTGGGCGTGGTAGGGCAGACCCCAGACCCCGTCGGGTTCGGTCATGCCGAGCCGCACCGCGTTGGCCTTGCCAATCTCGACCGCGCGGTGGTTGACCGTCGCCGCATCCTGATAGCGGCCGACCCAATAATAAGTGTGCGACGGCATATGGACCAGATGGCTGGCGCGCGGGGCCAGGGTGCCGAGCTTGTCGGCATAGAGTTCGGCCCGTTCGGGCACGCCGGCGATCTCGGAGGCGTGGATGTAGAAATGGATTGCCGGCGTATCGTCCGGCGCGCGGACCAGAACGCTTTCGAGCAGGGTCGTCGCCTGCATCGCCTGGACCTTGTAGTCCTTCTCGCTCATCGCCTGGATGATCGCATCGGCGGCCAGCACCGCGATGTTATTGTCCTGCGGATAGCGCTCGACCAGCTTCACCATGTCGCGGGCAAAGGCGCGGTCGCCCTTCTCGATCGACGAGCCGGGGCGATAGCGCTTGCGGAAGGTCGAGATCAGATCGCGGTTGCGCTGGCTCTCGGTCTTCTTCGCCAGCTTCTCCGCCTTGGTCAGCTGGGCATAGAGCGGAGCGCGCTCTTTTAGGTCGGCACCATAGTTGATCGTTGGCCCACCCGCATAGGCCAGACCCCAAAGGCACATCGCACATTCCGGATCGAGCCGCACCGCCTCTTCCATCGCCTGGATCGAGGCCTTGTGGGCAAAGGCGGCGGCCAGTTCCATCCCGTTGGAAAAGAAGGCCTGGGCCTGGGGATTTGCAGTCGTAATGGCGAAGCCGCCGTTGCCATAGCCTTCGAGCAATTGTGCCGTTTTCGGCGCAGCCTGATCGGTGTGGTTGTGGCCATCGGGGTGGGCGGTTTCCGCGGCGGGAGTGGCCTTGGGCTGGTCCTGTCCGGTGACGGGTGCTGCCAGCAGCCCCAGTGCCGCAAGGGCCGCCAGATTGGTCAAGCGCATTGGTGTTCCTTCCTTGGCCGCCCTTTGGCCAGACTGGGCTGGCCGGCTGCACTTGGCAAGCCACCCCTGGCGCCTAGTCCGAGGTTTCGCTCCAGCAGGTCCGGATCGCCGAGAGCATCGCATCAAGCCGGGGTGAACCATTGAAGAAGCGGCTGATCCGAGCCTCAGAAAGAGCCAAAGTCACTTCTGGCTCAAGCTGGCGGGCCATCGCCAGATGCGCGCGCGCCTCCTCATGCTTCTGCTCGCCATGGGCAATCCCGGTCAGCACCAGCAAGGCGATGAAATTGCCCGGGAACAGCGCCAGACTTTCGGCGAAGGCAGCGCGCGCCGCGGCGTTCTCTCCGCACCGGGCATTAGCGATCCCACGCCAGGCGTGGGTGATATAGTGCAGGTGCGATTCCGGCTCGACCACCAGGAAATCATCGCAGTGGGCAATGCCGACCGCCTCCTCACCGCTCAGCAAGCGGCAGATCGCAGCGGCGTAGTGCGCGAGTCCATGCCCGGGACGGAGCCGAATTGCCCGCAACGCGCGCGGCAGGCCTTCCTTTGGGCGGCCGATATAGGCGCTCGATGCGGCAATCGCGGCAAGCACACCGGCATTGTCGGGATCAAGCTTGAAGGCCTGTTCGATCTGACGGTGAATTTCATCTTCCACTGCCGGATCGGGCAGCTGGACTGACAGATAGGCCCCGGAAATCGTCAAGGCATATATCGCCCGGGCGAGGCCATAGTTCGGCGCGATCTCGATCGCTTTCGTTGATTCTGCGATCGCTCTGGTGAGCGGTTCGGCCCCGTAGTCGCGAATTGCAGCCATCGCCCGCGCGGTGCATTCCCAGGCTGTCAGGTTAGATGGTTTGCGCAGCGCGCGATCCATTTCCAGCTTGTAGATCGTCGCTCCCAGCGCGGCAGCGACATCGGAGACCAACTCGCTTTCCAGAGCGGCGAGTTCGTCGGCATGCCGCTCAAACCGGCGTGACCAGACGATCTCGCTGCTGGCCGCCTCGATCAGCTGTGCAGTGACGCGCAGCCCGTCGCCGACCCGGCGGATATTGCCTTCCAGGAAATAGCGCACGCCCAGACGGCGCCCGGCACCCGGAATGTCGGACAGCGGCCGACCACGGAACCGCGCCGTGGCCGAACTGGCCAGCACCCGCACATTGACGCCCTGGACCAGAGCATCGATCAAATCCCCGCCCAGGCCCAATGCCAGACCTTCATCCTCGGGCCGATCGGAACGGTTGGCGAAAGGAAGAACTGCAAGGCTCGGCGCGTCGCCGCGGTTGCCATTCTCTGCCAGCCCGGAATCGAGCAACCGATATCCGCCGCGCGTGATGGTCTCGATCCGAAAGTCTTCGGCCTTGTCTGCTACTTTGCGCAGACGTTGGATGACGCGCTGGATCGCATCCTCGCCCACCACATTGCCGCGCCAGCAGGCCTGGGTCAGGTCGGCCCGGCTCATCACCCGCCCTTGCGCGCGGTAGAGCGCAATCAGCACTTCCATCACCCGCGGCTCAAGCGTCTCGCTCTCGCCATTGGCATAGACAAGCTGGCGAATTGCCGGTTCGATGCGCAGGCCGCCGATTGCGAAATCGGGTTCTGCCGCCAGATCAACCGGACCGAGCAGTCGCTCGGCCGAATCCACCATGATCCCGGCATGGTCTTGTTGCCTGTCTGGCAAATCGCGGCCCCCCTGTCGCAACTGCCTCTATTGCGGCATTGCGACTGGCAAGCAACGGATAAACACGCCTCATGCGCTTCGATCATCGGAAAATCATCGGGCCGCCGTCCTGTCCCGCAATGGCAACTTGCGCCATATCAGCAGCGACTTCCCGGCGTGCAAGCGCCAGGAAGGCACCGTCCGGCTTGCGACCCAGCGGACGGTGCACTCCTGCAGTACCGCCGATACCGCGCCCGGTGTCGGCGGTATTTTTTTGGGCTGGGCGGTCAGCTCTGCCGGGGCGCCATCGTGTAGTTAAGGCCCAGCCGTCCGCCATCCGGGTAGATTGTCTGTCCGGTGATATAGCTGCTCTCGGCGCTGGCGAGAAACACTGCCACCGCTGCCACTTCTTCAGGCTCACCGCAGCGACCAAGCGGGGTGCGGCTGAGGATTCGGTTTTCTGCGACCTTGTCGGTCATGATGCCCTTCAGCATATCGGTCATGATCGAGCCGGGGCCAATCGCGTTGACCCGGATTCCCTGCGGAGCAAGTGCCAATGCGGTTACATTTGTCAGTTGCTTTAGTGCGCTTTTGGACAAAGCATAAGGAATTTGGTTGGGGATCGCCAGCACCGCGTTGACGCTGCTCATGTTCACCACCGCGCCGCCCGGCTGCATCACCCGCGCTGCCGCCTGGGTTGCCCATAGTGCAGATTTCAGATTGATCGCCATGACCCGGTCGAAGTCTTCCTCGGTGAGATCATCAAGCTCGGCGGCATGGGTTACTCCGGCATTGTTGACCAAAATATCGAGCCCGCCCCAACGTTCTGCGACACGAGCGAACAACCGTTCGATCTCAGCCTTGCGGGCGACGTCGATGATCAGGCCTTCTTGTCCAAGTTCTTCGGCTGCCGCGGCAAGCCGAGCCGCGTCAATGTCGGCGAGCAGCAACTCAGCCCCTTCGGCGACGAAGGCTGCGGCGATCGCCTTGCCGATCCCTTGGGCCGCCCCAGTGATCACCACGCGCTTTCCGGCCAGACGCGCGCTCATTTCCGCTTGGCCCGTCCGGTTTCCTGGGCATGGGCTGCAGCGACCAGGGCAAAGGCCTCGGTGATTGCAACCTCGGCAACCTCGCGCATCGCGGTATAGCCGGCGGCGTTGGGATGGACGCCGTCCGGGCCGAAATCCGGCTTAAGCTCGCCGTTTGGTCCGGCCAGCACGCTGAAGTAGTCGGCATAGACCATGCCCTGCTCGGCGGCATAGGCCTTGAGCCAGGCGTTGAACTCGGCGATCCACGGAGCAGGCTTGTGCTGCGGTGCCCATTCGAACCGGTCGGCCGGGGGGATGCTCCCCAGCACCACGACGATGCCGTGGGCCTTGGCCAGCTGGACCATCGCGCGGATGTTGTTCTTGTATGCCTCGGGCGTGGTCGGCCCGGTATTGCCGGCCAGATCGTTGGTCCCGGCCATGATGTGGACCACATCGGGCCGCAGCGCGATTACATCGGGCCAGAAGCGAACCAGCATCTGCGGACTGGTCTGGCCGGAAATCCCGCGGTTTAGCCAACCCTTGGCGAATAGCGCCGGGTCGCCGCGTGACCAGTTTTCAGTGATCGAATCGCCCATGAACACCACCTCGGGCGGGTTCGCGGGATCGACCTGCGCATTTTCCGTGCGATAGCGGCACAGCCAGGCCCAGTCGTTCTGCAGCACCTTGGGATCAAGCGCCCACAGTCCTTCGCGGCTGGCCGGGCAGCTCTGTTCCATCATCCCAGGGGCGGGGTAGCTGTTCACGGGCCTAGTTTCTCCCGGCTGGCCGGCCAGCGCCGGTTCGGATGCCACCAACGCAAGCGCGGCGAGCCACCACCTAGTCAAGGATCCCAACCGCAGCGGCGGCGCGCTTGAACATGCCGATGATGGTCTGGACCTGTTCGGCGGTATGCTCGGCGCAGAGCGAGCAGCGCAGCAGGGTCATGTTCGCAGGCGTTGCCGGCGGGCGCGCCAGGTTCACGTAAAGCCCTTCGTGCAGGAGTGCTTCCCACATTGCCGCGCCGCGCTCCAGATCGGGCATGATCACCGCGATGATCGCTGACTGCGGCTCGTCAGTGCCGAGCTTGAACCCGGCATCGCGGAGGCCTTTGTGCAGGATCTTGGAATTCTCCCACAAATGCGCGCGCTTGTTACCGGCGTGCATCAGCTTGCGGATCGAGGTCGCGGCGGTGTGGACCACGCTCGGCGGAAGGCTCGCAGTGAAAACATAAGGCCGGCAAACCAGCCGCATGATCTCGAACTTCGGGTGGTTCGAAACGCAGAAACCGCCAACCGTGCCGACGCTCTTCGAGAACGTGCCGATCACGAAATCGACATCATCCAGCACGCCCTGGTCCTCGGCCACGCCGCGTCCGTTGGGGCCGATGAAGCCCATCGAGTGCGCCTCGTCGACCAGCACCATCGCGCCGTTTTCCTTGGCGATCCGGATCATTTCCTTCAGCGGGGCAATATCGCCCAGCATCGAATAGACGCCTTCAAGGATCACCAGCTTGCCCGCGCCTTCGGGGATCCGCTTGAGCCGCTTTTCCATCGCTTCGATATCGTTGTGTTTGAACGGCACCACTTCGGCATCGCCCATCTTGCAGCCATCCCAGATCGAGGCGTGGCTATCGATGTCGAGCACGATGTAGTCGCCCTTGCCGGCGATCGTGGAGATAATCCCCAGGTTGGCCTGGTAGCCGGTGGAAAAGACCATCGCGTGGTCCATTCCATAGAATTCCTTGAGCGCATCCTCGACCAGGCGGTGCCCGGCATAGGTGCCGTTGAGCACCCGGCTGCCGGTGGTGCCGCTGCCGAAATCATCCAGCGCCTGCTTGCCCGCCTCGATGACATCGGGATCAAAGGTCATCCCCATGTAGTTGTAGGTGCCAAGCAGGATCGTCTCGCGCCCGTTGCACACCGCGACGGTGGGTGAGAGCACCTTTTCCATCACCAGGTTGAACGGATCCTCCTGCCCCGTGGACAGCAGCGCGCGGCGCATCTCGATCAGCGGATCGAACTTGGAAAAAAGGTCGGTCATGGAAGCGGCTTACCCTTGCAGCTTGGTCACGGCATCGATCAGCTGGCCGTAGTTCTCGATTTCGGCCTGCTGGTTCATGCTGATGATGATATCGAACGCGTCCTCGATCTCCGCCACGAAATCCATCACGGTCAGGCTGTCGAATTCAAGATCGCCGGCAAATGTGCTGGCATCGGTCAGCTCGACCCCCTTCTTGTTGAACGGTTCGATCAGTTCGGCGATCTTTGCGGCGGTTGCGGCGCGGTCCATGGTTATTTGCTCCCGTTTGGTTGGCGGCGCTTTGGCCGACGATTGGGGCGGAAAAGCGGCGGATGTCAGGCTGGGGTCTTTTCGACAAGTCCCTTCACCGCCGCCATGAACGGCCCGATCGAGACCGGCTTGGCGAGATAGCCTTCCGCGCCAGCATCCCGGATCCGCTCCTCGTCGCCTTTTCCGGCATAGGCGGTGACGGCCAGCACCGGGATCGAGCGCAGCACGCTGTCCTTCTTGGCCGCTTCGATCAGGTCGAGCCCGGAAACATTGGGAAGTTGGATATCCATGATGATCAGGTTGGGAACGAACTGCCGCGCCGCATCGAGCGCGAGCTGGCCGTCGGCGCAGGGTTCCACGGCATAGCCATGAGCCTTCAGCACATCGCAGAACAGCTTGCGGTTGAGGTCGTTGTCCTCGACAACAAGGATACGCTTTGCCATGAGCGCAGCCCTAGCCGCTGCCGGAGTCCCTGACAATTCTGCGCGAACCTTCATCCCCCGCTCCCGATCCGGCCGTGCTGGCGCTGGGTGCACTTGTATGGGTGTTGGGCGACGAGGACCGGGCCGGGCGGCTCTTGGCGCTGACCGGGCTGACGCCAGAAGCGCTGCGCGAGGGATTGGGCGATCCAGCGATCCTTGGCGCGGTGCTGGATTTTCTCGGGCAATATGAACCCGATCTGGTCGCGGCGGCGGCGCATCTCGGAGTGGAGCCGGCCCAGCTGATGGCCGCAAGGGAGAATATCTAATGGCAAGGCCGCTGATCATCAGCGATTGCGACGAGGTGCTGCTGCACATGATCGTGCCCTTCGGCGAATGGCTGGAGGAGACCCAGCCGGTCTCGTTCAAGCTGATCGGCAACGATTTCGGCAAGGCGATCCGCGACAAGCAGAGCGGCGAGCCAGTGCCGCCGGAGGAAATCTGGCGCCTGCTGGGGCTGTTCTTCGACAATGAAATGCACCGCCAGACCCCGATCGCCGGCGCGGTCCACGCGATCAACACATTGAAGGGTCGCGCCGACGTGGTGATCCTGACCAACCTGACCGACCGGCACAACGAGCCGCGCCGCCAGCAATTGCTGGCGCACGGGATCGACCTGCCGGTGTTCACCAACCAGGGCCCCAAGGGCCCGGCGTTGCAGGCGATTCTTGACAAGTACCAGCCGTCGAAGGCGGTGTTCATCGACGATCTCGCCCAGCACCATGGCTCGGCAGCCGAAATGGTTCCTCACATAGATCGACTTCACCTATGTGGTGAACCGACACTGGCTCCGCACATCACCTGCGGGTTTGAGGCAGGCCATGCCCACGCCCGGATTGACACCTGGGAGCATGCCTTGCCGTGGCTGCTCTCGCGCCTGTAAGGATAAGCCCCATGAGCATCGAAACACGTCTGGCCGAACTCGGCATAACCCTTCCCCAGCCCGCCGCGCCAGTCGCGGCCTATGTCCCCGTGGTGATCGCCGGGGGGCTGGCCCACGTTTCGGGACAAGTCTCGTTCGTGGATGGCGTGTTGCTGAAAGGCCGGCTGGGCGAAGACGTGACACTGGAGCAGGGGATCGAAGCCGCGCAGGGCTGCGGGTTGATGATCCTGGCCCAGCTCAAGGCGGCGCTTGGCTCGCTTGACCGGGTCGAACGGGTGGTCAAGCTTGGCGCCTTCATCAATTCGGTCGGCACCTTCACCGACCAGCCCAAGGTCGCCAATGGCGCTTCGGAACTGATGGTCGCGGTGTTCGGCGAGGCTGGCAAGCACGCCCGTAGCGCGGTTGGCGTGCCCAGCTTGCCGCTGGGCGTCGCGGTTGAAGTGGATGCTGTCGTTGCCGTTCGCCCTGCTTGATCGCTGGCGGGCCCCCGCGCCCAAGCCCGAAAAAGTCGCTTGGCTGGGCGGCCAGGACTATGCGCACCGCGGGCTGCATTTGCCGGGGATTCCCGAAAACTCGCTCTCAGCCATTCGCGGCGCGATCGAGCGCGGGATGGGGATCGAATGCGACGTTCAGCGTTCTTCCGACGGGCAAGCGATGGTGTTCCACGACTGGGAGCTCGACCGGCTAACCGCAGAGAGCGGACCATTTGCCGACCGGGGTAGTGAAGAGCTTGCCCGAATCGAGCTTTCCGGCAGCCACGACCGGATCACGACGCTGAAGCGAGTGCTGGAAGAAGTCGCCGGGCGGACGCCGATCCTGATCGAAATCAAGTCGCGCCGGGGCAGCTTCAAGCACGCTGGAGCCTTGTGCCAGGCCGTACGGCGGGTGCTGGAAGGCTATGCCGGCCCCCACGCGATCATGAGCTTCGACCCCCGGGTGGTGCGCTGGTTCGCCGATCGCTCGCCGCTGACAGTGCGCGGGCTGGTGGTGACGGAAGAGAATGACAAGGCGCTTCCCGGCCGGATCCGCCGCCGTCTCTCGTTGTGGGCGGCGCGGCCGGATTTCCTTGCCTATGATATCCGCGACCTGCCGAGCCGCTTTGCTGCCGCGCAGCGCAGGCGCGGGCTGCCGGTGCTGACCTGGACCGTGCGCTCGGCCGAACACCGCGAGCGGGCCGCCGAGCACGCCGATGCGCCGATTGCGGAGGGTGGCGGCGTCGCGTGATAGAGGCGCGGATCGCTCGATCGGTCGGATCGCTTCCTGCAGCCGAGTGGGACGCGCTGACCGGCGGCAATCCCTTCATGAGTCACGCCTTCCTGACCGCACTTGAAGATTCGGGTTCGGTCGGGACCGGGACCGGCTGGTCGCCCGCCCCGATCGTGATTGACGATGCCGAAGGACGGCTTGTCGCGGCCTTACCGGCCTATCTCAAGCGCCACAGCCAGGGCGAATATGTTTTCGATCACGCCTGGGCCGATGCCTGGCATCGGGCTGGCGGCAGCTATTACCCCAAGCTGCAGATTGCCGCGCCGTTCACCCCGGCAACCGGCCCGCGCCTGTTGATGGCCGATCCGGCGCTGGCCCTGCCGCTGCTGCGCGCAGCCGAACAGGTCTGCGTCGATAACGGCCTGTCCTCGGCCCATGCCACCTTCATCGCGCCCGATCAGCCGCCACTGTTCGAGCGGGCCGGGTGGCTGATCCGCAGCGACATCCAGTTTCACTGGGAAAACCGCGGCTATACCGATTTCGAGGCGTTTCTGGCTGCGCTCTCATCGCGCAAGCGCAAGGACATCCGTAAGGAACGCGCCGCAGCGCAGGAGGGGGTGGAGATCCGCGTGCTGACCGGCGCCGAAATCGGCACGGCGGAATGGGATGCGTTCTGGGAATTCTATCAGGATACCGGCGCGCGCAAGTGGGGCCAGCCCTATCTGACGCGCGAAGCCTTCACCCTGTTCGGGGAGCGGATGGGGGACAGCGTGGTGCTGATCCTCGCCTATCTCGACGGGCAGGCGGTGGCCGGGGCGCTCAACCTCGCCGGGCCGGACACGCTCTATGGCCGCTATTGGGGCGCGCTGGTCGAGCGGCCGTTCCTGCACTTCGAACTGTGTTATTATCAGGCGATCGACGTTGCGATCGCGCGCGGCTTGAAGCGGGTCGAGGCCGGAGCGCAAGGCGGGCACAAGCTCGCCCGCGGCTATGAGCCGGTGCAGACCTGGTCGGCCCACTGGATCGCCCATCCCGGATTCCGCAGCGCGGTCGAAGAGTTCCTCGAGCGGGAACGGGCGGGGGTGGCGATGGACCAGAACTACCTGGCCGCGCGCACCCCGTTCAGGAAGGAAGCTTAAGCAGCGCGGCGGCTGGAAGCGCCGAGCCATTCGCGGGCGCGCCGCTGGGCTTCGGCCACTTCGCGGGCGGTCATCTCGTCGCTGATATCGGCGCGGCACATTGCCGCTTCCGCATGTCCGGCAACGGCGGCCAGGTTGAACCACTTGTGCGCCTCGATCAGGTCGCAATCCACGCCGTGGCTGCCGGTCGAATAGGCGACCCCCAGATCGTAGTAGGCGCTGGTATCCCCCTGTGCGGCAGCGGCAAGGCAGCTGGCGACAAGCAGGTCCTCGCGGCTCTCGTCGGCTGGCAGCGCGGCTTCGGCATAAGTGCCGGAAATATTCGAATTATCGATCCAGGCAGTGCTCATCTTAACGTACCCCCTTGTGGCGGGTTTGCTGGCCCGCCTTGCAGCCCCAAAGTTACGGATCATGGTCAACAAAAGGTTAACGGTGCGGAAGATTTGTCCGCAGGCGTTCAGCAGGGCCTAATCCGGCCCATAATAAAGCGCCCCCCGATTGCCGCTTGTGCGGGATTCTGCGGACCTCTATAGGCGCGCTCGAACCGGCTACGGGCGGCTGTCGGGAATGCCCGAGGCTGCAGGAACCCGCCAACCCGGCCGGTGGAATTTGGAGAGTTTATGGCGAGTGTTCTCGGCGACGAAATCGACGTTCTGGCCAAGGCGAAACGCGCGCTTGGCGAAAACTATGCTCCCAGCGAAACCGAACCCTACATGGGCGAAGCGCAGCTCGACTACTATCGCAGCCTGCTGCTTGAATGGAAAAAGCTGATCCTATCGGCCGCGCAGGATACGCTGCAGTCGCTGCAGGACGGCCCGATCCGCGAACCCGACCTGAATGACCGCGCCTCAAGCGAGACCGATTGGGGAATCGAGCTGCGGACCCGTGACCGTCAACGCAAGCTGATCCAGAAAATCGATTCGGCGCTGCGCCGAATCGAGGAAGGCGAATACGGCTACTGCGAAGTAACCGGCGAACCGATCGGCCTGGGTCGGCTTTCAGCCCGGCCGATCGCCACCATGACGGTCGAAGCGCAGGAAGCGCATGAGCGACGCGAAAAGATTTCTCGAGACGATTGAACGATTTGCGGCTGATTGGTTGAACTTTCTGGCCCGTTAACCGCTTTTTTGCCAGTCCTGTTCTAAATTCGCTGAGGCTGTAATCCCTATTTGCGTCTTCACAGCAGGCGCAGCTGCGGAACTGGCTAGGAATCGAGAGGCTGAGACATGAGCGATAGCGATCATCGGCAAATCGGACGGGACAGCCTGTTCGTAATGGCCGATCTTCGGATCGATGGGCTCGAGGGTGAGCAACGCATTCGCGTGCGCAACCTTTCGGCCGGTGGCTTGATGGGCGAAGGAGCCCAGCGCATCCAACGCGGCCAGATGGTATCCATCAACCTGCGCAACCTCGGCTGGACCGAAGGCGCGATTGCCTGGGTGCAGGATAGCCGCTGCGGAATTGCGTTTCGGGAAGAGATCGATCCGCGGCTGGTGCGGGCGCCGATCGACGAAGGGGATCGCACCCCGCGTTACGTCCGCCCACCGCTAAGCCACCAAGAAGCTGGTGAACTGCGCAAGATCTGACCTTTGCAGACGCAAGGGACCTGTCCGGCCATTCAAAATTACGATAGTGGTTGCGGTGCAATGGATCTGCGCCGCTCCCGCCTTGCCGTATTTTCCCTGACCCTCGCGCTAGGCGGGTGCTTCGGTTCGGATGATCGCCCGGTTGAAGTGGCAGTGATCGGACCGTCGGCGGGCGCCTTCATGCCGGGGCCGCGGCTGCCACTGGCGGCGCAGCTGATGCGTGGAGCAACGATCGAGGGGCTGGTCGGATTTGACGAGCAGGGCCGCGTGGCCCCGGCCCTGGCCGATCGCTGGATTGTGACCGATGACGGGCTCAGCTTCATCTTTCGCTTGCGCGACGGGACCTGGCCCGATGGCAGTGAGATCACCGGCGAAAGTGCCCGGCTCGCCCTGGCCCGGGCCATGGCCATGCAGCGCGATACGGCGCTTGGGCAGGATCTTGGCGTGATTGCCGAAGTCCGGGCGATGGCCGGCCGAGTGATCGAGATCCGCTTGTCGAGCCGTCAGCCCGACCTTCTGCAGGTCCTGGCTCAGCCAGAGCTGGGCCTGACCAACGGCAACCGCGGCGCGGGACCGATGCGGCTGCGACGCGAAAAGGACAGCGCGCTGCTTCGCCCGATTCCGCCCGAGGATCGCGGCATGCCCCAGGATGAACGTTGGAACGATCGTGCCCGGCGGCTCGAACTGGCCTCGCTACCGGCAAAGACCGCGATCGAGCAATTTAACAAGGGCGATATTGACCTGGTGCTGGGCGGCACGCTGGCGGACTTCCCGCGGCTCGATGCAATGGGGGTAGCGCGCGGGGCGATCCGGTTCGATCCGGTCGGTGGGTTGTTCGGGCTGGTGGCAGTTCACGAGGACGGCTTTCTTGGCCAGTCCGAGAACCGCGAAGCCGTGGCCATGGCAATTGACCGTCAGACGCTGGCTGGCGCGATTAACCTGGCGGGGTGGGTCACCACAACCCGGGTGGTCAATCCGGGACTGGCTGAGGACAACGGCACGATCGGTGAACGCTGGTCCGGACGTAGTCTTGAAGAACGCCGGGCGCTGGCCAGTTCACGGGTGGCGCAGTGGAAATCGGGCGGGCGATCAGCGCAACTGCGAATTTCCTTGCCAACGGGCCCTGGGGCGGATGCGCTGTTTGCGCGGATCGAGCAGGATCTGGAACTGATTGGGATTGAAGCGCGGCGGGTTGGGGGCGAGGCGGATGCCGACCTCAGGCTGATCGATGCGGCTGCAAGTTACGGCAGCGCCTTCTGGTTTTTCAATCGCCTCTCCTGCGCCAGCCAACCGGCCGGCTGCAGCCCGGTGGCGGATAAACTGGTGGCTGAGGCGTTGCTGGAAACCGATCCAGCCAAGCGGGCCGAATTGGTATCGCAAGCCGAAGCGCAGATTACTGTCGCCAATGGCTACATTCCGCTCGGCGTACCAATCCGCTGGTCGCTGGTCGGCGGGTCGGTCACCGGGTTCGAACCAAACCACCTGGCGGTCCATCCCTTGATGTCGTTGGCGATGCTCCCCAAATAGGGGAGGCCGGCGCCTGGTCCGGTCTGGCGAAGGGTCGCTGGTATGGTTGATGGTAACCTGCGCCGGATGGGCGCCGAACTTCCGCTGGGTACCGATCCGCTGTCGGTGCGCCGCCGGATTGAGACGCTCGAGCAATTGCTTGAAGGGATGATCCACCTACCGGGCCTGAACCGCAAGGTCGGTCTGGACGCACTGTTGGGACTGATCCCGGTGGCCGGCGACGCCATCGCCGCTGTGCTTGGCCTCTATATGGTCTGGGAAGCCCGCAACCTTGGCATGCCGAAGTGGCAGCTGTGGCGGATGGCCAGCAATGTCGGGTTCGATACTCTGGTTGGCGCGGTCCCGCTGGCTGGCGACCTGTTTGACTTCCTCTATCGCTCGAACACCCGCAATCTCAAGATCATCAAGAAGCATCTCGACAAGCATCATCCGGGTAGCAGGACTCTGTCCGCCTGACGGCGGAGTGGAAAAGCCATCCGGCCAGGCCAAGCTGATCGCGGAGGCGATCAGCGCACACAACCAAAACGACTCGCGCAGTTCTGCCGTTTACGAGAAATTAACCTTTCTCTTTCATTGGTCATATGGTTAATGGTGTTCAACACCCCTTACCGAAGGGTTGTTGGTCACGAAAACGGGGCGAAAAGGGGACCAACCCATGCGCGTATTGTTGATCGAAGACGAGCCGACCACGGCCCGGGCTATCGAACTGATGCTGACGACTGAAGGCTTTAATGTCTATTCGACCGATCTCGGCGAAGAGGGTTTGGACCTCGGCAAGCTCTATGATTATGATATTATTCTGCTCGACCTGAACCTGCCTGACATGCATGGGTATGATGTGCTCAAGAAACTGCGCGTCGCCAAGGTGCAGACGCCGGTCCTGATCCTTTCGGGCATTTCAGAAATGGATTCGAAGGTTCGCAGCTTCGGTTTCGGGGCTGACGACTACGTCACCAAACCGTTCCACCGCGACGAGCTGGTCGCCCGCATTCATGCGGTTGTGCGCCGTTCCAAGGGTCACTCGCAGTCGGTCATCCGCACCGGCAAACTGGCCGTGAACCTTGATGCCAAGACCGTTGAGGTTGATGGCGCCCGGGTCCACCTGACCGGCAAGGAATATGCGATGCTCGAGCTGCTTTCGCTGCGCAAGGGCACCACGCTGACCAAGGAAATGTTCCTCAACCACCTTTATGGCGGGATGGACGAACCCGAACTCAAGATCATCGACGTGTTCATCTGCAAGCTGCGCAAGAAGCTGGCGCATGCCTGCGGCGGTGAAAACTACATCGAAACCGTCTGGGGCCGCGGCTATGTGCTGCGCGATCCGGGCGAAGAGGCGCAGGCCGCTTAAAGACCCTACCCGAAAATTCGTCACACAGGCGGCCCGCTTCCCGATGGAGGCGGGCCGTCCTGCTTTGCGCGGGATCGCGGCTCAGTCGATCCGGTTGAAATAGGTCGTTTCCAGCTTGGGAACGCCAGTGCTGGCCCAGATGATCGTCTCGGTCATCGTCTTGCGGTCCTTGCCGACCGTATAGACCCGGGTCGAAACCGGTGCGCCGTTCTTGCCAAGCGTCATCACCAGGGTGTTGGGTGACGGGTGACGCAGCGAAACGCTGTCGATGAAGGGCATGTTGCCGGTTCCGGCAACGGGACTACCGTCCGGAGCAGCGGTCGACTCGGCATGCAGGTTGGAACCATCAGCGCCGACGATTTCGACATGGGTGGTCCATTTCTGGTCGGTCGAGACCTTGAATTCGATCGTCACGCGCTGCGGCCGTTCTTCCTCGGGGATGCGCATGACGTCGAGCGCCCAGCGCCCGGCGAGCGGCGACTGCCTGGTCTGAGGCGTCTGAGCGGCTGGTGTGGGTGCGGACTGTTGCACCGGGCTGGCTGCGGTGAAGATTAGTCCGGCGGCGGCAAGCGGCATTGCGAGAAGCATGGTTATCGTTCCTTTCGTCCAATTGCGCCCCGTGCCTGGGGGCTGCAGCGGATCGAACGCGACAACGGCTTGACCGGATAGATCGATATTTTTGTCCCAATTTTTCTGGGTGCCGATCAGCCGCGCAAGTTCGCGGCTGCTGCCGACGCCGGTCTTGCGCCGCGCATCGCGCAACCGCTCGTTGATCGAGGCTTCGGAGCGGCCCAGGCTGACGGAAATCGACTTCACCGTGTGCCCCGCGGCGAGCAGGCGCAGCACTTCGACTTCCTTTTCGTTGAGCGCGGCAAGCGAGCTGGGCAGGCGTTCCATGACCGACATGCTGCCTGATCACCACAGGCCCTGGCCAGCGTCCATCCCAATTTTCTTGTCTGCCTGCTCGCCGCCGCGACCGATTTGACCCCCGACTTGACCCTGGCCAGGCCGACTGCCAGACGCCCGGACCATGACTGCGCACAAATCCGGCGATCCGACTACGATCAACCGCCTCTATGGCCGCGCCAAGGGCAAGCCATTGCGCGCCGGGCAGCAAGGCCTGGTCGATACCTTGTTGCCGCGGATTGCGATGCCTGAAGAAGGGCCGATAACTTCAGAAGTGCTGTTTGGAGACAGCCGCCCACTCCATTTCGAGATCGGCTTTGGCGGGGGCGAGCATATGGCGGCGCGGGCCGATATGCTGCCCGATCACGGCTTTATCGGTGCCGAACCGTTCCTCAACGGGGTGGCCCAGGCGCTGACCCATGTCGATGGCGACAATGGGGCGCACCCTCCGCTGGGCAATGTCCGGATTCATCACGGCGATGCGCTGGAAGTGCTGCGGCGGATCCCCGATGGTTCGCTGTCGTTCCTCTACCTGCTCCACCCCGACCCCTGGCCCAAGGCGCGCCATGCCAAGCGGCGGATGATGAATGACGGGCCAGTGAACCTGTTCGCGGCCAAACTGAAGCCCGGCGGCGAATTCCGCTTTGGCACCGACCACGCGGTCTATGTCCGCCACGCACTGATGGTGATGCGGCGTCACACCGACCAGTTCGAATGGCTGATCGAGCGTCCGCAGGATTTTCAACAGCGCCCAGGCGGCTGGCCTGAGACCCGTTATGAACACAAGGCTCGCACGGTCTACGGCCACGAGGTCTGGTATTTTCGCTGGAGGCGTATTTAGGGATACCTCTGGCGTAGAATTACCGCGTTATATCAGCATATTAGCTACGCTACAGTTTTCGTCCCTTGGCGGCAGTTTCCGCCTCGGTGATTACCCGGTGATTGCTGGGTGATTGCTGGACGCCGGGTCTGGAGGCGAAAAATGGCGAGTGGAAAGATAACGAAACGGACAATTGATGCGTTGATTGGCTCGCGATCAGAAGGCTTTTTGTGGGATGATGGAATCAAAGGATTCGGTGCCAAGATCACCAAGTCCGGCGCCGTCTCCTACATCCTGCAATTCCGCATGGGCGGGCGGGAGGCCAGAACGCGAAGATGCACGATCGGAAGCCATGGCTCGCCATGGACGCCGACCACGGCCAGGGAAGAGGCACTGCGCCTTTCCCTGCTCATCGCCCAGGGTGTGGATCCGGTCGAAGTCGAAAAGCAGCGCCGCCGGGAGGCGGTCGATCTCGCCTTTGACAACTACGCTGACCGATTCGAAAAGTCATGCGTTGGCCGTGGGTGGAAGTTGCTCGTCGCACGGTCTCTGCGCATCCACGCAATGCCCGTGCTCAAATCAAAACCTCTCACCAAGATTTCGAGGGCCGACATTGTTGCGGTGTTCGATCGGATGCCGGACACTCAAGTCGCCAACCGGCGCAATGTGTTTGCCGTCCTGCGCCGTCTGTTTCGATGGGCGGTCAGTCGCGGCGACATTGACCGCAGCCCGATGGAGGGCATGGAGACGCCACCCCCGGTCAAGGCCCGCGACCGCTGGCTGTCGGACTCCGAACTCGGGCGCGTTTGGAACCAGGCCTACAAGACGCATCATTGCTTCGGCCCGATAGTCCGCCTGCTGATCGTGACTGGTCAGCGGCGCGAAGAAGTGGCCTCGCTGTCCTGGGAGGAGCTCGACCGGAGCGAACTGATGTGGACGCTTCCCGGCAATCGCGCAAAAAATGGCGAGCCCAATCGCATCCCGTTGAACGCGTTGGCCGTCGGCGTGCTGGACGGAATTGCGGGGGGCGAGAATTGGCCGCGCCGAGGGAAGATATTTCCCACGTCAACCGGTGGTGGGTTCACTGCTTATCACAAGGGAAAAGAGAAGATTGACCGACTAGTTGCCGAGGACGGCGGCGATCCGATTGCGCCCTGGCGGCTGCACGACCTTCGCCGAACGCTCGCTACCGGATTTCAGCGGCTGGGCGTTCGCTTTGAAGTCACCGAAGCGGTGCTGAATCATGTCGGCGGGTCTCGCGCCGGGGTCGCCGGTATCTATCAGCGGCATGACTGGAAGGCCGAGAAGCGGGAGGCGCTCGACCTATGGAATAATCATGTCGTTTCGATTCTCGCCAAGTCGGATGGAGTCATCAATGGTGTGAACATCGGCAAAGCTCATAGCGACATCGCTGCGCAGCCCGCTTTACCTACAAACGCGGCGGCGGCCTAGACATAAGGTAACGAATATGTTACCAATGGCGGTGCAATGTGATTGTTGAGGAATATATTCGCGAAGACGGTTCTTGCCCGTTCCGGGGTTGGTTCGACGATCTCGATGTTCAGGCTGCGGCCAAGGTGGCGACGTCCATCGTCCGACTGGAACTGGGCAATCTGTCGAACGTCAAATGGATCGGCGGCGGGCTTGGCGAATACCGGATCGACTGGGGACCGGGATACCGGCTCTATCTCGCCCAGGATGGGGATGAACTGATCATACTTTTCGTGGGCGGAACCAAGAAGCGACAGCAGGCGGATATCAAGCAGGCGGGCGCATTGCTCGACGAGTACAAGGGCCGGAAGGCCAAGATGAAGAAGGCAAGGAGCTAGACAAGGTGGCGCTGACACGCGATTTCAAGGAGACGGTGAAGGAGCGCGCCGCGCGCGATCCTGCCTTCGCCAAAGCCATGCTCGACGAGGCAGCGACCGCGTTTCTCAACGGCGAACCGCACGTTTCGCGCCTGATCCTGCGCGACCTGGTCAATGCCTCGGTCGGGTTCGAGGATCTGGCCACCGAAACCAATCGCCCAAGCAAGAGCCTGCACCGCATGCTTTCGGAGAAGGGCAATCCGAGCATGGACAACCTCGCGGCAATTTTTGAAATGGTCAGCAAACGGCTCGGCGTTCAATTCGAAGCACATACGTTTGAGGCAGCCTAAGATCATGCCGGATCGAGTCGGTCTGCGGCGCGGTACGATCAGGCATGCAGGCTCTCTTCGTCGCCGCAAGGTTTTGATTCGGTTTGGATCGTCGCATGGTTGATGCCAAAACGCGCTTCGAGCATCTCGACTACGGCTTGGCGGGTCGCTTCCGCCCGATCGCCTTCAATCACCGCTACGTGCGCAGTCAGGCTGGCGTCATCACCCGCGACCGACCAGAGGTGCAGGTCGTGTACGCCGGTGACCCCCTCGACTGCCCCCATCGCAGCGCGGATGGCTTTCAGGTCAAATCCGCGCGGGACGCCTTGCAACAGGATATGAGCGGTGTCGCTCAGCAGGGTCCAGGTCCGCGGCAGCACCCATAGACCGATTGCGATAGCGACCATGGGATCGATCCAGTCGAGCTTGGTCAGGTAGATCGCGACGGCTGCACCGATCACACCGAGTGAGCCGAGCATGTCGGCCCAGACTTCCAAGTAGGCTCCCTTGACGTTGAGGCTGTCTGACTTGCCGCCTGCGAGGATGCGCATCGAAATCAGGTTCACGATCAGGCCGACGCTGGCGACGATCAGCATGCCAACTGATTCGACCGGTCTAGGATCGAAGAAGCGCATCACGCCTTCGACCAGCACATAGCCCGCGACCGCGAACAGCAGAATCGCGTTGAACGCGGCAGCGAGAATTTCAAAGCGGCGATAGCCGAAGGTGCGTTGGTCATCAGGCGGACGCTGGCCGATTTTGACTGCCGCAAGCGCAATGGCGAGCGCCGCGCTGTCGGTGAACATATGCGCGGCGTCGGATAGCAGCGCGAGGCTGCCAAACCAGAACGCGCCAACCACTTCGGCGACCAGGAATGTGGTGGTCAAGCCAAGAGCGATTGCGAGCCGCTTTGTGCTCGCCCCCGCGCCTTGACTATGCCCCGGTGTTCCGTGTCCGGCGTCAGCGTGGCTATGCCCTGCGCCCATGTTCAGGTCCTCGTGCTGGCCGTGTGACCTTCTTCCACCGCCGTTGGCTGGAACGTCCAGAACAGCAGCAGTGCATTGAACGTAACCAGAATCGTCGCCCCCGTATCGGCAATGATGGCGGTCCACAGATTGGTGATGCCGAACACGGCAAGCACCAGGAACACGAGTTTAAGCCCGACCGCGATGACAATGTTGGTGAGGATCGTGCTGCGGGTCTTGCGGGCCAGCCGGATGGCATCTGGGACGCCCCACAAACGATCCTTGAGCAGGCCGACATCGGCAGTCTCGATCGCGACATCGGTACCGCCGCCCATTGCGAGGCCAAGTGTAGCGGTGGCAAGCGCGGGAGCATCGTTGACGCCGTCACCCACCATCAGGACAGGCGCTTCGGCCTTGAGGGCTTCGATCCGTTTGAGCTTGTCGGCTGGCATCAACTCGCCCTCGGCCTTCATGCCCAACCCTTGTGCGACAGCCGTTGCTGTGCGCTGATTGTCGCCACTGAGCATCAGCGAGCGAATGCCAAGCGCGTTGAGCGCGGCAATAGCGGGTCTGGCATCATCGCGTGCTTCATCGCGAACCGCGATATGACCCTCATATTTGCCGTCCACCAGCAGCACCGCGACCGTTTTGCCCGCGCGTTCGAGCGTATCAATGCTTGCTGCTACGTCGACGCTTAGCGAACCCGCCGCACGCGGGCTGAACAGCGCCACTTGCTTGCCGCCAACCATACCGACCGCGCCCTGGCCTTGCTTTATCGTGACATCGGCCGATTTGGGCACTGCTACTCTCAACCGCTCTGCTTCGGCAACGATCGCCTTGGCGACCGGGTGCGTCAATCCGGTCTCGATGGCCGCAGCCAGTTCCAGCGTGTCCGCGCCTGCCACATCGGTGACCATTGGATGCCCGCGTGTCAGCGTGCCGGTCTTATCAAAGGCCGCAATGCCGATCTTGGCGAGCTGTTCCAGCGCTTCGCCGCTCTTGATCAAGATGCCGCTGCGCGCCGCCGTTGCGATGCCGGTGGCAATCGCGGCGGGCGTTGAAAGCACCAGCGCACAGGGGCAGGTGATCAGCAGCACCGTCAACGCGCGATAGGTCCAGGTGGCCCATTCGCCGCCAAAGGCCAGCGGCGGCACCAAAGCGATCAGCGTCGCCAGGATGATCGCGGCAGGCGTGTACCAGCTGCTGAAATTGTCGATGAAGCGGGCGGTCGGCGCAGTCGTCGCCTGAGCCTGCGCCACAAGATCACCAATCCTGGCGACCACGCTGTTCGATGCGTCCTTTGTAACTTCGATCTTCAACGTGCCATCGCCGTTGATCGATCCGGCAAAGACATCGGCACCAACCGTCTTTTCCACGGGACGCGATTCTCCCGTGATCGCTGCTTCGTCAAGCGCGGAGCTGCCATTGACGATGCGGCCATCGGCGGCGATCCGATCTCCGGCAGAAACCAGCATGATCGCCCCGATGTTCAGCGTTGTGACATCCACTGTGCGCCGCTCGCCATCGACCTCGATGACGGCTTGCGATGGCAGCAGCTTGGCCAGTGCGCTCAATCCCGAACGCGCGCGGGCTGCTGCAAAACCCTCAAGCAGTTCGCCCAGCGAGAACAGCGCCACCACGACAACCGCTTCGGCCCCGGCATCTATCGGAATAGCCCCCAGCACCGCCACTGTTACCAGGGTCTCGATACTGAACGGGCGGCCCTTCAGCGCCTTGGTGAATGCCGTTCGAGCAAAGGGTGCCACCGAAAGCACTGCGCCCACGCCGTAAGCCCACCGCGACCATTCGGGTTGGAGCCACGAAACGCCATAGGCAATGGCCGCCACCAAGCAGGCGAACAGGAAAATGCGCAAGCCCGTTTCATCGCCGCCGCCATGCGCGTGGCCGTCATCGTCACGGTGGTCGGCGGTGTTGGCGTCATCTTGGGGATGACCGTGGTTCTGTTCCATATTCCGCCCTTTCTACGCCGGAAGCTCGCTGCCGAGCTTATCGACGTCGGAGTACTCACCTGGAACGTGCTTCTTGTGGCGACCACGCAACAGCAGGTGGCTGATCGCGGGAAGCACGAACAGGGTCAGCAATGTCGATGTAATCAGCCCGCCAATCACGACGATTGCCAATGGCTTCTGCACCTCTGCTCCTGTCCCGGTCGCAATCGCCATGGGCACGAAGCCGATGGCCGGGACGATTCCGGTCATCAGCACCGCGCGAACGCGCTCCATCGTTCCTTCCGCGATCGCTTCATCGACCGGCTTGCCCGCATCCAATCGCGTGTTGATGCTGGTCATCACGACCAGGCCGTTGAGAACGGTGACGCCCGACAACACGATGAAACCGACCGCCGCCGACACCGAGAACGGCAAACCGGTCAGCAGCAGCGAGAATACACCGCCCGCCAGCGCCAACGGAATTGCCGAATAGACCGCGATCGATTGGCGCACCCCACCTAGAGCCAGGAACAGGATGCCAAAGATCGCGGCGAAGATGATCGGAATCACCAGCGAAAGCGTCTGCGATGCGGCTTGCAGGTTCTTGAACTGCCCACCCCATTCGATGAAGCTTCCGGCCGGCAGCTTGACCTGCTGTTCGACCTTCTGCTGCGCCTCGGCAACGAATGAGCCAAGATCGTTGCCACGCACGTTCGCCTGAACGACTACTCGTCGTTTGCCGTTTTCGCGGCTGACCTGGTTGAGCCCTTCCGAGAAACTGAACCGAGCAAGTTCGCGCAGCGGAACCGAGGCGCGGTGCGCATCCTCACCGGGCAGCATAACCGGCAGAGCCCCGACCGCATCGAGGTCGTTGCGAGTGATGCTGTCGAGCCGGACAACGATGTCGTAGCGCCGATCACCCTCAAAGACGATTCCTGCCTCACGTCCGCCCATGGCGGCTGCGACGGTGTCGCTAACGTCTTGAAGGCTCAACCCGTAACGCGCGATAGCATCGCGGTCGAACTGGACATCGAGTACGGGAAAACCAGCCGTCTGTTCGACCTTTACGTCAGCCGCTCCTTTGACTGTCCTGAGCACCGTCGCAACCTGCTGAGCAGTGCTGCCCATTGCATCAAGATCGTCACCGTAAATCTTAATTGCAATGTCGCCGCGCACCCCCGCGATCAATTCGTTGAACCGAAGCTGGATCGGCTGACTAATCTCGACTGCGTTGCCCACTAGTGGCCTCAGCACCCCTTCAACGCGCTCAATCACATCGTCCTTGGTTTCGACGCCCTCAGGCCATTCGGATTTCGGCTTCAGGATGATAAAAGTATCCGATGCGTTGGGCGGCATCGGATCACTGGCGACCTCAGCGGTGCCAGTCTTTGAAAAGACGAACGCCACTTCGGGTAGCTTAGCGACACTCACCTCGACTTGCTTTTGCATCTCTGTAGATTTGTTGAGCGAGGTCGAGGGAATCCGCAATGCCTGCATCGCAAGATTGCCTTCGCCCAGAACGGGCAGAAACTCGCTGCCGAGCATCAGAAAAACAAGAATTGCAGCACCGAAAGTGCCTGCACCAGCGCCAATCCACGGCCAGGGGCGACCAATAACGCGCTTGAGGATCGGCTCGTAGCGATCCTTTACCCAAGCGACGGCCTTGACTTCCTTTTCGGCAACTTCACCGCGGATCAGCAATGCAACCATAGCAGGTACGAAGGTAAGCGACGCAACGAACGCCCCGGCCAAGGCCAGCATGACGGTGATAGCCATGGGCGAGAAGGTTTTGCCTTCGACGCCGGTGAAGGTCAGCAGCGGCACAAAGACGAGGAAAATGATCGCTTGGCCGTAAAGTGTCGGCTTGACCATCTCGCGCGAGGCTTCGTACACCTCGTGCAGCCGTTCGTTAAGATTGAGCACACGACCCAGCTGTTGCTGGCGGTGCGCCAGCCTTTGTAAACAATTCTCGATAATAATGATCGAGCCATCAACAATCAGCCCGAAGTCAAGCGCGCCAAGGCTCATCAAATTGCCTGACGTGCCTGTGATGTTCATCCCCGTTCCCATGACAAGGAACGAGATCGGGATGACCAGCGTTGCAATCACCGCTGCGCGGAAATTGCCCAGCAGCCAGAAAAGTACCGCCGCAACCAGCAATGCGCCCTCGGCGAGGTTCTTTTCGACCGTGCCGATCGTCGCATCGACCAGTTCGGACCTGTCGAGCACCGTCTTTACAGTGATTCCGGGCGGTAGTGACTTGGCGACCGCCTCAAGTCGCTCAGCCACCGCAGCCGCCACGATACGGCTATTGCCGCCCGCGAGCATCAGCGCCGTGCCAACCACAACTTCCTTCCCGTTCATCGTGGACGAACCCGTGCGCAAATCGCCGCCGATCCGGACTGTCGCGACGTCGCGGACCATAACCGGAACGCCCCCACGGGAATCGATCGATGCGCGTGCAATTTCATCGAGCGTGCGGATGCGGCCATCTGCGCGGACTAGGAAGGCCTCGCCGCCGCGTTCGACAAAGTTTGCGCCGACGGAAATATTGGCCTTTTCCAGGGCATCGGCGAGTTCGGTGAAGGAGATGCCATAGGTGGACATCTTCGCGACATCAGGTGTGACGACAAATTGCTTTTCATAGCCGCCGATGGAATCGATCCCGGCGACGCCCGAAACGGTCTTGAGTTGCGGCCGGATCACCCAGTCCTGCACCGAACGAAGATAGCCATCCTTGGCAACGTCATCCGTGAGTATTTCGCCCGCAGGTGTCATGTAAGTGCCGTCGGGCTGCGGTCCAGGCTTGCCCGCGACCTTGGGATTCGTTTTGGTCCCAGCGGGTGCAAAATCAACCACATACATCAGGACTTCGCCAAGCCCAGTCGAAACCGGACCCATCGATGGCTCGACCCCGGCAGGCAGCGTGCCTTTGGCCTGGTTGAGCCGCTCGGCAACCTGCTGACGGGCAAAGTAGAGGTCGGTGTGATCTTCAAATACGACTGTTACTTGGCTGAACCCGTTCCGCGAGATTGAACGCGAACTTTCCAGCCCCGGTATCCCTGCCATTGCAGTTTCAACTGGGAAAGTGACGAGCCGTTCCATGTCGAGCGGCCCAAGGTTTGGCGCAACTGTGTTGATCTGCACCTGCTTGTTGGTGATGTCTGGAACGGCGTCGATCGGCAGCTTCAAGAGCTGGAAGACACCAAAGGCGGAAACGATCAGCGTGAGGATGACCACACCCCAACGGAAGCGGATCGCGCTATCTATTAGTTTTTCGATCATCTCAGTGCTCCGCCTCGCCCTTGCCGAGTTCGGCTTTGAGCAGGAACGCGCCCTTGGTCGCTACGACGACGCCCGGTTTCAGCCCGTCGATAATCTCGATCCGTCCGCCACCGCGCTTGCCGGTGACCACATTTGTTGCCTGGAAGCCCTTTTCGGTCCGCACGAATACGACATCGCGCCCTTCAAAAGTCTGCACCGCTTCCTCGGGCAGCGCTATGACATTGCCTGTCGCTGAGCCGCGCGGTTTAATCCTTACCCGCAATCCTTGACCTTGGGTCAAACCGCCGATGCCCTGTGGTTGAAGCACGACCGTCGCTGACTTGCTTTCGGGATCGAGGCTAGGCGTGGTCGAGCGAACAACAGCAGTCATTGTCTCGCCGCCAAGCAGTTCGATTACAGCTGTATCGCCTGGCCGGATGCGCCTTGCATCAGCAGCCAGCACAGAGGCGTTGATTTGTATGCGGTTGGGGTCAGAAACCCGGAATAGTTCCGAGCCCGCCAAAACATAGGAGCCGAGTTTCGCGTCCAATTTGGTTATACGACCTGAAATCGGACTGACGATAGCCAGAGTTCGGCCATCACCGGAGAGCTTTGAGGCAGAAGCGGCACTCGTCGCCCGGCGCAGCTCTGACTCAGCTTCGGCAAGCAAAGCTTCTGCCGCTTCTAGATCTTGCCGCGCGGTGACCCCTGCTTTGAACAATCTGAGCTCCCGGTTGTAGGTTGTGCGGGCCACCGTCACGCGTGCTGTGGCAGCGCTGCGGTCTGCGGCCATTGCGGCCGCTTCGCGACTTTCGATTACCGCAATGGTTTGGCCAGCGCGAACCGTATCACCTAGGCGCGGTAAAATTCGGACCACGGCCCCATCAGCGCGGGCGGTCAATATGGCTTCTCCCTCAGGTGTCGCCGCAACAACCCCTTGGGCCAAGATTTCCGATCCCAGTCCGCCTGACTGAACAGCTTCCGTGGCGATCCCGGCACCCTGCGCCTTCGCGCCATCCATGGCGATGAAACCCTCAGGCCCATGGTCCTCCTCTTCCTCCTTCTCAGGAGTCACAGCGGCTTCGGTGGAAACGGCATCGGGCGCGAACACCGTGCGCCCCAGCATCACGCCTCCGCCGCCCAGGATAAGCGCGGCAATCGCAGCACCAGCTATAAGTTTGGTTCGGTTTGTAAGTTCAGTCATGATTCAACCCTCTTCGCGCGTTTGGGCGCGGATCAGTGCGGCGAGCGCACGGGCGCGATCGAGGCGGGCCTCGATCAAGGCAAGTTTCACGGAATTGAGTGCGGCCTGGGCATCGAGCAGTTCGACAAGGCTGAATTTACCTGCGCCGTAGCCAATTTTGGCCACTCGCACGGCTTCGTCAGCCTGGCCCAGCGTTGGGCCGGAAAGCGCTCCGATCCGGGCATCGGCTGCACCCAGCAACATCCGGGCGTCATGCTGCGCCCGCTTGGAATCGAGCCTGGCCTGGGCCAGCGCCGCATCACAGGCCAAACGTTCGGATTGAGCTGCCTCGATATTGCCCCGATTGCGATTGCGAAATGGCAAGGGCACCGAAATGCCTGCAACGAATCCGGTATCGCCTCCGCCGTTGACCCGGCGCACGCCGCCGCCAACCGTCACGTCGGGAACGCCCTCGGCCTTGGCAAGATCGATTCGGGCCTGCGCGGCATTGCATTGGGCCGTAACAAGTTGAACATCGATCGCGTCGGTTTCGGGCGGCAAGGAGATCGGCGGCGATTCATCATAGATCGACGCAGCCGTCAGTTCAGGATCGCTGCTGCCGATCAGATCGGACAGCCTGCGCCGCGCGGCAAGCAGTTCGCCAAAGGTGCGTGCCTCTTCGGCCTGCGCTTCGGCGAGAACGGCATCGGCTCTGAGCTGGCGCAGCGGCGGATCACGCCCGGCTTCAACCAGCAGCTTGGCCGTGCGGGCGAGCTCGCGTGCCTGGGCAACATTTGAACGCGCAAGCACGGCCCGGTCTTCTGCCGCTTTGAGTTCGGCATGAGCGATCCGGATATCGAGCGCGACGTCAGCTTCGGCGCGGCGCAGTGAAAGGAAGGCAAAGTCGCGCTCAGCCGAGGCAACAGCCACCCGCGCCGAACGCTTGCCGCCAAGTTCGATCCGCTGATTGACGGCAATCGTCGTTTCGGTGCTACGAAAACCCTGGAAGACGCCTGTTCCAGCGAAATTCTCGACCTCGAGGCTGAGTTCGGGATTGGGCGAGGCACCGGCCTGCCGGGCGCGGGCCTCGGCGGCTTGGGCTTGCGCCTTGGCCTCTGCAATTCGCGGGGAATTTTGGGCCGCTTGGGCGAGTGCTTGCGCCAGACTCACGGCTTCGGCCAATGCCGCCCCGCTGCTGGCGAGAAGCGCACCCGCCAACAAGGCGGCACGCAAAGATAATCTCATGATGGTACTCCTGAACACATGTCAAAGTCACGCAGGGACGAGCCTGCGCGAAGGCATGAGTTCAGGTGTTGGGTGGATCGAGCGGCGGTGCCTGGCTGTGCGAACGAAGCGCTGAGGTTGCCGCAGGAAAGATCTGCAATGCTCTTGCCAGCTCGCTCAGATTGATGCGCGGCCCATCCAGCTGCAAGGCCATGCTGCAATGATGGTGGCTGACGGCATGGCAGGGCATTTCACTGTCGCCGCTGCCAGGCTGCGAATGTTCACTGCCGTCAGCCTCATGGACGTCAAGCATTTCGCTGGCATGGGCGGGACTATGGCCACTGGCATGGGCAGCCACGGGCATGACAACAACTCCGAGAAACAGCCCGATCAAGACCAAAAGTGAAGTAAAACGACCCCGCATCGAATCCTGCGTAGCAGCATGGGCGTTTCGCGGCAAAGATTTCTTCAATTGTCGTGCCTTGCTAAATCGTCACGCAAATCTTCGGGAATCGGCATTGATTTAAAGGCACTGACATCTGACCTGCCAGTATTTCCGACCGGGATGCGTCCTGTAAGCGAACCGAGCGGCGCAAGCGCGAGGCGTGCGATTTGCCCGACGATTTCCTTGACATCGCGTTCAGCCGCCGAAAATTTCAACATCTCCCAATGATTGGCGAGATGCGGCACCAAATAAGGTTGCGAGAGGATATGCGCGCGCTCAAGTGCGATCCACGCCTTTGCCGGATCATTTCCAGTTCGCGCCGCCCGATAGTCGGCCAACTCGCGGGCAATCAGCTTTTCGACCCGAAGAGTCATGCCCGGCCTCCTAAGCCGAGCCAGCGCGGCACGGTCGCGCGAAAGTCGTGGTAGGATTGACCAAAGCTGGCTTCCAGATGCCGTTCTTCAATCCGCACCTGTACAGCGCACGATACGATGAAAACGGCGAGAGCTGCCCACGCCCACCACAGCTGCGATGCTAATGCAGCGGCAAGCCCGACCGTCATCATGCCAACGAATATCGGATTACGGCTGAACCGAAACAGGCCATGCGACACGAACAGCGGCGCATCGCCTTCGCGCACGCCAATGCGCCAAGCCCGCCCCATCTGGACCTGCGCGACGATTACGACCGCCGCGCCGACAAGCGCGACCACGGCAGCGGGCAGTGCCAAGTCCGTCATGGCATCCCGAGCGGCCATGCCACTCGCTACGATCAAGGCAGCAGTGCTGGCCGCAAATGACATTCCTGCAATGCGCTGAATGCCTGTTGCACCAAGAAAAGCCAGTGGGCGGTCGCCCGTGTGCCGCCTGATCGCAATGCCACGCAAGACGGTTGCTGCGATGATCGCAATCATTGCGGCGAAAGGGATATGTTGGAGAATGTCCATCAAGTTTGCTCCACCGAGCGCGGCGCGGTCTTCAATTCACCCAGCGCGTGCCCAAACACTTGAACGCCACCGGTCAACGCCAGCGCCGCCATAATCGAAGCGACAATCAGGTCCGGCCAAGCACTGCCCGTCCCCAACACACCAAGCGCGGCGAGCATTACCGCAACATTGCCGATGGCATCGTTGCGCGAGCATATCCAGACCGAGCGCATGTTCGCATCGCCCATCCGGTATCGGTAGAGCAGCAGTGCGACACCGACATTGGCGGCAAGCGCAAGTGCGCCGATCACACCCATCGTTGCCGGGTCCGGCGCGGTGCCGTTCACAAATGCCAAGATTGCGCTGCCAAACACCCACGCGGCAAAGCCGAGCATGAACACGGATTTGAGCAATGCCGCCCGCGCGCGCCAAGCCAGCACCGACCCGGCGACCGCGAGGCTCACCGCATAGTTGGCGGAGTCCCCTAGAAAATCGAGTGCGTCTGCTTGAAGCGCGCGGCTATCGGCCGCTGAGCCTGCGATCATTTCGACCAGAAACATAGCCGCATTGACGATCAGCGCGACCCAAAGAATGCGTCGCCAGCGCGGATCGGCCTTGGCCGTCTCGCTTCCGCAGGCGCTCTCGCAGCAGCTGTCCACCATGCATCATCCTTCTCGACAAATGCCGAGTCGGACATCTATCTACACCCTGTAGCAACTACAGGGTCAAGAGATGAAAATCGGCGAGCTGGCGAGTGCAACCGCGACCAAGGTCGAGACGGTGCGCTACTATGAGAAGATCGGCCTGCTCCCACCGACCGCGCGCACTTCGGCCAATTACCGCGCCTATGGCAGCGAACATCTCGCGCGCCTCTCGTTCATCCGCCGCGCCCGCGACTTGGGTTTTACGCTTGAAGCAGTGCGCGAGCTGCTCACACTATCGGACGACAAGGCTCAATCCTGTGAAGCGGTCGATGGCATCGCCCGGACGCATCTGGACGAAATCGACCGGAAAGTGACCGACCTGACCGCGCTCAGAACCGAACTCGACCGCGTGATCGGTTCCTGCCGTCAAGGCACGGTCGCCGATTGCAAGATTATCGAGACGCTGGGGCCGCGCAGCGATTCTTAGGTTAGCCGGTTGTTGATCTTCGCAACTTGCGCCGGAACGGCCAGCGCATGAACAGCAGCACCGTACCCGCCAGACCAAAAATCAGTCCGCCAATGGCAAAGCTTAACAGCCACCAGGTGTTGAAATCCTCATGGTTCTTCCAATCCATGATGTGGAGGCTCCAAAAGAAATCATAGATCCGCCACGTCCCGGTGCGGACGGCGGTGATTTTGCCGGTATCGGCGGCGACGAACACGCTGGTGGCATCGGGATCGGCATAGGCGACTCGCCACGCCGGAAGTGCGCCACGATATTCGGGGCTTTCACTGGTGACGCGCGACGCCTTTGAATTCGGTTTGCGGGCAGATTTCCAGGCGGCATTGGCAATGGTTGTCGCCATGGCCGCATCGACCGGCGGCAGCCCGGCGCCTGTAGCGGCGTCGAACAATTTGATGCCCTTGGACGTCGTCACTTCGGCAACCGGACGATTGCCCAGCATATGCCAGTTGATCGCTTCGACCGGTGCTCCTGCGCTGGCTGTAATCCGGGACGGGTCGACGAACTGTGTGGCCACCGGAATCGCCGTCACGGCCTCGCGCGACACGAGATGCTCGCCGCGCACCTTGTCGATCGGCAAAAAGCTCATCAATGCGCCGCTCGCGAACCAGATCAGCAGTTGTGCGCCGATGAACAGCGCGAGCCATTTATGTGCCCTGCTGGCGAACACATGAATACGGTGTCGATAGCGCTTCAAAACCAGAACCTGATCCCGGCGACGAAATTGACCGCATTCGGCTTTTCGCCTGCCAGCCGGGCGTAACGCGCGGTATCGCCAGTTCTTCCGGACCATTCGACCCCAATATAGGGCGCAAACTCCTTGCGCACTTCGTAGCGCAAGCGTGCGCCCAGTTCAAAGCTGGTGAGGCCCGAACCAACGCCCAAGGCAGGCATATCCTGTAGGGAGAAGTTCAATTCGAAACGTGGCTGGAAAATGAGCTTCTGGGTAATACGCTCGTCATAGCTTCCTTCGAACCGGGCACGAACATCGCCCTTGTCCGACAGGAACAGCTGCCCGGTCGCATGGAGCCAGTAGGGCGCGATCCCTTCGACACCCACAATCGCGTAAGTACGCGACGGATCGGGTGCGATGTCATGCCGCAGCCCGATGTGGGCATTCCAGAACGGCGTGATAGCGCGCGAATAGAGCGCCTGGACTTCAAAATCCTCGATCGGCTTGCCAAAGGAGCCTTCGCCCTCGGTCTTGATCTGAAGGCGATCGATATCGCCGCCGAACCAGGCTTCGCTTTCCCAGCGATACCCGTTACCGCCCGGGCGCGCCCGGAATTCAGCCAGATCGAACAGGATCATTGATCCGCTGAATGCACCGTTTTCGCGTCGCAGATTCCTACGCGACAAGGCCATCGCGGCCGGGTCGAACAGGGCGTCGGCGGCATGGTCGGCCGGGGGCGCGGGAGCGGGTGCGGTGCCGATCTGGGTATCGTCAGGCGATATGCCCGGCATTCCCGCCATGCCGTTCATGTCAGAGGAACTTTCCGGCTGGGCTGCCGGATCATGCCCCGCGTGTGGATCGGCTTGGTCCGGTACGGGCTCAGCAGGCGCGGTATGGGTGGCATGATCGTCCATTGGAGCGGGGATCGGTGCCGGTTCCTTCTGCGGCGCAGTGGGTGCCAAGTCCATGCCAGGCATCGCAGCTTGGGCGTGAACGGCGGCAGGCGCAGCGAAGAGCGCGGCCGTGCCGAGCAGCAGGATCGCCTTCATGCCGCGTCCTCCTCATGGCGCACCGTCACGACGCGGAACATCCCCGACATCATGTGGAGCAGCATATGGCAGTGAAACGCCCAGTCGCCGAGACCGTCGGCGGTCAGGTCGAACGAGACCTTGCCGCCAGGCAGAACGTTGACGGTATGCTTGACCGGGTGATGGCCGGGATTGCCGGTCACAACCTCAAAGAAGTGGCCGTGCAAATGGATCGGATGCGGCATCATCGTATCGTTGATCAGATTGACGCGCACCCGCTCCATATGCCGGAAGGGTATCGGCTCGCTGTTCTCGCTGAACTTCTGGCCGTCGAACGACCACATGTAGCGTTCCATGTTGGCGGTCA
The DNA here is from genome assembly GCA_964582485.1 of uncultured Novosphingobium sp. Lineage (GTDB taxonomy): Bacteria > Pseudomonadota > Alphaproteobacteria > Sphingomonadales > Sphingomonadaceae > Novosphingobium. The sequence goes on from CAZOSI010000001.1 coordinate 48,686, forward strand.
GGTGCAAATCGATTTCGCGTGATGGCGTCCGCGTGTCAGCATTGGGGGCAAGCGACTTGAGGTCGTGATAGGTCAGCACCCGGTGATCGACCTTCTCGAGGCCGGTCGGGCGCTCGCCGGTCCGGTCCATCGGCATCGGCGACAGCGTTGCGACCCCCGGGCCCATCTTGACCTGGGGTGCAACGGACGGATCGCGCATGTTCATCGCGCCGTGACCCCCTGCACCATGATCCATTCCGGCCATGTCGCCACCG
>CAZOSI010000001.1:49039-62245 GCA_964582485.1 uncultured Novosphingobium sp.
TTCATGGTGAGGAGCGGCCGCTCGCGGATCGCGGGGATCGGTGCGATCATTCCAAGGCGCGGCGCCAGTGTCGCGCGGACCTGGCCCGAGCGGTCGATTGCCTCGGCAATAAAGCCATAGGCCATGTCCGCCGCAGGCTGGACGATCACGTCATAGGTTTCGGCGATGGCGATCTGAAACTCGTCGGTCTCAACCGGCTGGACGTTCTGCCCGTCGGCGGCGACTACGGTCATGGGGAGTCCCGGAATCCGGATGTTGAAGTTGGTCATTGCCGAAGCATTGATGATCCGCAGACGAACCCGCTCGCCCGGCGCGAACAACCCGGTCCAGTTGGCGGTGCTGTCGTGACCATTGACGAGAAAGTGGTAGGTCGAGCCAGTGACGTCGGAAATATCGGTCGGATCCATCCGCATTCCGGCCCACATCCGCCGATCGGCAGCTGACTGGTCCTTGCCTGCGAGGCGGCCCGCCAACGTCTGCTTCTGCATGTTGAAGTATCCGCCCTGCGCCTTCAGCTTTCGCAGGATCGTGTGCGGATGCATGAAGCTCCAGTCGGCGAGCAGGATCACATGTTCGCGATCGTAAGCGACCGGATCGGGACCGGCGGGATCGATTACGATCGCGCCATACATGCCCATGGCTTCCTGCATGCCCGAATGGCTGTGGTACCAGTAGGTGCCAGACTGCCTGACGGGAAATTCGTATGGAAAGGTCGCGCCCGGCTTGATCCCCGGGAAGCTGACCCCGGGAACGCCGTCCATCTGGAACGGCAGCAGCACGCCGTGCCAGTGGATCGAACTATCCTCGGCCAGCGTATTGGTCACTGCGAGGCGGACGTTCTGGCCTTCCTTGAGGCGAATAACCGGCCCGGGGGTCGCACCGTTGATTCCGATTGCATGGCCCGAGCGGCCTCCGATACCGAGCATCGCATGACCGATCGACAGGGCGATGTCCTCGCCCGATACCGTCGCCAACTGCGCGGCGAGCCCCGGTGTGCCGCTACGCGCCCAGGCTGGAAACGCTCCCGACAAAGCAAGTCCCCCGCACCCCCAGGCTGCGGAACGAATGAGACTGCGTCGATCAATGGAAATTGCTGGCATGAAGGTTACCGCGTGAAGTTGCTGACTGTTCCAACCCATACGCGGCTCGGACTCTTACCCCTCACATCCGATCGCCGAGCTGTGCTTTCAGTTTGGCCCGGGCGCGGTAAAGTCTGGTCTCAACGGTCTTCTCGCTGACCGAAAGCACCTCGGCGGCCTCGGCCTGGGTCAGGCCATCGACCGTCCTCAGCACCAGTGCTTCGCGCAAGCGCGCGGGCAATCGTGCCATGGCGGCGGTCACACGCGCCAATTCTGCCCGGTCGGCGGCTTGTACATCGGCGGGAACAGTGTCGTCTGACACGTCGAAGGCATCTTCCAGCGGTGCAGCGCGCGTGAAAAAGGCTCGAACCCTGCGCCGCCGCGCCCAGTCGCGGCACTTGTTGAGCGCGATTCGCTTGACCCACACAGCGAACGGACGCGCGCGATCATAGCTCCGGAGTGCAGCAAATGCCGCGACGAAGGTTTCCTGGGTGAGATCGAGCGCTTCGTGCGGATCGCCGGTAGCCGCGCGGACCAACCGGAAGACGGGTTCGCGATGCCGTGCCAGCAACTCACGGTAGGCATCCTGCCGCCCCGCGAGCGCTAGCGCCGCGAGCTCCGCATCGCTGCCATCGGACAGCGTCAGGCTCACTGGGCGTCTGGGGCCGCGATTTCGGGTGAGAGCGCCCGGGTTACTGTCCTGTCAAACTTGGCAGCCTGATCGGGCCTCAGCACAGCGCGCATGGCAAACAGATGCTCAAGTGTTTCCTTCTGCATCTCGCCCATGACCATGTGGGTGTGATCGATGGCTGCGGTTACCTCGGGTCCATAGCCATGCTCGGTCTGCATCGCAGCGGCGAGATGAGCATTTGCCGCGCGCATTTCGAGTTCGAGTGCATTTCGCCGTGTGGCGAAACGCTGTTCGATCGCCTCGATCTTCGCATGCTGCGCGGCATCGAGGTTGAGGTCTTTGTGCAACAGCGCGTGCAACTCGGTCTCGGTCTGCCTGTCAGGCGCAAAGACAGTTCGCCCTGCATAAGTGCCGACCATTGCCGCCGCGAAGGCGACAACCGCGATCAGCAAGAGCCGCCTGCCCCAGCTCATGGATGAACCGCCAGCAAGGTCGATGGCGCGAGGGGATTGTCGGACGCAAATGGCGAGATCGGCTGGGCGACCGCTGGTTCACTGCTGGAGAAACCACCAGCGACCATTCCCATGACGAGCGCAGCAGCAACGGCGAAGCCCGTCAGACGCGGCGCAGATGCGGCTTCCCGGCGACTGCGTGCGAGGCCTGCAAATACGGCAGCATCGATCTCGGCCAATCCTGCAGGAACTGGCAATGTGCGCAGGCGGAAAAGCGCCTGATCAAAATCGGGCACGAGCAATCTCCCTATGGCTTGAACCTCTATACGCAGGCGCAGGCGCGATCCCTCAGGAAAATGCCTTGAGAATATTCCAAGGGATGGCGCCGCAGCATGCGTATTCCCCGATGACACGACGACCCAAGGAGATTTTTGATGCGCTTCCCCCGTTTTGCCCTCGCTTTCGCAGCACTTGGGCTCATCGCCCCGCAAATCGCTGCCGCGCACACCCAGCTCGTTTCGTCGAGCCCCGCAGCCAATGCCACGGTCGCAGGCCCGGCCAAGATCGAACTGCGTTTTAATGAGCCGATCATGGGTGCCACTGCACGCGCCACGATTGCAATGACCGGGATGCCCGGCATGGCCAGTCATGCGCCGATGGCGATCACCGGCTTCACCGCCCAGATGGGCAAGGACCGCAAGTCGATGACGCTGCTGCTCAGGCGCCCGCTGTCGGCGGGAACCTACCAGGTGAGCTGGACAGCTGCCGGCATGGACACCCACCGCATGAGCGGCACTTTCACCTTCACCGTGCGCTAAGCGGCATGGACAACCTGCCCGTCATCGTCATCAGGTTCGCGCTTTATGCCGACCTGATGGTGCTGGCGGGCTTGGTCGCGTTCTCGCTCTATGCCCTTGCGCACGAAGAGCGGACGTCGGGCATTCTGCCCCTGAACGGACCAGCAATAGTCCTTTCATGGCTTGGGCTGATGCTGTCCGGCTTCGGAATGGTTGCGCTTGTCGCAGCGATGACCGGTTCGAGCCTCTGGGCGCTAGATGGCGAAGTCCTGCGCGAGATCATCGGCGAAAGCGCGATCGGCACGGCCTGGATTGTCCGCATGGCGGCGCTGGTCATGGCCGTGCTATCCGCAAGTGCGCTTGGCCGCCATCCCGTAACGGCGCGCCTTGTCCTCCTCGCAGCGACTTCAGTCGCGATCGCGACGCTGGTCTGGACCGGCCATGCCGGGGCAACGGAAGGCTGGACGGGAACTGTCCACCGGCTGAGCGACATTATTCATATGCTGGCTGCAGCGGTCTGGATCGGGGGCATTGCCGCCTTTTCGTGGATTCTGTTCCGGCCTTCGCCAGCCTTGTCGGGATTGCACCTTTCAGCGACCCACCGCGCGCTGGATCGATTTTCGCAGGTCGGCACCTTCGCTGTTGGCCTGATCGTGGCGACCGGCATAATCAATTGCCTTGCCGTTGTGGGCTTTCCGCATTTCACGCAGCTGCCTCTCACCACTTATGGGCAGTTGTTGATCATAAAGCTGCTGCTGTTTGTAGCAATGCTGGCGCTAGCCGCGCTCAATCGCTGGCGGCTGACCCCGGCCTTGAGTGCCGCGATCCGCGACAACAACACGGAGAAGGCAGTAAAGAGTCTGAGGCGGAGCCTGCTCGGCGAGGGTAGTGCCGCATTGGCCATTCTTGCGCTCGTCGCCTGGCTCGGAACCCTGGATCCGCTCGGCATAACCGGGTGAATTTGCGCTTGACCCTGACATGATGTCAAGGTTCATGAAGTGGCGACTGAAGGAGCACATCGCATGGCCGAGTCGCAGCACGATCACACCCATGACGCCCATGCCGGACCGCCAGTTCCGGGGGCGACAATCGACCCCGTTTGCGGAATGAGCGTCGATCCGGCGACCACGCCGCATGTCGCTACTCATGCGGGCGCGCATCACTATTTCTGCAGCGCGGGCTGCCTCGCCAAGTTCAACGCCGATCCAATGCGCTACGCGGGCGATGCACCACGCCCGGCCGAGTCTGCGCCCGAAGGCGCGATCTGGACCTGCCCGATGCACCCCGAGGTCCAGCGGCCGGGTCCGGGAAGCTGCCCGATCTGCGGCATGGCGCTGGAGCCAATGACCCCGACACTGACCGACGGGCCAAGTCCGGAATTTGCGGACATGAAGCGGCGTTTCATCTTCGGACTCGTCCTGAGCCTGCCGGTGGTCGCACTCGAAATGGGCGGGCATGTGCTGGGGTTAAACCGGTTGGTCGGCCAGCAGATGTCGAACTGGCTGCAAATGGTGCTTGCGACGCCGGTCGTGCTCTGGGCGGGTTGGCCGTTCTTCGAGCGAGGCTGGGCCTCGGTAAAGAGCCGCCATCTCAATATGTTCACGCTGATTGCCATGGGAACGGGCGTTGCCTGGATCTACAGCATGGTGGCTGCGCTCCTGCCCGGTGTCTTTCCGATGGCATTCCGGACGGCGCATGGCGCTGTCCCGGCCTACTTCGAGGCCGCGGCGGTGATCACCGTGCTGGTCCTGCTCGGCCAATTGCTCGAACTGCGCGCCCGCGAGACGACCAGCGGCGCGATCCGGGCCCTGCTCGATCTCTCGCCCAAGCGCGCCCGCCGGGTCCGTGCCGATGGATCGGATGAGGAAGTCACGCTCGACGAGGTTTTGGTTGGCGACACACTGCGGGTCCGCCCTGGTGAGAAGGTGCCGGTTGACGGTGTGGTTCTCGACGGCCGCGGCACGGTCGACGAATCGATGGTCACCGGCGAGTCCATGCCCGTTACCAAGGAAGCCAAGTCAAAGCTGATCGGCGGCACGATCAACCAGACTGGGGGCCTCACCATGCGGGCCGAGAAGATCGGGCGCGATACCATGCTCGCGCGCATCGTCCAGATGGTCGCAGAGGCCCAGCGCAGCCGTGCACCGATCCAGCGGCTTGCCGATACCGTCTCCGGCTGGTTCGTTCCGGTGGTAATCGCAGTGGCGGCTATCGCCTTCATTGCCTGGTCATTGGTCGGCCCGTCTCCGGCAATGGGCTACGGCCTGATCGCGGCGGTTGCAGTGCTGATTATCGCCTGCCCCTGTGCCCTCGGCCTTGCGACCCCAATGTCGATTATGGTCGGCGTCGGGCGCGGCGCGCAGGCGGGTATTCTGATCAAGAATGCGGAAAGCCTCGAGCGCATGGAAAAAGTCGATACGCTCGTCGTCGACAAGACCGGCACGCTCACCCAGGGCAGACCCGCTGTGGTGGCGATCGAGACCGCCGAAGGGTTCGGGGCGGATGAAGTGCTGCGCCTTGCCGCCAGTCTCGAACGCAGCAGCGAGCATCCATTGGCTCTTGCCATCGTCAAGGCCGCCAAAGCCAAGGGCCTCGCGATCAGCGAACCGAGCGAGGTCGATCAACCGGTCGGCAAGGGGATCACCGGCTTGATCGACGGACGCCGCATAGTCGCCGGCAATGCCCGCTTCATGGGCGAGCAGAATATCCCAACTACCGAACTGGGAGAGCGGGCTGACCGTTTGCGCAGCGAAGGCGCAACCGCGATTTTCCTGGGCATCGATGGCAAGATCGCCGGTGCCATCGGCATCGCCGATCCGGTCAAGGAAACGACGCCCGCTGCGCTTCTGGCGCTCGCCGAGGCGGGCATCCATGTTATCATGCTGACCGGCGATAATCGCGTCACGGCCGAGGCGATCGCCCGGCGATTGGGCATCACCGATATCGAAGCCGATGTCCTGCCCGACCAGAAAAGCGCCATCGTCAAGCGGCTGCGCGAGCAAGGACGGATCGTCGCCATGGCCGGCGACGGGGTCAACGACGCACCGGCGCTTGCCGCCGCCGACGTTGGCATAGCCATGGGTTCGGGCACAGATGTCGCGATCGAGAGCGCCGGGATCACGCTGCTCAAAGGCGATCTCACCGGCATCACCCGCGCCCGGCATCTCAGCCGGGCCACGATGGGGAATATCCGGCAAAACCTGTTCTTCGCCTTTGCCTATAATGTCGCAGGTATCCCGGTGGCGGCGGGCGCGCTTTACCCACTGTTCGGGCTGATGTTGTCGCCGATCATCGCGGCGGCGGCGATGGCGCTGTCCTCGGTCAGCGTCATCGGCAATTCGCTGCGCCTGAGGAGGGTCTCGCTTTGAACATCGGGCAGGTCTCGAAGGCGACCGGCGTGTCACTGCGGATGATCCGCCATTACGAAGGCATCGGATTGATGCCGCCGCCCGACCGGCGCGACAATGGCTATCGGGATTATCCGCCGCGTTCGGTCGAACGCCTGCGTTTCATCGCCAACGCTCGAGATCTCGGGTTTTCGGTTGGCGAGATATCCGCGCTGCTGAGCCTGTGGGACGACCGGACAAGGGCCAGCAGCGAGGTCAAGGCCATCGCTCTCGAGCATGCCAGGGATCTTGCCCGCAAAGCTGCGGCACTGGATGCGATGCGGCGCACCTTGCTGGAACTGGTCGAGGGTTGCAGCGGCGATGCAAGGCCGGATTGTCCGATCCTTGCAGGTCTTGCGGCAGAACCTGCAAGCAAGATTGTAACAAGTACAGCCCAAGTCCCGAATTGACTGTTTGGTGACCTACTGCGAAGAGGACAGGATGAAGCGTTGGTTTTCCTTGCTGCTGCTCATGGGAGCGCTGCTGGGCCTGATGGGCCAGGAAGCTGCTTTTGCGCGTGGCATGCCGGTCGAGCAGTCAGCGCAGTCGGCGGCCGCTGTCCAGACAAGCGCGGGCCTGATGAGCGCCGACTGTGCCGAGATGATGGGTCTCGCAAAGCAGAAGCCGCAGCCCGACAAGCCGTGTCAGGGTATGACGCCTGATTGCGTGGCCAAAATGGGCTGTGCAGTTGCTGTGGCGCTGATCCCTCCGTTTTTGAGCGCCGCCCCAACCGAAAATCACCTGTCGGCTCCTCTCCAGATGCCGGTTGCGGTGCTTGTCGGGCGTGAAACCAGTCCGGAACCACATCCACCCGCACGCCTTGGTTGAACCCCAGCGGCGCGTCAGCGAACCCGTGTTCGTCGCGCGCCACCTCACAGTTCAATCAAGGATTTTCAACATGAAGACGTTACTGACGCTTGCCGCAGCTATTGCGGCACTCACCACTGCATCTGCTGGTTTTGCGAAAGCGCCTTCTGGCGGCCATTGGGAATGGCAATCGCGCCCGACTCCAGGGCCAAGCAAGTCCAACTCGCCTCAACAGGTACGCGTCTGGATTAAGGACGGCGGCTCAGAAGTGGCGGACTGCAACTGCACCATGATGAAGATGAGCGCAGCCGATTGCATGACGGACATGCCGGGTAAGCACGGCGTTCCGTCAGCCGGCTAAGGCGATTGCCTGGCCGATAACAAAAAGCAAACTGGCCAGGCGCGTGTCGCCGGCGAGGTGATCTAATGCTTCGCCGGCACACGTTGCCCCAAGTTGCTTTGCGTTCCCGTCCGGGCTCTGCCGATCAGGAGAGCTCCATGCGATTGATTTATTTTACACCGCTGCTTGCGGTCGTTCCGGCCATAGTACTTGCCGAGCCCATGACTTTCGATGCCGCACTCGAGCGTGCGACGCGCGAGGCACCATCGCTTGCAGCGAGCGCGGCAGAGGTCGAAGGCAAGCGCTCGGCGGCGATCGCAGCCGGGCAACTCCCTGATCCAGCGCTGACGATCGGCGTGGACAATTTTCCCGTCTCGGGGCCACCTGCGTTCAGCTTCAATCGCGACAACATGACGATGGGGCGCATCAGCGTGGAACAGGCGTTTCCCAATCCCGCCAAACGCCGGGCCCAGCAAGGGCGAGCGCAGGCCGAAATCGGTGTGGCCCAAGCCGATCTGGCGGTCGAGGCGCAGGATGTCCGGCTCGCTACCGCGCTAGCGTGGATTGATCTGTTCTATGCCAAGCGGCGGCTTGCCCAGCTTGACCTGCTCAACGACAGTCTGATCGATTTGCAGGCCACCGTCACGGCGCGGCTTGCCTCGGGCTCAGCCCGACCCAGCCAGGCGCTTGAACCCGAGCAACTGCGTGCGGCAATCGCCGACCGGCGAACCGAGCTCCAGGCAGAGGTAACGAAGGCCCGGGCCAGGCTCGCCCGTTTGACCGGTGACCCCGATGTTGATGTCATCGGCGATGCCCCTCTCCTGGACGTCGATGGCCCGGCTTTGCGCGCACATGTTGCCTCGCTGCCGCGCCTGCAGGCACTTGATGCCCGGGTCAGGACAGCCGACGCCGACGTCACGCTGGCCCAGGCTGACAAGCGTCCCGACTGGCGAGTCAGCACATCCTATGGTCGCCGCGATCCTGCCTATGGCGATATGGTTTCGGTTTCGTTCACCGTCGACCTGCCGTTCTTTGGCAAACGTCGACAGGACCCCCTGATTGCCGCGCGCGAGAGTGACGCGCGCCGTGCCGGGTTTACCCGCGAGGCCGGGGAACGCGATATTCTGGCCGAACTCGATGCCGACCTTGCCGATTATGCGATGCACATGCAGCGGCTGATGAATGCTCGGCAAACGCTCGTACCGCTGGCCAAGCGCCGGGCCGAACTCGACATGGCGAGCTATGCGGCGGGCAAGCTCGATCTTGGCAGCGCGCTGCTCTCGACACTGGCGCTGGCCGAAGCCGAAGTCGATGCCTTGTCGCGCGAGGCCGATGTCGCGCGCGATGCGATCCGGATAAACTACACATATGGGGGGATGCGGCCATGACCATGGACCATGCAACAGCGGTGCGCTGGCGCGCTGGAATACTGGCGGCGGTGCTCGTCGCGGGCGGCGGCGGATATTGGCTAGGGCAGCACGGCGAATCCGCCACCGCGGCCGGTTCAGGGCAATCCGAACGGAAAATCCTCTACTGGTATGATCCGATGGTGCCGCAGGAGCACTACGACAATCCAGACGCACTGTCCTCGATGGGGATGAAGACCCAGCCCAAATATGCCGACGGAGACACCGCTGCGGGCAGTGCACCGGGAGTAACGATCGATCCGGCTGCCATGCAGAATCTCGGTATCCGCATTGTCCCGGCACAAATGGGCAGCCTCCCTGCCATGCTCAATGTCACAGGCAGCATCGACTTCAACCAGCGCGATGTCGCGATCATTCAAACCCGGTCGGGTGGTTTTGTTTCGCGGGTTTATGCCCGCGCTCCCGGCGATGTCGTGCGCGCCGGTGCGCCGATTGCCGATGTGCAATTGCCCGAATGGGGCGGCGCACAGACCGAATTCCTCGCGGTCAGGCGGCTCGGCAAGCCTGATCTCACCGCAGCGGCGCGCCAGCGGCTCAAGCTGCTTGGCATGTCCGATGGCTTGATCGCCAGCGTTGAGCGCTCGGGACGGACAAATGGCACGATTACGATTACCTCACCGATTTCGGGGGTGATCCAGGCGCTCGATGTCCGCGTCGGTATGACGCTCGGCCAAGGGCAGACGCTGGCCCAGGTTACTGGAATTGGCACGGTCTGGCTCAATGCCGCTGTCCCCGAAGCCCAGTCTGGCAGCGTGCGCGTCGGTCAAAGTGCCAGCGCGAACCTCGCTGCCTTTCCCGGAGAAACTTTCAGCGGACGGATCATCGCGATCCTGCCGACCGCTCAGGCCGATAGCCGGACAATCACCGTGCGGATCGAGCTCGCCAATCGCGGCGGACGGCTCCGTCCCGGCATGTTTGCGCAAGTCGCACTCGGTGCCGCCGGAAACTCGGTCCTGTTGGTTCCGAGCGAAGCCGTGATCCGCACCGGGACGCGCACGATCGTCATGCTCGCAACCGGCAATGGCCGCTATCAGCCCGCCGAAGTCCGCACCGGCCGCGAGGGCGGCGGAAAGACCGAGATCCTCGAAGGCCTGGCTGTCGGCGAAAAGGTCGTCGCCTCGGGGCAATTTCTACTCGACTCCGAAGCGAGCCTGACCGGAATTCCCGCCCGCAAACTGGGGGCCGGACAATGATCGAATGGATCATCCGGGCCTCGGTCAAGGCGCGCGGGCTGATCGTGGTCGCGGCGCTCGTCCTGACGGCGATCGGAATTGGCGCGGTGCGAACCACGCCGGTCGATGCGCTGCCTGACCTGTCCGATGTGCAGGTCATCATCCGCACGACATATCCCGGCCAAGCCCCGCAGATTGTCGAGAACCAGGTGACCTATCCGATCACCTCGACAATGCTCTCGGTGCCGGGCGCAAAGGTGGTGCGCGGCTATTCGTTCGTCGGCGACAGCTTTGTCTATGTGCTGTTCGACGATGGCACCGACCTCTATTGGGCGCGCAGCCGGGTGCTCGAATATCTCAGCCAGGTGCAGGGAAAGCTGCCCGCTGGCGCAACCGCCTCGCTCGGTCCCGATGCCACCGGGGTGGGCTGGATTTACGAATATGCGCTGGTCGACAAGACCGGACAGCACGATCTCGCCCAGCTGCGCAGCATCCAGGACTGGTTCCTGCGCTTCGAGCTGAAAGCGGTTCCCGGGGTCGCCGAAGTCGCCAGCATCGGCGGCATGGTCAAGCAATATCAGGTCGTGGTCGATCCGCAAAAGCTTGCCGCTTACGGGGTGACGGCGGGCGATGTCAGCGACGCGCTCAAGCGCGCCAATCAGGAAACGGGCGGCGGTGTCGTCGAAATGGCCGAAGCCGAATATATCGTTCGGGCGACCGGTTATCTGAAGACTCTTGACGATTTCCGCGCCGTGCCGATCCGCACGGCAGCGGGCGGAATCCCTGTGTTGCTGGGCGATGTCGCGACGGTGCAGGTCGGCCCCGATATGCGGCGCGGGATTGCTGAACTGAATGGCGAGGGCGAAGTTGCGGGTGGCGTCATCGTCATGCGCCAGGGCAAGAACGCCCGCGAGGTGATCGAAGGCGTCCGCACCAAGCTCGCCGAACTCAAGACCAGCCTTCCTCCGGGTGTCGAGATCGTCACCACCTATGATCGCTCGGGCTTGATCGACCGCGCGGTCGAGAACCTGACGGGCAAGCTGTTCGAGGAATTCCTGATCGTCGCGCTCGTCTGCGGGCTGTTCCTCTGGCACGCCCGCTCGGCACTGGTGGCGATCCTGACCCTGCCGCTCGGCATATTGATCGCCTTCATCGTCATGCGGGTTCAGGGGTTAAACGCCAACATCCTCTCGCTGGGCGGCATCGCCATCGCCATCGGCGCGATGGTCGATGCGGCGGTGGTGATGATTGAGAACGCCCACAAGCACCTCGAACGCTGGAACCATGATAACCCCGACGAGGAACTGACGGGCGAAGCGCGCTGGCGCGTCATTACCGATGCGGCGGCGGAAGTTGGCCCGGCGCTGTTCCTCAGCCTGCTCATCATCACGTTCTCGTTCATCCCGATCTTCTCGCTGCAAGGCCAGGAGGGGCGGCTGTTCGCGCCGCTCGCTTTCACCAAGACCTATGCGATGGCGGGCGCCGCGCTGCTGTCGATCACCCTGATCCCGGTATTGATGGGCTGGTTGATCCGGGGAAAAATACCCGCCGAAGACAGCAACCCGATCAACCGGTTCCTGACGCGCATCTATCGCCCCGCGCTCGACTGGGTGCTGGCCAAGCCCAAGGCGGCACTGCTGATCGCGGTGCTGGTGTTCGCCTCCAGCCTCTGGCCGATCAGCCAGACTGGCGGTGAATTCATGCCGCAGATGAATGAGGGCGATTTGCTCTACATGCCCTCGGCCCTGCCGGGAATCTCGACGGCCAAGGCCGCGATGCTGCTCCAACAGACCGACCGGCTCATCAAGACCGTGCCCGAAGTCGAAAGCGTGTTCGGCAAGGCAGGCCGCGCCGACACGGCAACCGACCCCGCCCCGCTCGAAATGTTCGAGACGACGATCCGCTTCAAACCAAAGAGCCAGTGGCGCGCAGGCATGACGCAGGAACGGTTGATCGACGAGCTGGACAGGACCGTCAAAGTCCCCGGCCTCGCCAACTTCTGGATACCGCCGATCCGTAACCGGATCGACATGCTGGCCACCGGGATCAAAAGCCCGATCGGGATCAAGGTATCGGGGGCCAATCTCGACGACATTGACCGAACCGCGCGGGAAATCGAGACAGTCGCCAAGACCGTGCCGGGGATTAGTTCCGCGCTCGCCGAACGGCTCTCGGGCGGGCGATACATCGACGTCGCCATCAATCGCGCTGCAGCAGCGCGCTATGGCCTCAACGTCGCAGACGTGCAGGCGGTGGTGTCTGGCGCGATCGGCGGCGAGGCGGTCGGGCAAACCGTCGAAGGGCTGGCCCGCTATCCGATCAGCGTGCGTTACCCCCGCGAAATCCGCGACAGCGTGGATGATATCGTCAACCTCCCGGTGCTGACTCCCTCGCGCCAGCAAATCACGCTGGGGACGGTTGCCGATGTCCATATCACCAATGGCCCGCCGATGCTGCGCAGCGAGAATGGCCGTCCTGCCACATGGGTCTATATCGACGGGCGAGGCCGTGCGCTCACCGAGATTGTCGGCGATCTGCAACGGGCAGTCGCGCAAAAGGTCAAGCTGCCTCCCGGAATCAGCGTGGCCTATACCGGTCAGTTCGAGTTCCTCGAACGCGCCACGCAGCGATTGAAGATCGTCGTGCCAGCCACACTGCTCATCATCTTCGCCCTGCTCTACGCGACGTTCCGGCGCTGGGATGAAGCCGCACTGATCATGGCCACGCTGCCGTTCGCGCTGACCGGCGGAGTCTGGCTGCTCTACTTGCTGGGCTACAACCAGTCGGTCGCCACCGGCGTCGGGTTCATCGCGCTGGCGGGCGTGTCGGCCGAGTTCGGGGTGGTCATGCTGATCTACCTCAAATCGGCATTGGCGGAGCACAGCGACGTGGAATCAGCCGTCCGCGCGGGCGCGCTGCTGCGCGTCCGGCCCAAGGCCATGACGGTCGCGGTGATCCTTGCCGGTCTATTCCCCATTCTGGTCGGCACCGGCACGGGCTCCGAAGTCATGAGCCGGATCGCCGCGCCGATGGTCGGTGGGATGCTGACCGCACCCCTGCTGTCGATGCTGATCATTCCGGCCGCGTATCTGTTGATGCGTCGCAAGCGAAATTT
>CAZOSI010000001.1:62345-64868 GCA_964582485.1 uncultured Novosphingobium sp.
CTCGACCATGGCGAGATTACGGAATTGAGCTGGCCCGCGATGCAAATGGGCTTCTCCGCCAAACCCGAAGTCCTTGCAGGCATCAAGGTTGGCGACAGGGTCGATTTTGAGATCGACTGGGATGGCAAGACCGGGACAATTTCGAGTTTGAAGAAAGCTGTCCGCTGATCGACAACTTCAAAACCCTGTGAAATTGCAAACACCACATCAACCCGCCCTCCTGCCTGGATGGGCGGGTTGGGTTTGATTTATCGTGGAATTTGATACCTATTCGTCTGAATCGAGTATTCCACGATGATCTAGGGGGAGCAGGTCAGATGGGCATTGAAGTACGACAGTTGCGTTATGCTGTATTGACGGCGGATACGCAGAGCTTCTCTCGGGCGGCGGCTGTCCTCAATGTCAAGCAGTCGACGCTGAGCCGAAGAGTGTTGCAGCTTGAGGACCGGTTGGGCGTCAAGCTGTTCGAACGGACAACACGTGGTGCCGAACCAACCGATAATGGCCGGGCGTTCATCGAACAGGCTCGCCGAATAGTTACCGACATCGACAACCTCCAGACAACCGCTCGCAATGTCAGCTACGGCCTGCATGGCAGGATTGCGGTTGGTTACTGTTCGTCGCTGCTGTCCGGCAATCTCAAGCTCGCTTTCTCGGACTATCTGACCAGGTTTCCTGATGTGCAGTTCGATGGTGTGGAAACCGGACCGGAAAAGCTCCTGCACGGCCTCCAATCCCGCACCATTGATGTCGCCGTCGCGCCGATCGGGCTCGGTGACGCTGGCCTCAAGTCCCGACCTCTGTGGTCAGAAAAGCTCTTTGTTGTGGTGGCAGAGGACAATCACCTTGTCGAACAGGAGCGCATCTACTGGCAAGATCTCCGGCGCGAAGTGTTTGTCGTCCCAAACAGCGGGATTGGTCCCATTCTCGGAAATCTGATTTCCGCGCGGTTGACCGAGCAAGCCTATCGGCCAGCGATAATCTACCAAGACACCAGCCTCGAAAGCGTGCTGAGCATGGTCGCAGCGAAGCGGTTCATCACGATCGCAACCGAAGCCTCGCAGGGCGTCGCGTGGCCCGGCCTTGAGTTTCGCGAGATCTATGATCCAAGCGGTCCCGCACGGCTCGAGTATGCGCTCTACTGGCGCGAGGATAACGACAACCCTGCGCTCCAGCGCTTCTTCAAACTGATCGAAGAACGCTACCCAGGCTGAGCCGAACGGCGGGTTTTTGTATAGCCGCGGTCCGTCGCGATGAACCGCTCGATCATCGGCGGAATTAGCCGCTCGGGTGTGGGTGCGCCTTTGGCGTCCCCGCCATTGAGCACCATCGCGTATGCCAGCATTTCCCGGTGCAGTCGCGCCGACACCTCGACCGTCAGCCGTACCGGCTTCTCGTCGGCGAGATCGGCCAGCTTCAGCCTCGTCATTTCCCGCCCCCGAGCACCAGATCGCGGGTGACTAGGACCCGCACCGGGAAGCCATGTCGGATGGTCAGCGTCGGTCGGACATTGAGCTCGCGCGAAACAATCTGCTCGCCAGCGCGGTTGATGCTGTCCTGCGTCCCGCGCCGGACAGCACGGGCCAGATCGCCATCATTACCAGACCCCAGTTCCGACCCCACACCCAAAAGCGTCGAGACAAGTGCGGCCTTCAGAACGCCGCCCCAATGGTAATTGGTGCCATCTTGCAACCCGGCAAACCCGCGCGGGTCGGAGGCTGGCTGACGTTCGAGAACGATCGAACGGCCATCGGGGAGGATTAGCCGGTTCCAGGCGAGCAGGATCCGGCTCTGACCGAACGTAACGTCTGCGTCATAGTCGCCGATCAGGCGTGAGCCTTGCGGGATGAGCAGGATGCGCCCGGTCGGGCTATCATAGACGTTTTGGGTAACCTGCGCGGTCACCAGCCCAGGCAGGTCGGAGCGAATGCCGGTGATCAGCGCTGCGGGGATGACCGAACCCGCCTGCAGGATCGAAGGCGACGCCAGCCCGGTCAGCCGCTCGCCCGACACGGTGCGCCGGTCACTGGCTCGTTCGAGAAACGCTTGCTTGCGGCCGGTATCCGACTGCGGTGCAGCCGCAGGAGCGGCGACCTGGGCCTCTGCGGGCAGCGGTAGACCGACCAGTCCGCCACCTCCGCTTCCCGGCGAACCGCCACCGAAGAACAGGCGGCTGCCGCGTGCGGCTTCGCGTTCCTGTTCGGCACGCTGGCGGGCGGCCTCGGCGGCAGTTGCGGCGGGATCGACCGGAGCCGCAGGTGGCCCGGCTCCAATTGGCGGCAGGGCGGCCACGTCGCCGCGGCGTTGCGCTTCAAGGATCGGCTTGCCGAGGTCGCCGGGAAGCGGCGGCCCGAGCTTGGGCACCTGGCCGTAATCCTTGGGCGCGCCCGCAAGATTGTCGGCCACGGCCACACCATCGGTGTTGTAGAGTTCATCAGCCCCCTTCCTCCCAGCAGGCTGAAGCGCATAGATCAGCGCGCCGCCGACCAGCGCAAACCCGCAGGCCGAGGCGATCCCGATGGC
>CAZOSI010000002.1:0-63153 GCA_964582485.1 uncultured Novosphingobium sp.
TTTCGGCGTTGATCCGGAAATAGGTGCTGAGCTCCATCGGGCAGCGCACGCCTTCGGGAATGTAGACGAAGGTGCCATCCGAAAAGACCGCGCAGTTGAGCGCGGCGAAGAAGTTGTCGTGCATCGGCACGACCTTACCGAGCCACTTCTTGACCATGTCCGGATATTCGCGGATCGCCTCGGAGATCGAGAGGAAGATCACCCCGGCCTTCTTCAGCTCCTCGCGGAAGGTGGTGGCGACGCTGACCGAATCGAACACCGCATCGACCGCAACCTTGCGCGCGCCTTCGACCCCGGCGAGCACCTTCTGCTCTTCCAGCGGAATGCCAAGCTTCTTGTAAACCTCGAGAATTTCGGGATCGACCTCGTCAAGGCTCGCCAGCTTGGGCTTGGCCCGCGGCGCGGCGTAATAATAGGCGTCCTGGTAGTCGATCGGCGGGATGTTTAGCTTGGCCCAATCCGGCGTGGGCATGGTCTGCCAGTGGCGGAACGCCTTCAGCCGCCAGTCGAGCATCCATTCGGGCTCGTTCTTCTTGGCCGAGATGAACCGCACGGTCGATTCGTCGAGGCCCTTGGGGGCGAAATCGGTCTCGATCTCGGCCGACCAGCCGTGCTCATAATCCGCGACCTTTGCGGCTGCTTCGCGCGCGGCCTGATCTTTTACCGCCTCGCTCACTGTGCCGTTCCCGTCAGCTGGGTTAGCGAAACATCGGCCAGCGCGCCGCGCATCGCGGCATTGACCACTGGCCAGTGCGGCTTGACCGAACAGGCCAGTTCCATCCCGCAATCGTGGCGCCCGTGTTCGACACAGGCGGTCAGCGCGATCGGGCCTTCGACCGCTTCGATAATATCGGCCAAAGTAATCGCCGCGGCCGGACGCGCCAATTTGAGCCCGCCATGCGCGCCGCGGGTCGAGCGCAGCAGCCCCGCTGCGGTCAGGCGGCTGACCAGCTTTTGTACGGTCGGTGCGGGAAGCCCGGTCTCTTCAGCCAGCTGGGTCGCAGAGACCCGCGCGCCGCCGCAGTGTTTGGCGGCGGCGGTCATGGTCACAACGGCATAGTCGGCCATGCTGGACAAGCGCATGGGCAGGGCTCCCGGTTAAATCGGAGTGATTCGTTCCGGTTTCCTCTAGGCTGATCGGTCAAGCCTTGCAACGTCTGTGAACGGCACAAAAAAGAAGCGACTCCCTGGTCAAACCGGGGAGCCGCTTTTGAAGTTAGGATCTCGGTGCAGAATGCCACGAGTCCTTCGGGTCGCAGGAGTTGCATACGTATACCTGCGGTGATGTGCTTGTATGGAATCGACAATTTCGGGCGAAAAGTTGGATGTTTCGGACATAATCGGCGGAAATCCGCCTTTTTTGTCCGCTCGAATCCGATTCGGCTTGCCGTGGAATCGACAGACCATGCCGCCACTGCCATAGGCGCGGCCATGGTCTATTCGCTGCTTCGCCCCGCGCTGTTCCTGCTCGATCCCGAATCCGCCCACGGTGCCTCACTGGCCGCGCTGAAGGCCCTGCCGCTGACCGGGACAAGGCGTACCGATGGTCCCTTGGCAACCGAAGTCGCCGGACTGCGCTTGCCCAATCCACTCGGCATGGCCGCCGGGTTCGATAAAGACGGCGAAGTTCCCGACGCGCTGCTTGGGCTGGGGTTCGGATTTGCCGAAGTCGGTTCGATCACGCCGCTGCCTCAGGCCGGCAACCCCAGGCCGCGGCTGTTCCGTCTGGTAGAGGACCGCGCGGTGATAAACCGGATGGGCTTTAACAACGGCGGCGCCGAGGCTGCAGTCGGGCGGCTGGCGCGGCGCCATGGGCGTCCGGGGATCGTCGGGATCAACATCGGCGCCAACAAGGATTCGACTGACCGGATCGCCGACTATGCCACCATGGCCCGGCTGATGGCCCCGCTGGCCAGCTATCTGGCGGTCAATGTTTCAAGCCCCAACACCCCTGGCCTGCGTGCGCTGCAGGATGAAGGCGCGCTGACCGCGCTGCTCGACGCGGTGATCGAAGCCCGGGGAGCGACGAAGGTTCCGGTATTCCTGAAGGTAGCGCCGGATCTGGAGTTGGCTGATGTGGAGGCAATTGCCCGGATTGCGATCGACAAGCAACTTGGCGCGCTGATCGTTTCCAACACCACAATTTCACGCCCGCCGCTGCGCTCGGCTCAGGCCGGCGAGGCGGGTGGCCTGTCTGGCGCACCGCTGAAACCGCTTGCGCTGCAGCGCATCCGCGATTTCCGCAAGGCGACCGGCGGCGCGGTGCCGCTGATCGGGGTCGGCGGGATTGCCAGTGCCGAGGATGCCTGGGAGCGAATCCGCGCCGGGGCCAGCCTGGTCCAGCTGTACAGCGCGATGGCCTATGCCGGCCCGGGGATCGCGCGGAAGATCGTGCGCGGACTGGAACGGCTGATGCAGCGCGACGGCGTCGCCACCATTGCCGAGGCGGTCGGAAGCGAATAGCGTGGGCGCCATGAACCTGCGCACGCTATTCCCGATCGCTGCCGCGCTGGCCCTGTCCAGCTGCGCCACCACCCCATCATCCATCAAGCCGCCAGTTGCCTCGCTCTATGAAAAAGGCATGGTCAGCGCCGCCGATCCCCGCGCGGCCGAAGCTGGGGCGCAGATGTTGCGGCAGGGCGGCAGCGCCACTGACGCCGCGATCGCAACCATGATTGCGCTGACCGTGGTCGAGCCGCAAAGCAGTGGGATCGGCGGGGGCGGGCTTTACGTCACCACCAATGCCCGCGGCATGGTTGAGACAATTGACGGGCGTGAAAAGGCTCCGGCCGCAGCCCACCCGAAATGGTTCTTCAAGGACGGCAGGCTGCTGAAGTTCCAGGAAGCGGTTCCCGGAGGGACCGGTGTCGGCGTGCCAGGCAACATCGCGCTTGCCGCCCGGGCCCATTCGGCCCACGGGCGCCTGCCCTGGGCCACGCTGTTCGCCCCGGCGATCAAGCTGTCACGCGACGGCTTCGTGATCACCCCCCGGCTTCACGGGATGCTTAAGAACAATGCGCGGATCGCCGGCTTTTCCGCCGAAGGGCGCGCGATGTTCTTTGGCACCGATGGCCAGCCGCTCCCGGTCGGGACACTGGTCAGGAACCCCGCACTGGCCGATTCGCTTGAGGCTTTTGCCGCGCAGGGTGCCAAGGCATTCTATTCTGGCGCCAACGCCCGTGAAATCGTCACCAAAGTCACCCTCGCCCCGGTCAATCCCGCCCCGATGACCGAGGCCGATCTGGCCGCCTATACCGCCAAGGACCGGGCGCCGGTCTGCGGGACCTATCGCGGCTACCGGATCTGTTCGATGGGTCCGCCAAGCTCAGGCGCGACTACGCTGATCGCCACGCTGATCCAGCTTGAACGGTTCGATCTGAAAGCGCTGGGCAAGGACAATCCGGTCGCCTGGCACCTGATCGCGGAAAGCCAGCGTCTCGCCTATGCCGACCGCGCACGTTATTCCGCCGATGCCGATTTCGTCCCGGTGCCGGTCGCCGGCATGATTGATCGCAAGTATCTGGCCGCGCGTTCGGCGCTGATCGATCCGGGCAAGTCGATCCCCAAGGCCGTGGCAGGAACCCCGCCGGGCGCGGAGAAGCTGACCTTCGCAGCATCCGAGCAGCTGGCCGAATACGGCACTTCGCATTTCTCGGTGGTAGATCGGGCTGGCAATGCGGTGTCCTATACCTCGACGATCGAAAGCCAGTTTGGATCGGGGATCGTGGCTGGTGGCTATTACCTCAACAACGAGCTGACCGACTTCGACATGAACCCGGAACTCGACGGCCGTCAGGTCGCCAACCGGGTCGAAGGCGGCAAGCGCCCCCGCAGTTCGATGACCCCGACTCTGGTGTTCGGACCCGATGGGCGGCTCAAGCTGGTGATCGGCGCAGCCGGCGGGGTGACGATCCCGGCCCAGGTCATCCGCGGGGTGATCGGAGTGATCGATTGGGACCTGCCGGTGCAGGATGCGTTGGCCCTGCCGGTGATCTTCGCGCCGGGCACCGAAATCGTCTTTGTCGAGCAAGGCA
The DNA here is from genome assembly GCA_964582485.1 of uncultured Novosphingobium sp. Classification (GTDB taxonomy): domain Bacteria; phylum Pseudomonadota; class Alphaproteobacteria; order Sphingomonadales; family Sphingomonadaceae; genus Novosphingobium. The sequence continues at coordinate 4,035 of CAZOSI010000002.1, forward strand.
CCGCGCTGGAGGGCATGATCCCTGCGCTCAAGGCGCTGGGCCACGCAGAGGTCCAGCCGCGCGCGCTGCCGCTGAAAGCCAACGCGATCGAACTGCGCGGCAGTCAGGCCTGGGGCGGAGCCGATCCGCGCAGCGAAGGCAAGGCGGTTTCGGAATAGTCATCGCGGCCATCGGATGCTGACCATCTTGCCGCTCGGGCAAACCCCGCCTATCGAAACAGCAGGGACAAGGATGTACTGCGAAAGGGGCGGTGCGCGTGGTTGATATTTCGGACCTGCCGAATACCGGCAATCTGGTCGAACTGCTGCTCAAACGGGCCGACGCCAAGGGCGAGGCACCGTTCCTGTGGGCCAAGCACGGCGGCAAATGGCAGGCGATCAGCTGGGCCGAGGCGGCGCGGCAGGTCTGCTGTCTGGCGGAATCGCTACGCGCCATGGGCCTGAAAGACGGCGACCGGGTGATGCTGGTTTCCGAAAACCGTCCCGAATGGTGCATCGCCGATTTTGGAATTATGGCCGCGGGCTGCATCACCGTTCCAGCCTATGTCACCAACACCGAACGCGATCACCAGCACATCCTGGAGGATTCGGGCGCAAGCGCGGTGATTGTGGCCAATGACAAGCTGTCAAAGCCGCTGATCGGGGCGCTGCTGCGCACAGGTCACGCCAGACACGTGATCGGGATTGAACCGCTCAAGATCGCGCAGGCCAGCAATTTCGAATATCATGACTGGCAGAAACTGATCGCCGGCGAGGGCGTGCCGGCCCGGGCAGCGGTCAATGCGCGGATCGCCAGGATCGGGCGCCAGGATACTGCCTGCCTGATCTATACCAGCGGCACCGGCGGAGCGCCGCGCGGGGTGATGCAGCACCATGGCGCGATCCTGATGAACGCCGATGGCGCGGCCCGGGTTCTGGCCGAGGATTTCGGGCTCGACGATGACGACGCCTTCCTCTCGTTCCTGCCGCTGAGCCATGCCTATGAGCATACTGGCGGGCAGATGCTGCCGGTCTCGGTCGGCGCACAGATCTATTATGCCGAGGGGCTGGAAAAGCTGGCCAGCAATATCGAGGAAACCCGTCCGACAATCATGGTGGTGGTACCGCGGCTGTTCGAAGTGCTGCGCGCGCGGATCATGAAACAGGTCGAAAAGCAGGGCAAGGTCGCCAATTACCTGATGGACCGGGCGATGCGGATTGGGACCCAAAAGGCCTCAGGGCGCGGGCGGCTGCGCGACAAGCCGATGGACTTTATTCTGGAAAAGACACTGCGCCCGAAGATCCGCGGACGCTTTGGCGGGCGGATGAAGGCAATGGTCTCGGGCGGCGCACCGCTGAGCCCCGAAGTCGGCGTGTTCTTCGAATCGATGGGGCTGACCATGCTCCAGGGCTATGGCCAGACCGAGGCTGGACCGGTGATCAGCTGCAACCGCCCCAAGGCCGGGCTAAAAATGGACACCGTTGGCCCGCCGCTCCACGGGGTCGAGGTCAAGATCGCCGAGGACGGCGAGATCCTGGTTCGCGGCGAATTGGTGATGCACGGCTATTGGCGCAACAAGGGTGAAACCGACAAGGCGCTGCAAAACGGCTGGCTCCATACCGGCGATATCGGCCATCTCGACGAAGCCGGGCGGCTGATGATCACCGACCGCAAGAAGGACATGATCGTCAACGACAAGGGCGACAACATTTCGCCCGCGCGGGTTGAGGGGCTGCTGACCCTGCAGCCCGAGATCGCCCAGGCGATGGTGGTCGGCGACCGCCGGCCCTATGTGGTGGGGCTGGTCGTGCCGGATCCCGAATGGGCGATCGAATGGGCCCAGGCCAACGGCGAGAAGTTCGACATGAAGGCGCTGCAAGGCCTGCCTGCCTTCCGCTCGGCGGTGCGCGCCGCGCTCGACCGGGTCAACCAGGACCTTTCGGTGATCGAAAAAGTCCGCCAGTTCACCTTTGCCGACGAACCGTTCACGATCGACAACGAAGAACTGACTCCCAAGCAGTCGATCCGTCGCCATAAGCTCAAGGCGCGCTACGGCGAGCGGCTAGACGCGCTCTACAGGGGATGAGCAACGCGGAAGGGCAGGCGAGGATGCTGCAAGGTATCACGGTCGTCGATCTGACCACCGTGGTGTTCGGGCCCTATTGCACCCAGCTCCTCGCCGATCTTGGTGCGGAGGTGATCAAGGTCGAAACGCCGGGAATCGGCGATCCCTTCCGCTGGTCGGCCCCAGCCCCGGCCAGTCCCAACATGGCCCCGGGCTTCATGGCGCTCAACCGCGGCAAGCAGTCGATCGCGCTCGATCTCAAGAGCGATACCGATCAGGCAGTTATGCAGGCCCTGCTTGCCAAGGCCGATGTCTTTGTCGTCAATGTGCGCGGCAAGGCGCTAGAACGGCTGGGGCTCGACTACGAAGCGGTCCGGGCGCTCAACCCCGATATCGTCTATGTCCACTGCGTCGGATTCGGGCAGGATGGTCCCTATGCCGATCTCCAGGCCTATGACGATGTGATCCAGGCTGGGACTGGAACCGCCACGCTGCTGCCGCGCGTCGATGGCGACCAGCGCCCGCGTTATCTCCCCTCGCTGATCGCCGACAAGGTAGCCGGGCTGCATGCCGTCTATGGCGCACTGGCGGCGATCGTCCACCACCAGCGGACCGGCGAGGGGCAGCTGGTCGAGGTGCCGATGTTCGAGGCCTTCGCCAGCTTCATGCTGCTGGAGCACCTTGGCGGACAGACCTTTGACCCCCCTGTCGGCCCGGTTGGCTATGCCCGCCAGATCGATCCACTGCGCCAGCCGTTCCCGACCGTAAACGGTTATATCAGCATCGTGATCTACACGCACGATGCCTGGGACCGTGCCTTTGCCCTGCTCGGCGATCCGGAGTTCATCGCTCAGGAACGCTTCAACCAGCCTGGCGGGCGCGGGCGGCACCAGGGTGAGCTTTACGAACGGCTCGCCGCGCTGACGCCGAATTTCACGACAGAGGAATTGCTCGCGAAATGCCACGCCGCGCAGCTTCCGGCCCAGCCGGTGCGCGATCTGGGCGAAGTGATCGACGATCCGCATCTGAACGCGGTTGGCTTCTTCCGCCGCCGCCAGCATCCCAGCGAAGGGACCTATGTCGAACAGACCCAGCCGGTCCGGTTCGGAGCCCATGATTGCGGAGAGCAGATGCCGCCGCCCAACCTCGACGCCGATGGCGCGGCGATCCGGGCGCGGGTGTCAGGAGTCGAAGACAGCTGAACGGGCGCACTAGCGCCGACTGATCCAGCGCCGCAACCGGGCGAGCAGACCCTTCGGTTCTGCTTCGACTGGGGCCGCGTCGGGCTGCTCCGCATCCGCCGCGATGTCTTCGAGCCAACCGATCCCGAGTGGCCAGGCCGGGGCATCAATTGGCGGCGCGAAGCCGCTTGGTGCCGGTTCTGCCGTAGCTTCGAGCGGCGTTTCAGCGGGCGGTTCCGGTGCAGGCTCAGGCGCGATAAGCTTCTCAAGGCGCTCCGCCACCGTTTCATCCAGCAGCGAGAATCCGGGTTCGGACGGCGGGGTGCGAGGGAGGCGCGGGATGCGCGGGAACGAAGCCCCGGACAATGATGCCATCCTTTCGAGCAAGGACTGCGGCGGCATGTCTTGCTCGTTGGGCGACGGTTCTGCCAGGCCCCGCGGCAATTCCGGTTCCGCAGCAGGCGTTTCGCCCAGATCCTGCGGCGGCTGGTGTGTGGGATCGGCGGGCGCCTCGCGGGGCGTCAGCATATCGCGGAAATCCCACGCCTTGTGCGGATCCTTCTTCGCCAGCAGGGGGCCGTCGGCGCGCGGGATCATTGCGCCTTCTTCCGGCACCTGCGGTTCCGCGCCGGACAGCAGGGCGGATTGCTCGGTCGGAGCGCCCTCGCCGCGGTGCACCAGGTTGCGCAGGTCAGCGGTGCGCAGCGCCTTGTCCGCATCGCTTTCCTCCAGCACCAGCACCGCACGTTTGCGTGCCCGCGGGATGCCGGTAACCAGCAGGCTGCTGTAGCGCGGCCCGGGAACCTGGCTCAGCGCCAGTTCGTCCTCATCGTCGGCGCTCAGCAGTTCGGCCGGCATGCCGGCTACCGGCGCATCGAAATAGGGATAGACCCCGTTGCTGCCGGCCAGAACGCAGAGCGGCCGGGGCAGCCCGGCGCGTTCGATCTGCGCCGCCACCGCCTGGAACAACAGCGCCGAAAGCAGGCAGGCCCCCAGTGAACCGGCGCGGATTCCCTCTTCGTCAGGATCTTCACTGGCCAGCAGTCGCGCCTCGAGCAAGGCCAGTGCGCCGTGCAGATCGTCGATACCGTCAAGTCGCAGGCAAGTCTCGGTTGCAACGCTGTCATCCGCCCAGGTACAGCCGTGATAGGAATAGCCGTCGAGCAGGTCCTCGCGCGCGCTGCGTGAAAAGGGAAAGGCTTCATCACTGAAGAACGCTGTTTCGATCAGCGGACTGAGCCGCCCTTCGGCATCGGGGGCCGGAACTTCCTCACCCGGCCAGCCAAATGCGATCGACAGTGCGGTAATCGGCCATCCTTCGCGATCATGCCGGGCCACTGCCTCGGCCAAGCGGTCCCAGCCGTTCAGGATCAATTCGCCGGAATGGACGGTCAGGAACCGTTCGGGAAGGATTTTTCCTGGTCCGGAATGCGGACCCAGCAGCGCGCGCAGCCGCTCAACCGCATCGCGGTCTAGACCTTGCCTGAGCCGCCTCTCGATCGAGCGGCGAAAGGCCTCTTCGTTCTCTCCATCGAGGACAATGGTGGACACAAGGGCTCCCCCGGCGGCGTTGCCTGGACAGGGAATATGCTGGCAATGGTTGATTTGGGGTTACGATTCGCCAGTCAATCGGCGCGATTTTGCCCCGGACATGAAAAGGACCGGGCCAGCAGTGGTCCACACCCGCCGGCCCAGCCCTTAATCGCAAACGCGTTAGCGCTTACTTTGCTTCTTCGCTCGAAGCAGCAGCAGCGTCGGTCGAAGCGGCTTCAGCGCCTTCCGAAGCAGCAGCCGAAGCGTCGGTTGCGGCAGCGGTTTCTTCGGTGGTGACAGCAGTTTCTTCCTTCTTTTCACCGCAAGCGGCGACGGCGAGCGAGCCAGCCGCGATGGCGGCGAACAGAGCAATCTTCTTCATGTGGGAATCCCCTTGTGTTAACCCTTGCCCGCCGGAGGCGAGCGGGCGGGGTTTGCCCGCTTATTCCACGCTTGTCGATTCTGAAATTTACCTGAATGCGTATTCCTGGCTTCAGGCCGCCTCTTTTTCGATCCATTCGGGATAGAACGAAGGTGCCCTGGCCGACCAGCCCGGGGCCGTGGCGGCTGCCTCGCTGATCGATTGCAGCAAATTCTTGCGTCGTTCAGGCCGGATTTGTGGCAGGGCGCTGGCCGCGCAGAAGGCGCTGGGCAGGAACGGGCGGGTATCGGGGCCGAGCAGCCGCTCGTAAAGGAAGCGAAATGCCGAGAAGCAGGTCAGCCGTTCCTGGGCCAGATCGAAAGCGGCGATCCGGATCAGCTTGCCCATGAACTGTTCAAGCGCTTCGAACCCGGTTTCGGCCGGGACCTTGCCGCGCAGGCTCTTGAGCTCCTGATAGACGACGTACTGGCTGCGGATCGAGGCTGTTTCCGCAGCGTCGCGGGCCCACAGCTTGAAAGCGTCCTGCCGGCCCAGCCCGACATCTAGGCTGCGCTTGATATAGCGCTGCTCGCAGGCGGTGAAGCTGGCGAACTCGCGCAGTTCGGCGATGGTCAGCGATGCGGTGCCGGTATTGGCCATGTTCTTGCCCCTGGTTGATTTCGGGCAGATCACCAGAACTTGGTTATCATCCCGTTAACCACGATGGCTTCCGGGCGCTTTCCGTGACACTAGGGGTAACCACCCAAACGCCCTGCCGGATCTCGTCATGAGCAGCTTCGACCCTGAGACGCTGGAATTCTACGCCCGTGAAGCGCCGGACTATGCGGCAAGCGGCCCAGGCGGAGTTGGGCGGCACCTTGATCCCTTTCTGGAAAAGCTGCCTGCGGGCGCCTCGATTCTTGAGCTTGGCTGCGGATCGGGGCGCGATGCGACGCACATGGAATCGCTCGGCTTTCGGGTCGAGCCGACCGATGGAGTGCCAGAAATGGCCGCCCAGGCCGAAGTGCGGCTGGGCCGGCCAGTGCGGGTGATGCGCTTTCACGAGCTCGATGCAGTGGACGCTTATGACGGAGTGGTCGCAGCCTACTCGCTGCTGCATGTTCCGCGTGCGGGGCTTGTCGGAGTACTGGCGCAAGTCTGGCGGGCGCTCAAACCCGGCGGCTGGCATGTTGCCACTTACAAGACCGCCGGCAAGGAGGGTCGCGATCGGCTGGGGCGCTACTACAATTACCCGAGCGCGGACGAACTGCGGACATGCTATGCTGCGGCCGGGGATTGGAGCGAGGTCGAAACCGAAACCGGCGACGGCCGCGGCTATGAAGGCGGCGAATCGCGCTTTGTGATCATCACGCTGCGCAAGGCTGGCTAGATCAGCCCAGCCAATGGGCTCGACGGATCGGCATATTTGCGCGTCGCCATCCGTCCCGACAGGTAAGCATCGCGCCCAGCCTCGACCGCGAGCTTCATCGCCCGGGCCATCCGCAGCGGGTCCTTGGCCTCGGCGATCGCGGTGTTCATCAAGACCCCGTCACAGCCCAGTTCCATCGCCACGGCGGCGTCGCTGGCGGTGCCAACCCCGGCATCGACCAGCACCGGCACCGAAGCGCCCTCAACGATCAGGCGGATCGTAACCCGGTTCTGGATCCCCAGCCCCGAGCCAATCGGCGCGCCCAGGGGCATCACCGCGACCGCGCCGGCGCTCTCGAGCTGCTTGGCCGCGATCGGATCGTCGACGCAGTAGACCATCGGCAGGAAGCCCTCACCCGCTAGAACTTCGCAGGCCTTCAGCGTCTCACGCATGTCGGGATAAAGCGTGCGGGCTTCGCCCAGCACTTCCAGCTTGACCAGGTCCCAGCCGCCAGCCTCGCGCGCCAGCCGCAAGGTACGGATCGCGTCATCGGCGTTGAAGCACCCGGCAGTGTTGGGCAGGTAGGTGATCTTCTTCGGATCGATGAAGTCGGTCAGCATTGGCGCCTTGGGATCAGATACGTTGACCCGGCGCACCGCGACCGTAACGATTTCCGCGCCCGAGGCCGCAACTGCCGCGGCGTTCTGTTCGAAGTCCTTGTACTTGCCGGTCCCGACGATCAGCCGGGAACGGAAAGTCCGGCCTGCGACGGTCCAGGTATCTTCGCCTTGTCCGCCGCCAACGAAGTGGACAATCTCGAGCACGTCGCCCTCACCCAGCGCCACCTGGGCCAGCGTCGAACGCGGAACGATATCGCCATTACGCTCAACCGCGACTTTGGCCGGATCGAGTTCAAGGCTGCGGACAAGATCAGCGATCGAGCCGGGCGCAGCGCGGCGCGATTCGCCATTGAGGGTGATGGAAAGCTGGGCAGTCATGCCCCAGCCCAATAGCGATCAGTTGGAAAGCCGCAAGTTGCGAAGGTGCGCCCAGGCCAGCAGCGCCACCCCGGCAATAGTCAGCACGGCCTCGGCGGAATTGTGCCCCATCACCAGCGCGACGATCATCAGGCCAAGTCCGGCAGCGCCGACCTGGAGTGGCCGCGGGTCGCCGTGGCGGACCACACCCATCACCAAGGTGATTGCACCGACGACGATTGCCAGGGCCAGCCCAATCCGGTGAATCGAGGGAGCGAAGATGAATTCGCCGCCCAGACCCAGCCCGGCAACGAGCAGCAGGCCGGCAATGCAATGCAAGGCACATAGGCCTGACAGGATCACTCCTGCCCGGTCCAGCCGGTTGCGAATCAGGACGAGTGTTTCACGCATTGCGTGGCCCATGTATGTTACGGTGTAACATCCTTCAAGCCCAAAGGGGAAGATTGCCCGGTTGTTTGTCGGATCAGGCTTGCGCTTTGCCGCTTGTCCCAGCAAATGCGCCGCCATGCAGACCGCATCGACCGCCCGTCCGCTCGCCCTGGCCCGCTGGCTCCTGTTCGTTGCCGGTTTGGTTGTGGTGATGGTGGTGGTCGGGGGAATAACGCGGCTGACCGAATCCGGGCTTTCGATTACCGAGTGGAAGCCGATTACCGGCGCCCTGCCCCCGCTGAGCGAAGCCCAATGGCAGGCGGAATTCGAAGCCTACCAACGAATCCCCCAGTATACCGAGGTCAATGGCCCGGCGGGGATGACGCTGGCCGGGTTCAAGGAAATCTATTTCTGGGAATGGTTTCATCGGCTGCTTGGACGGTTGATCGGACTGGCCTTTGCAGTGCCGTTGGCCTGGTTCTGGCTGCGCCGTGCGATCCCGCAAGGCTACGGCTGGCGCCTGCTGGGTCTGCTTGCGCTTGGCGGGCTGCAGGGGGCCGTCGGCTGGTGGATGGTCAAGTCGGGGCTGACGCAGGACGTCAAAGTCAGTCACCTGCGTCTGGCAACGCACCTTTCGTTGGCACTGGCCACCCTCGGACTGCTGGTCTGGACCGCGCTTGACCTCAGGGCTCTGGCTCGGGGAGAGGCGGCCGCCCGGCTGACCGGAATCGGCATTGTGGTGCTTGCGGGCCTCGCGATGCAGCTGTTCTATGGGGCCTTGGTTGCAGGTCTTCGTGCCGGCTATGTCGCGGGCAGCGGATGGTTTTCCTGGGATTCTTGGCCGCTGATGCAGGGCCGCCTGATCCCCGCTGGAATCGCTCGGGATGGCGGCATGTTGCATGCAGCACTCAATGATCCTTACCTGATCCACTTCATCCACCGCTGGTGGGCTTGGGTGGTGGTGGGTCTGCTGATCTGGCTGGCCCGCCTGGTGCGGGGGCTTGATCGCCGCGCGTCGATTGCGATTCACGCCGCCTTTGGAACCCAGATTCTCTTGGGAATCGCCACGGTGTGGAGCGGAATGGCAATCTGGCTTGCGGCCTTGCATCAATTGGTTGGGGCGCTGGTATTGGCGACAACGATTTGGGGAACGCACCGGTTGGGCCGGGTAAGTCCATGATAAATAGTGAGTACCTTGAGGTGAAAATGATCGCCATTAAGGGTGCTGACTGTTCCAATTTGGACATGATATCCGTAGAAATGCTTGACGAAAGGCCACTTGCCTGCGCCAATAAGAGCGGTGCCATTGAGGAGAAGGGCGTGTTTCTCGAGATCGACGCCGCGATGTGCAATCGCGCCGTGCTGCAGCTTGGTCAAACGCACCTTGGCTCCGCCAAGCGGAGCTCGATTGCGCTAGGGGAATGCCAATGACGCGGAGGGCGCTCTTCCTGGCTGGTGCCGCGGCATTGGTTCCTGCGCTAGCCGCAGTACAGGCTGGCTCGGCGCTTGCGGAGACGGTCGCGAGTCAATTCGCTCCCCCAAGCACAGCCTTGACCCTCACCCGGATCCTCTACCGGCCTCTTTCGGGCGGCAAGCAGATTGTGGTGACCAGGCGTTATGCGATACGCTTCTCGCCCGAGGGGGAGGGGTATCGTCTTGATGGCGAATTGATTGGCGCAGAAGTCGATGCGCCGCCGCTGCTGGCCCGGCTTGCCGAGATTGAACGCAATCGGCCTGATAGCGGGCTATTTCCTGCCCGGCTTGATTCGCAGGGAATCATCCGCTCGATGGGCGGCTCAATTGATCGGGATGCCCGGTTAAAGTCGGTAAAAGTCGGCGAGTTGATGATTGGAAGCGCCGCAATCTCGGCGGCCGGAAAACAAGAAGGTACTGCCCTGCTGAACCAAGTGGCCTCTTCGGCAGGCACCTCAACCTGGCCCAGGACGCTGTTCAATCCTGGTCAGGGCGAACGGGTCGAGATCCGCAAGGTTCCGTTGGCGGATGGGAGCCAGGGCGAAGTTGAAGTACGTATTCATGCCGAAGGCCTGATGCCAGGCGGCCTCGCCCGTCAGGTCGAGCGTGTCATCACGACCAGGCTGGAAGGCACGACCAGAGTGTCGCGTGAGGTTTGGACATTGTCCAGCTAGCTTACCGGTATTATTTTACCTCTCCGCGAGGCCGCGGAAAACTTGACTTTGCAGAACGATTGGACGATTGGGCCGCCTTCCCGTGGGTCCAGGCAACTGGATTCGCGGCAACAGCCAAGGGATTATCCAGCCATGAAGGCGCTCAGCAAGGTCACCCGGTCGATCAAACCGGCCGAGGTGGAAAAAAAGTGGCATCTGATCGATGCCGAAGGTTTGGTGGTCGGCCGCCTCGCCGTAGTCATCGCCAACCATCTGCGCGGCAAGCACAAGCCGAGCTTCACCCCGCACGTAGATTGCGGCGACCACGTCGTTGTAATCAACGCCGACAAGGTGAAGTTCACCGGCAACAAGCTCAAGCAGCAGACCTATTACAAGCACACCGGCTATGCCGGCGGCATCAAGGAAGTGACCGCCGACAAGGTCCTGGCCGGTCGCTTCCCCGAGCGCGTGCTTGAAAAGGCCGTGGAACGCATGATTCCGCGTGGTCCGCTGGGCCGCGCGCAGATGCGGGCCCTGCACCTCTACGCCGGCACCGAGCATCCGCACGGTGGTACCCAGCCGCAGCCGCTCGATGTTGCTGCCATGAACCGCAAGAACAAGGTGGGCGCGTAATGTCTGAAGAAACCGTCACCGATCTCGCCGATCTCGGCACCGCCATGGAAATCTCTGGTGCCGAAACCCCGGCGGCCCCCGCCGCGCCGACCATGCCGCTGCGCGAAAAGATAGTCGATGCCCAGGGCCGCGCCTATGCCACCGGACGCCGCAAGGACGCGGTCGCCCGCGTGTGGATCAAACCCGGCACCGGCAAGGTTACCGTCAATGGCCGGGACCAGGAAGTTTACTTCGCCCGTCCGACCTTGCGCCTGGTGATCGACCAGCCGTTCCAGGTTGCTGACCGGGCCGGGCAGTACGACGTTGTTGCCACCGTCAAGGGCGGCGGGCTTTCGGGCCAGGCAGGTGCGGTCAAGCACGGCATCGCCACGGCGCTGACCAAGTTTGAACCTGCCCTGCGCAGCGCGGTCAAGGCCGCCGGCTTCCTGACCCGCGACAGCCGTGTGGTTGAGCGTAAGAAGTACGGCCGCGCCAAGGCCCGCAAGAGCTTCCAGTTCTCGAAGCGCTAAGGCTTGCGGCTCAGGCCGAAAAAATTGGAAGGGGTCGACTGCAAGGTCGGCCCCTTACTTTTTTGCTTTGAGATGTTGCCCGGCTAACCCGGCAACGGTCCGGTCGGCACCGAATCGACCTGGATCGCAGCTGTCGGCTGGTGCACCCGATTGCGGACGGTTACCGAAATTCCGCGATCCCCGATCACGATCCGGTTGTAACTGGCGGGCGATGTGCGCAACCGGGTCGAAAGCGTTCCCGCGCCAATCAGCCGCAACGGCCCCTGCGCAGTCTCGCGCACCAGGTCGAAGGGATCGTGGACATGACCGCTCAGCACCCCGGCTACCTGACGCCCGGCCAAAGCGGCCATTGCCGTTTCACCGTTGATCGTCAGGCGCCGACCGTTCGGCGCTCGCTCCAGCAACGGGTGGTGCGCGGTAACCAGGACCCGCGTGCCAGCGGGCAAGGCATCGATCGCAGCAAGGGTCTGGGCCAGGGCTTTGGGTCTGACCCAGCCTTCAACCCACGGCCAGCGCGGCTGAGCACGGGTCGTGGTCTTGAGCGGGACCACGGCGAAGCCGGGGAAATCGAGCTCGCGTTCGATCAGCCGTTCGATTGCCCGATAGCGACGATAGGGCTGGGTGAACCGCTCAATCAGGTTGAAGTAGGGTAGGTCGTGATTGCCGACCTCGACCGTGACCGGTACCCCCAAGGCCGTAATCCAGTCACCGGCTGCCGCAAATTCGCGGCTGCGCGCGCGCATCGTCAGATCGCCGGTGATCAGGACTGCATCGGGCCGTTCGTCTGCGATCGTCCCGCGCACCCAATCGAGCGCGACCGGATCCTCGCGTCCGAAATGAAGATCGCTGATGTGAAACAGGGTCAGAGCCAAGGCTTCAGATCCGCCGCGTCACGATCAACCAGGCCGCTGCAAGGTTGACCGCCGAATAAAGCGCATAGAACCCGGCCCAAATCAGTGCTCCTTGAGAGATCATCAGCATGGCGCCCAGCAGCATTGCGAACTCCAGCCCAAGGCTGAAACGCCCGCCCATCATGTGAAAGAACCAAGGCGCCCGGGCCAGCAGTGGGTGATCGCTATCGAGCACCGCGCGATGCGCGGCGAAGTTGCCGATGCCCAGCAGGAAAGCAAGGAACAGACCCATCGTCTTTCCATAGCCGAGTCGCCGCGCAAGACCAGAGCATGAATCGGTCACTGTGTATTATCCGAACAATACACTGGGCAGGCGCGGTTGACGGTTCGTCGAGTGATCGGCCCGTTCGTCCGCTGCAGCGGGCCGCAAATCGAACCGCGCTGGTCCCGGCGGCACGCCGACCTATCCCTGATCCCGGCGCCACCCCCAGTCCCCCCAAACCCGGCGCCGCAAACAAAATCAAACAAGGAGAAATACCATGACCCGGTTTCTCGCATCCACCATCGCCCTTGCCCTGCTTGGCGCAGGCGCGGCCCAGGCCGATACTGCGACGGTTCGTTATGCCGATCTCAACCTGCGCAGCCCGGCTGGCCAGGCCGAGCTCGATCGCCGGATCGAAGGTGCTGTCCGGCGGGCCTGCGATGCAGCTCCTACGTCGTACAGGCGCCTGGCCAGCCGCAACGAACGTGATCGCTGCAAGGCTGAAGTTCGCGCTCAGGTAGCCGCTGCACTCCCGGCTTGAGGCAGCGCGAAAGGGCCCGGGGGCAAACCAGTCCCCCGCTCCCGGGCCCGTATTCGGTTGCCAGTGCCTGTTCGACTACCGGGAGAGCTGCCGACCTTGCGCTTGTTTCAGAGTAACCGAAACACAATTCAACGCCCGGCCATTGCCTTGGCCTTGGCCAGATAGGTCCGGCCGATCCGCACCAGCGTTCCGTTCTCCAACTCCGCCGACCACACCCCTAGCCCATCGTGCCGCAGCCCTCTGATCCGATCCCGGCGCAGGATGGTGGAGCGATGCAGACGGATGAAGCGGTCAGGATCGAGCCGCGCTTCCAGCCCAGATACCGTCTGCAGCAAGAGATAAGAGCGGGTGACACCATCCTTTTGCCCGACATGCAGCCGGACATAGTCACGCTCGGCATCGATCCGGTCGACATCCTCGGCCGATATGCGCAGCAGTTCAGAACGGTAAGGCACCCAGAATTCGCTCAGCCAGTCACCTGCGGCGCCTGCACGCTGGCCGCGCCGGGCAATCGCCCGCGCCACGGCCCGTTCAAGCCGATCGGGTGTGACCGGCTTGAGAACGTAGTCAACCGCTTCGAGATCGAAAGCCTCAACCGCGAAATTGTCATGCGCGGTGACAAAGATCACCGCTGGTGCATCGTCCTGCCGGGTAAGTGCCCGGGCCACGGCCAGTCCGTCCAGCTCGGGCATGGTCATGTCGAGCAGCACCAGATCGGGCGCCAGCGCACCAATCTGGCGCAGCGCTGCGGCGCCGTCCTGAGCGGTGCCGGCCACCTCGATTGCCGGGATATCCCGGCAGATCAGAGCCATGCGTTCCAGCGCGAGCGGCTCGTCATCGACGATTAGTGTCCGCAGCGGCTTGGCGGCCAGATTATCCGGCATGGCGTTCCAGCGGCAAGCGCAACACCGCGCGCCAGCCCCCATCGGCGTCAGGCCCTGCAGCCAGGCTTGCATCCTGGCCATAGCGCGCCTCGAGCCGGTCGCGGACATTGGCGAGGCCAATCCCGAACCCGGGCCTGCCGCTGTGTGGAGCCCCCGGCCCATTGTCGCGCACTTCGATCACCAGTCGGCCGTATTCCTCGCGCGCAGCAATAGTCACAGTCACCGCATTGCGAGTCGGGGTGACCGCATATTTGACCGCATTCTCAACCAGTGGCTGAAGGATCATGCCGGGTACGCGGGCATCCTCAAGCGCCTCGGGCAAATCGAGATCGGTAACCAGGCGATCGGGAAAGCGTGCGGCTTCGATCTCGAGATAGGCGCGCTGCAGCGCTACTTCCTGATCGAGCGCAACATCGCCTGTGGGATCTTCCGCCAGGCTGCGGCGGTAGAAGCTCGACAGTGACTGGATCATGGTTTCCGCCGCCTGGCCCTTGCCGGTCATGACCAGCGCCGATAGCGAATTGAGCGTATTGAACAGGAAGTGCGGGTTTACCTGATAGCGCAGCGAACGCAGCTCCGCCGTCTTGGCCGCACGCCTGTATTCGCCTTCGCGCCGCTCGGCCGCGCGGGCCTGCTGCGCGGTGACCATAGCGAAATACAATGCAGCCCAGGCAAGCAGCAGGAAATAGCGCCCGATCGCGATGTCGGTCAGTTGCCGCCACAGGGCCTGTTCGGCGAATTTCTTTTGCAGTGCAGCCAGCTGGTCAGCGGTCAGATTGGGCGGATCGGGTACGTCCACCAGCACGTTGCCAGCCGTATCGTGGCGGATCTGGACTTCGGTCGGGTTACGCTGCTGGCCAAGCATCTTTTGATCGAGCCCGGAGAAAACCTGGCGGTTGATCATCGCCAGCCCCAAGGCGGCAGGCAACATCACCACCAGCGCGATTCCCATCCGCACCCCGATCCGGGCATTGTCGAACAGCCGCAGGATCAGCCAGGTGAGCGTGGTGACGGTCATCCCGGCCAGAGTAACGACTGCGCGCAGCCCCAGCATCTCGACAAAGTAGGTCCGGTCGAGCAGCAGGCTGCGCAGGGTGATCAGCGCCAGATAGCACAGCCAGATCCCGGCGATCGAGATCAGCACCGAACGAGTCGGCACGCGGTCGGGTCGGGCGTCGAAATGCTCCATCAGGTTGTCAGCGATAGCCACCCGCACGGGTCATTGGCCAGCGGTTTGGTCGAACCGCAACTGCCCTTGGTCGATGGATCAGCCGAGCAGATGCTCCCTGGCGATCTTGTCGCGCCAGACCAGCGGGGCGAGCTGGTGGACATTGTTGCCTTCGCTGTCGACTGCGACAGTGACCGGCATGTCTTCCACCGTGAACTCGTAGATCGCTTCCATCCCGAGGTCCTCGAAGGCTAGCACCCTGGCCTCGCGGATCGCGCGGCTGACCAGATAGGCCGCACCGCCAACCGCCATCAGGTAAGCTGTCTTGCTGCGGGCGATCACTTCGGTTGCGCCCTGGCCGCGCTCGGCTTTGCCGATCATCACCAACAGACCCAGCTCGCACATCATCTCGGTAAACTTGTCCATCCGGGTTGCGGTGGTGGGGCCGGCCGGGCCGACCACTTCGCCCAAGACCGGGTCAACCGGGCCGACGTAGTAGATCGCGCGGCCCTTGAAATCGACCGGCAGCGCCTCGCCCTTGGCGAGCATATCCTGGATCCGCTTGTGCGCGGCATCGCGCCCGGTCAGCATCTTGCCGTTCAGCAACAGCCGGTCGCCCTGCTTCCAGCCGCGCACTTCTTCGGCGCTCAGCGCGTCGAGATTGACCCGCTTGGCCGCCTTGTCCGGGGTCCAATGGACATCGGGCCAATCGTCCAGGTTTGGCTTTTCCAGATAGCTGGGGCCGGACCCGTCGAGCATGAAGTGGGCGTGGCGGGTTGCGGCGCAATTGGGGATCATCGCCACCGGTTTGCCGGCAGCGTGGCACGGTGCATCGAGGATCTTGACGTCGAGGATGGTCGATAGCCCGCCCAGCCCCTGGGCGCCGATCCCCAACGCGTTGACCTTGTCAAAGATTTCGATCCGCATCGCCTCGATATCGGTCTTGGCCCCGCGCTGTTTGAGCTGGGCCATGTCAATCGGTTCCATAAGCGCCTGCTTGGCCAGCAGCATGCAATGTTCGGCGGTGCCGCCAATCCCGATCCCCAGCATTCCCGGCGGGCACCAGCCCGCGCCCATCTGCGGCAGCATCTCGATCACCCAGTCCACGATGTTGTCGCTGGGGTTCATCATCTTGAACTTCGACTTGTTCTCGCTCCCGCCGCCTTTGGCCGCGACGTCGATCGAAACGGTGTTTCCAGGCACCATGGTGACGTGGAGCACGCACGGGGTATTGTCGCGGGTGTTGCGGCGGGTGAAGGCCGGATCGGCCAGGACCGAGGCGCGCAGCTTGTTTTCCGGGTGGAGATAGGCCCGGCGCACCCCTTCATCGACCACGTCCTGCAGCGACAGCTTCGATTCGAGCCGGCACTGCTGGCCCCATTCGACGAAGACATTGACGATGCCGGTGTCCTGACAGATCGGCCGGTGCCCTTCGGCGCACATCCGGCTGTTGGTCAGGATCTGGGCAATCGCGTCCTTTGCCGCCGGGCCCTGTTCGGCCTCATAAGCATCACCCAGCGCGCGGATATAGTCCATCGGGTGGAAGTAGCTGATGAACTGCAAGGCATCGGCCACACTTTCGATCAGGTCTTCCTCGCGGATCGTCACCATGTCCATGCTCTGCCTCATCGGTTCGGAGTGGGTCCTTGCCGCCCCATAGGCCCGCAAATGCCCTGCCGTCAAAGCACTTGGCGCTTGGCGGCAGTTCCCCTAAGGAGCGAAGGAATTGCGTTACTGTATTGCTTGTGCAATACAGCCTGCCAGAGGCCCCCATGACCCTAGCCACCAAGACCATTTCCGCCCAGCCCGAAGCGTCCTCCGCCGCGCGCCGGGCGATGATCGACAGCCAGCTGCGCGTATCGGGGATCAATCAGGACTGGCTGCTGGCCCGCTTTGCCCGTGTTGCGCGCGAGGATTTCGTGCCCATCGAAGCCCGTGGCCATGCCTATATCGACCGCGCGATCCCGGCCGCGAACGGCCGCGCGATCCCGGCTCCGCTGGCCCAGGCGATGCTGCTGGCCGAAGCCGCCCCGCAGGCCGGTGACAAGGTGCTGGTGATCAGCGACAGTGGCTATCTGGCGGCATTGGTCGAACCGCTGGTGCAGTCGGTCGAAACCGTGGATGCAAATGCGGCGCTGGCCCTGCAATCGGCAGATAGCTTCACGCTGATCCTGATTGACGGTGCGGCCGCGCAGGTTCCTGCAAACCTGACAAAGGCTCTGGCCGATGGCGGGCGCGTGGTGGCGGGTCTGGCCGAACGCGGGGTGACTCGCCTCGCGGCTGGTACGAAGCAAGGCGGTGCGGTGGTCCTGACCCCCAACGCTGACGTGGGTTTCCCGGTGCTGAGCGAATTCGCCGCACCCAAGGCTTGGAGTTTCTGACCGGATGGCTAGTCCCAGTGGTTCAAGGATCGCGCGCCACGCGCTGATTGCGGGCATGGTGGCCATGGTCACAGCCCCGGTGCTGGCGGACGATCTGCGCGAAGCGCTGGTCATGGCCTATAACACCAACCCGAGCCTGCAGGCCGCCCGGGCCCAGCAGCGCGCCATCGATGAAGGCGTGCCGATCGCCAGATCGGCCGGTCTACCGTCGGTATCCGGCACCGCGACCTACAGCGAATTTGTTGAAGGCAGCAGCAGCAACCCGCTCGCACCAGACCGCAATTTCGATGCCTCGCTCAACCTCGGCATGCCGCTCTATGCCGGGGGCGGGATCCGCAATTCGATCCGCGCCGCCGAAACCCGGGTCGATGCCGGCCGGGCCGATCTGCGCGGCGTGGAAAGCGGTTTGTTCAGCCGTGTCGTCGCGGTCTACATGGACGTGATCCTGGCAGAAGCCGTGGTCAAATTGAACCGCGCCAACGTCCAGCGGCTGGAAGTCAACCTGCAGGCGACCAGGGACCGGTTCGAGATCGGCGATCTGACCCGCACCGACGTGGCCCAGTCGCAAAGCCGGCTGGCGCTGGCCCAGGGCCAGACCCGCAACGCCGAAGCCAATCTGATTACCGCGCGCGAGCGCTATATTCAGGTGGTCGGCAAGGCCCCGCAGAACCTCGCCTCTCCGCCGCCCTTGGTTGGTCTGCCGGGCAATGCCGATGAAGCCGTGGCGATCGCGCTTGAATCCAATCCCGATCTGATCGCCGCGCGGCAGCGCTCGCGCGCGGCCGGTTACGATACCGCATCCACCAACGCGCGGCGCCTGCCGCAGGTCTCGGTCTTTGCCAGCAGCGGCTACAACGATTTCCTCGGCTCCAACAAAATTCCGGGATCGGCGCAAAGCACGGCCGATACGACGGTAGGTGTCCGAGCGACGGTACCGCTTTACCAGGGCGGACTGCCCTCTGCGCAAAAGCGTCAGGCCCAGGCCCGCGAAAGTGCGACGCTTGAACAGGAAATCGGGATCGAGCGCGAAGTGATCGCTTCGGTTCGCGCGGCCTTTGCCCAGTGGCAGGCGGCGCAATCGCTGATCGCCAGTTCGCAGACTGCGGTCGATGCTGCCGAGCTGGGGCTTGAAGGCGTCCGCGCCGAAAATTCGGTTGGCAACCGCACGATTCTCGACATCCTCAACGCCGAGAACGAGCTGCTCAACGCCCAGGTTCAGCTGGTTACGGCCAAGCGCAATGCCTATGTCGCCGGCTTCAACCTGCTGGCCGCGATTGGCAAGGCCGAGGCCCGCGATCTCGGGCTCGATGGCGGCACGCTTTATGATCCCGCTGCCAACTATCGGAACGCAAAGGGTTCGTTCTTTGACTGGAACGACAGCCCTGATCCCAAACCGAGCGCGACACGAACCGTTGACACTAAGGCGCAGGACGGTTCAGTAACCCCTTAGCGATTCTGTCCCGCTGCGGGACGGCTTGGGGATTATTGGGCAATGCGCCAGGCTGGTGAACCTTCGGTCGAGGAAATCCTCGAATCGATCAAGAAAGTGATCGCGCGCGACAATCGCGCGGTGGCGGATGAACCCGCCGCGCGCACGGTATCGGCCGTGGCGCCGGTGGAACCTCAAACCGAAGACGACGATGACGTGCTTGATCTCAATTCGATCGGCCAGCGAATCGAAGACGAGGCGGTGGCTGAGGATGCCCCGCTGTTGCCAAGTGACACAATCAGCTCGATCAGCGAATCGCTTGCCGCGCTGGCGGTCATGGCCGAACCGCGCGCCGCCCCCCAGATTGTCCGCTCGGGTGAAACCTCGCTCGAAGGGTTGACCCGCGAATTGCTGCGCCCAGCCCTGGCCGAATGGCTCGACAAGAACCTGCCGCCGCTGGTCGAACGGATGGTTGCGGCCGAAATCGCGCGGATCGTCGGCAAGAAAGGCTAGGCCTGCCGCGCCGTCCGCGCTAATCGTGCGGACATGAAGCATCCTGCCATTGCGCTTGGCGCGCTCGCCCTTTCCCTGATCGCCACGCCTGCCGCCGCACAGACCGCGCTGCGGGCGATGACCCCGGAAGACTTGATCACTTTGAAGCGGGTCGGCGCGCCAGCTGCCTCGCCGGATGGCGCCTGGGTGGTATTCCAGCAGACCGACACCGATCCCGCCAGTTACAAGCGCGCGACCGGGCTTTGGCGGGTTCCGGCCAAGGGCGGCGCGGCCGAGCGGATTGCCGATCTGGCCGATGCGGGTGAGAACAGCCCAGCCTTTAGCCCTGATGGCAAACGGCTCTATTTCATTTCCGACAAGAGCGGCAAGGACCAGGTCTGGTTCGTCGATCTGGCCGCGCCAGGAGCTATCCCGGTTCAGGCCAGCGATTTCAAGGCTGATGTTTCAGGGTTCAAGCTTTCCCCGGATGGCAAACGGATCCTGGTCTGGGGCGATGTCGCGCGCGAATGCCCGACGCTGGGCTGCGACAGCAGCGGTGATAGCAGCCAGCCTGGTCCCGGCAGCGCCCGCCACTACAAGCATGGTACTGGCTTCGTCAGGCACTGGGACAGCTGGGAGACCCCCGGCAACTACAGCCGCGGCTTTGCCCTGGATCTGGGCGTGGATGGCAAGGTTGCGGGCAATCCGGTCTCGCTCGACGGTCCGGTTGGAACCCTGACCGGCGATACCCCGTCAAAGCCGATGGGCGGAGGTGAGGAACTGGCCTGGGCGGCGGATTCGAACAGTGTGTTCTTTGCTGCGCGCCAGGCCGATGCCAAAGAGCCACTCTCGACCAACCTTGATGTCTGGCACGCGATGCTGGACGGCAAGGCACCGCACAGCCCGACCAAGGGCAATCTGGCAACCGATACGCTCCCCACTCCTTCACCGGACGGCAAATGGCTGGCCTGGGTGGCCATGGCCCGGGCTGGTTATGAGAGCGACCGCCAGGTCGTCCATGTCATGAATCTCGCTACGCACGAAAAGCGCGCTTTGACTGCGGGCTGGGATCGCTCAGCCGGATCACTGGCCTGGACACCGGATTCAAAAGCGCTGATCGTTACCGCCGAAGAGACACTCGATACTCCGGCCTTCCGGGTCGAACTGGCCAGCGGCAAGGTCACCCGCCTTGCGCTCGCCCCCAAGGGGATGAGCGAAGGCCATATTGCCAATGTCACCCCGCTGGCGAATGGCGCGATTCTCTATACGCGTGACAGTGTCTCGGCCCCGGCCGAAGTTTGGATTGCCGAAAAGGGCAAAGCGCCGCGGCCGCTGACCCATGCCAACGAGGCGCAGCTTGCCGCGCTGGTTCCGCTCAAGAGTGAGCGGTTCAGCTTCAAGGGTGCGGGCGGCGACCCGGTCTGGGGCCAGGTGCACATGCCTGCCAATGCCACTGGCAAGTTGCCGGTCCTGCTGTTTGTCCACGGCGGCCCGCAGGGTTCGTTCGGCGATGGCTGGTCGTTCCGGTGGAACCCCCGCATTTTCGCGAGTCAGGGCTATGCCGTGGTCTCGATCGATTTCCATGGCAGCACCGGTTACGGCCAGGCCTTTACCGATTCGATCAACCAGGACTGGGGCGGCAAGCCGCTTGAAGACCTCAAGCGTGGTCTCGAAGCCGCACTGGCCTTGCGTCCGCAGCTCGATGGCAGCAGGGCCTGCGCGCTGGGCGCTAGCTATGGCGGCTACATGATGAACTGGATCGAGGGGCAATGGCCCGAACGGTTCAAGTGCCTGGTCAATCACAATGGTGTGTTCGATGCCCGGGCCATGGCCTATTCGACCGAGGAGCTATGGTTCAATGAATGGGAGCACGGCGGCAAGCCTTACTATGAGGATTCCGCTGCTTACGAAAAGTGGAACCCCGCGAACCATGTCGCCAAATGGCAGACCCCGATGCTGGTTGTGCTGGGCGAAAAGGACTTCCGCATTCCCTACAGCCAGGGTCTGGGCGCCTTCACCGCGTTGCAGCGCAAAGGCGTGGAAGCCGAATTGCTGGTCTTCCCGGATGAGAATCACTGGGTGCTCAAGCCCAAGAATTCGCTGCAATGGCACCGGACAGTGCTCGGCTGGCTCGATCGTTGGCTAAAGGCACCGAAATAGGCCGATGGGAAAGCCCGAAGCAGCGCTGCTAGATACGGCGCGCTATCCCTTTGCCCACGTGATCACCACGCGGTTTGCCGATATCGATCCCAACCAGCATCTCAACAATGTGGCGCTGGCCGCGATGATGGAAGACGCCCGGGTGCGCTTCAACATGGGCATGGGGGGCGCGATTCGGATCGGCGAACGCCGGGCCATGGTTGCCAGCGTGGCGGTGGAATATCTCAGCCAGGGCCACTTCCCGGATCCGGTAACGGTTCATTGCGCGGTCGAGCGGATCGGCAATTCAAGCTGGAGCGTGGTGCAGTTGCTGGTCCAGAACGGTCGGCCGGTGGCCTTCGCCCGCTCGGCTCTGGTGGCGATCGCCGATGATCGCCCGGCCCCGATTGCCGAGGAATACCGTGCCATTTTGGCGGAGTGGAGCCTGCGGCATGAGCCTTGACCCCGCAGAGCTGGCCCGCGCCCGGGCCGCGCTCGCCACCAATGGCGGCGAATCCACCCGCCGGCACATCTTTCTTTGTGCAGAAGCACAGAAAGGCGAATGCTGTTCGTCCGCCGTCGGCGCACCAGCTTGGAAATTCCTCAAAAAGCGGCTCAAGGAACTGAACCTCGACCGTGACGGCGGGGTCGCCCGGACCAAGGCCGATTGCTTCAAGATCTGCGCCGCCGGGCCGGTTGCCGTGGTCTATCCCGAGGGGGTCTGGTACCATTCGGCAACCGAGCCGGTGCTGGAACGGATCATCCAGGAGCATTTGGTCGGCGGCGTTCCGGTCGAGGAATTCCGGCTCTATCCTGCCGAACGCGCCTCGCCCGCCTGAGGGCGCAAACCGCCCATAAGCCTAACGCCCGCGCAGCGCGGCGACGCAGGATGCGCGATCGACATCCTGACCGTCGCTGGCGCGGCGCGCCTCGACATAGGTCGCCTCGGGCTCGCGCCCCGGTGCGGCGGGATAGAGGAAGACATCTAGCACGCAGGGTTGGCCGGTGAACTGCAGCTTGCGGGCATCGCCTTCCCAAACATCGAGCCGGGCCGGGCCGAACTGGTCAATCAAATCTTGCGCTCGCGCCCCGACAACGCCTTCCAGTCCTGGGCCGGCAATAACCCGCGGTTTGGGCGGCGGGCTATGGCCGGGCGCGCGGATCGGGGCCTTGACCGGGGACTTGGGCGCAGGGCTGACCGTCCCGCCCGAAGCACAGGCAGACAGCAGGAGGCCAAAGCCGAGGGAGAAAATCAGGCGCACGGTCATAGGCTTGGCGCCCCCTTGCGATGAATAAGGTGGACCGCGCAAGCCGCGCCGAGGAACGGTGCGATGAAGTTCGCCACAGGCACGGTGAGCAGAAGCGCAACCACCCCGCCCAGGCCAAGCCGTTCCAGTCCCGATAACGGCGGAGGGCTGTCCGGCCCAGGGCGGTGGCGCAACCAGACCATGTCCTGCAACTCGCGTCCGAGCAAAACCGCGTTGACCAAAAGGAATACCAGTGGTGCGCCGACCCCAGTGATTGCCAGCACCAGCGCCACCGGCAGCGCAAGCAGGTTGTACAGCAGCGCGCGGCCTGCCCCGGCCAGCGCGCGGCGCGCCTCCTCGGCCAGGCCCAGCTTGCGAGCGCTGGCAGCCATGTCGGGATAGTCGCGCCGCTCGACTGCCAGAACCACTTCGTCGGCGAAGAATTGCAGCACCGCCAGTGCGATGATCCGCCACAGCAGCCAACCGGCCAGTGCCAGGATCAGCACAGCCGCCAGCTGCTCCAGACCGTCGGCCTCGCCATAGCGGGCCAACAGCCAGATCAGGCCATGCCAGCCGGCAAAGCCCAGAGCTGCGAAAACCAGCAGGGTCACGGCCAGGCTTTTCAGCCAGATCGCCAGGATCCGGCGATCAGCCAGACGGGTCAGGGCCAGGGCAAAAGCATGCAGCATCGCGGCGGGATCGCCTGCCCTTGCCGCGCTGTCAACGCCGCTTCCCAGATCAGGCAAAAGCGGCTAGGCGCGGCGCTCATTTTTCAACCGTTTCAGGGGTCCCTCCATGTCCAAGCCGTCCACCCAGGTCATCGCAATCGGCAATGCGATCGTCGATGTCATGGCCCCGTGCGAGGATGCGCTGATCGAACAGTTCGGGATGACCCGTGGGGGAATGACCCTGATCGATACGGCCCGGGCCCATGACCTTTACGATGCAATGGGCCCGGCACGTGAAATTTCAGGTGGATCGGCGGCGAACACTCTGGCCGGGCTTGCCGCCCTCGGAGCCAGCTGTGCATTCATCGGTCAGGTCGCCGACGATCAGCTGGGAGAGGTATTCGCGCACGATATCCGCGCCGGCGGGATCCGCTTCGATACGCCCGCCCGGGCCGGCGATCCGCCGACCGCGCGCTGCCTGATCTTCGTTACCCCTGATGGCCAGCGAACCATGAACACGTTTCTCGGCGCATCGCAGTTCCTGCCGCCGGCCGCGCTTGACGAAGCCGCAATCCAGAATGCCGAAGTGCTCTATCTTGAAGGCTATCTGTGGGATCCGGAAGAGCCGCGCGCAGCGATGCGCCGGGCGATCGCGGCAGCGCGCGGAGCTGGCCGCAAAGTGGCCTTCACCCTGTCCGACGCCTTTGTGATCGATCGCCACGGAGACGATTTTCGGGCGATGATCGCGGCTGGCGAGATTGACATCCTGTTCGCCAACCATGTCGAACTGGCGGCGCTGACTGGTCGGGATGATTTCCATGACGGGATCGCCGCACTGCAGGATCAGGTGCCGCTGCTGGTCGTGACCCGCAGCGAGCACGGCGCAGTCGCCGCGGCCGGCGGAGAGCTTTACGAAGTTCCGGCCGAACGGGTCGCGCGGGTGGTCGATACGACCGGCGCCGGGGACCTGTTTGCAGCAGGGTTCCTCTTTGGTCACGTCAACGGTCGTCCGGTGACCGAATGCCTGACGCTTGGAGCGATTTGTGCGGCGGAAATCATCTCGCACTATGGAGCCCGGCCCGAAGCGGACCTCAAGGATCTGGCGGCGCGCCTGCTGGGTTGAACCTTTGTTTGGGGGCCCTGGACTATGGCGCAAAGGCAATAAGTAAAGATTCGTTTTCCACAGGTTTATCAACTAAGCTCGACCCTGCGGGTGATTCGCGATTGCACACAAGATGCAGCGCAAACCGGGGGCCAGGTCATGAATATCGTCACGCCAATCCGGCAAATTGCCAGCCGCCGCGATGTGGCCTTCGATGGGGAGCATCCCCGCGTCGTGGTGGGCGATATCGCCAGCCGGCCGCGCGGCAATGCCCGGATCATCACTGTTGCCAATGAAAAAGGCGGAGTCGGGAAGTCGACGCTGGCATTTCACCTCGCCGTCGCGCTCGCGGACTGCGGTCACAAGGTGCTGGCGGTCGATCTTGACCGGCGCCAGCAATCACTCAGCCAGGCATTGGTTGCGCGTGGCGGCACCGCCAAGCGGCTCGGCGTGCGCCTGCCGCTGCCGCGCGAACTGCTGCTCAAACAACATTCCGGCGCGCACCTTTGCCAGGAACTGGCCCGCGCCGGGTGGGACTGCGACTATGTGGTGATCGACGCCCCAGGCCAGGACGCGCCAGTTGTACGCCGCGCCATTGCCATGGCCGATATACTGGTTTCTCCGGTCAATGCTTCGTTCGTCGATCTGGGCCTGCTCGGCAGGTTCCACCCGGTGACTCACAAGCTGACCGGCCCGGGTTGTTTTGCCGCCATGGTTATGGAGCTGCGCGAAGCCCGGGCCGAGGCAGGCCTGCCCGGGCTCGATTGGCTGGTCGTGCAAAACCGCAAACGCCGCGATTCCAGCCACAACCAGGGCAGGGTCGATTCGGCGCTGCGCCGCTTGTCGCAACGGTTCGACTTCAAGCTTGGCGAGGGTTTATCCGAACGCGTCGCTTACCGGGATCTGGTGTTGATGGGGCTGACAATGCTCGATCTGCACCGCTTGCCCGATCTCCCCCGGGCCCGCAGCGGGGCAACGAGCGAAGTCCGCCGCCTGCTGGACGATCTGGGTATCGGGCAGGAGTGGGGCGGGCTGTTGGCCGGCGCGCGCAAAGAGCCTCTGCAAGTCAAAGCTTGAAGCCTTTTATTCGTCCCACTTGGGATAGCGCAGGATCGGGGTCTGCCCGCGCAGGAAATCGCGCGGAAGGTTTCCGGTCAGCGCCTTGAAATCGCGAATGAAGTGCGATTGATCGGCATAGCCGGCTTCATGCGCCAGGGTGGTCCAGGCAAGGTCGGGATCAAGTTCCTTGCGATGCACGGCATGGCCGATCCGGCAGATCCGGGCATAGTGCTTGGGATTGAGCCCGGTTAACTGGCGGAAGCGGCGTTGGAAATGGCGCAGCGACAGGCCCGAGGCGTCGGCCAGATCCTGGATCGGCACGGTCCCGCGCATCGTCCTGAGCCGTGTTGCCTCGCGCGCGACCGGATCGTTGCAAGCCTTGCCGGCGCTGAGCGATTGCAGCCAGCGATCAACCATTGCGGCCATCGCTGGCCAGTCCGGCGCGGACCGCAGTTCGTTCAGCATGCCGGGGGGCAGGGTCAGTGGGACAAAACTGTCGACCAGCGAAACCGGATCGACGTCAAACAGGTTGCCGGCTGCGGCTGGCTGCAGCCGCGCAGAGAAGGTTCGCAGCGGGCCGTTGATCTCCATGTCATAGCGGTAATGGGTCAGTGGCCCGAACAGGCCCACTTCGGGTGCCTCGAGGTGCTCGCGCGATTCGAGATCGTAAAGTCCATGGCCGCCCTCAAGGATAATCTGGACAAAGCAATTGGGCCGGGCCGGGATCACCCGGCGAACCATTTGCCCGCGGTCTGCAATTTCACCGCCAATATAGCCAATCAGGCAGGAAACGAGATCCCTGCAGCCGCTCTCGATCAGGGTAATCTTCACCCCGCCAGCCCCCCAATTTGCGTGCGACCGCTGTTGTACTTTTACGACATAGCTTCGCGCTCGACTTCGCGCCAGCCTATATCGCGCCGGCAGAAGCCATCGGGGAAATCGATCTGGTTTACTGCGGCATAGGCCAGCTCTTGGGCTTCGGCGACGCTCGCGCTCAGTGCCGTCACATTCAGCACACGTCCGCCGCTTGCGATCAGCTGTCCGCCGCTAATCGCGGTGCCGGCATGGAACACCTTGGCCCCGCCCGCTTCGGCTGCTGCGATCCCGCCGATCGTGCCGCCGCTTTTCGGGGTTCCGGGGTATCCATCGGCCGCCATCACCACGGTTAGCGCGGTTGCTTCGGCAAAGCGCGGGGCGGGCAGGGTGCCCAGGCGGTTTTCGGCGGTGGCCAGCATCAGTTCGGCCAGATCGCCATCGTAGCGCTGCATCAGCACCTGGCATTCGGGATCGCCGAACCGGCAGTTGTACTCGATCAGCTGGACCCCGGTCGGGGTCAGCATCAGTCCGGCATAGAGCACCCCGGAATAAGGTATGCCCTCATCGGCCATGGCCCGGACTGTCGGCACCACGATTCGCTCCAGTGCCTCGCCCTCCAGCAGCGGGGTCAGCACCCGGGCGGGGCTGTAGGCACCCATTCCGCCGGTGTTGGGTCCGGTATCCCCATCGCCGACCCGCTTGTGGTCCTGCGCCGAACCGAACGGCACCACGGTGTGACCGTCGGTGATCGCGAAGAAGCTTGCTTCCTCACCCTCCAGAAATTCCTCGATCACCGCTTCAGCCCCGGCTGCTCCGAACCGGCCGGAAAAGATTTCCCGGACCGCTTCCTCGGCTTCGGTCCGGGTCATGGCGACGGTCACGCCTTTGCCGGCCGCCAGCCCGTCGGCCTTGATCACAACCGGGATGGGGAAGCCGTCCAGCTCCGCCAGCGCTGTTTCGAGGCTGGCGACCCGCTTGAACCCGGCGGTCGGGATGTTGTGGCGGGCGCAAAGCTCTTTGGTGAAGGCCTTCGAACCTTCCAGCTGCGCCGCCGCCTTGCTTGGCCCAAACACCGGAATTCCAGCACCGCGCAGGCTGTCGGCCAAGCCGTCGACCAGCGGCGCTTCAGGACCGACCACAACCAGCCCGATCCGCTGCGCCTCGCAGAAAGCCAGAACCGCAGCGTGGTCGTCTATTGCAAGACTCACCAGTTCGGCATGTTCGGCCACGCCAGGATTGCCCGGACAAGCGAACAGCTTCGTGCATTGCCGGGATTGCGCCAGCTTCCAAGCCAGCGCATGTTCGCGCCCGCCCGACCCGACCAGCAGGATATTCATGTCAGCGCCGCCTTATTCCGATGAAGAACCCGCCGGGCTGGTAGCGAAGGAAGCAGCTGGCGACAACGCCGCAGCGCTGTCGGTCAGCGAGATTTCCGCATTGCTCAAGCGGACGGTTGAAGATCGCTTCGGTTTCGTGCGGGTGCGGGGTGAAATCAGCGGGTTCAAGCGCGCCGCCTCGGGCCATGTCTATCTTGGCCTCAAGGATGAAAATGCCCGGCTTGATGCAGTGATGTGGCGCGGTACCGCGCAGCGGTTGAACTTCCAGCCTGAAGACGGGCTTGAAGTGGTCGCGACTGGCAAGCTTACCACCTACCCAGGCCGCTCGAATTATCAGATGGTGATCGAACGGATGGAGGTAGCCGGTGAAGGGGCCCTGCTGGCCTTGCTCGCGCGCAACAAGGCCCGGTTCGAAGCCGAAGGCCTGTTCGCGCCTGAGCGCAAGCGCGCGATCCCCTACTTGCCGCGCGTGATCGGGGTGGTCACTTCGCCGACCGGGGCAGTGATCCGCGATATCCTCCACCGCCTGGCCGATCGATTTCCGGTGCAGGTGCTGGTCTGGCCGGTGCTGGTCCAGGGCCAGGGTGCGGCGGAGCAGGTTGCCGGGGCGGTACGCGGTTTCTCGGCACTGGCGCCGGGCGGGGTAGTGCCGCGCCCGGACCTGGTGATCGTCGCGCGCGGCGGCGGTTCCATAGAGGATCTGTGGGCTTTTAATGAAGAGGTCGTGGTCCGCGCCGTAGCTGAGTGCTCCGTACCCTTGATTTCGGCGGTCGGGCACGAGACCGACACTACGCTGTGCGACTTCGCTGCCGACCGCCGCGCGCCCACTCCCACGGCAGCAGCGGAAATGGCGGTGCCGGTCCGTGCCGAACTGCTGAACCAGATCGCCGAGCTGGCGCTTCGCAAGCGTCGCGCGGTGCTGCGCCCGCTGCAATTGGGGCGTGAACGGCTGGCCGCCCGGGCCGAACGGATGCCCGCTCCGCAGGCGCTGCTGGCCCCGCAGGCGCAGCGGCTTGACGATCTGTCTGAGCGTTTCCGCCGAGCACTGACCGATCGCACCGCGCTGGCCAGAGGCGAATTGCAGCGGGTGGCGGGAAAGCTTTCCCTGCCGTTGGTCGCATCGCGGGTCCAGACCGCACAGGGCCGCCTAGACGGACTGGCCCGGCTGTTCGTCTCGCTTGATCCGGACAAGGTCCTGGCCCGTGGCTATGTCCGGGTTACGGGGCCTGACGGGCGGACCCTGACGACCCGGCAGTCCGCCGCCGGGCAATCGTCGCTAACGCTGCATTTCCAGGACGGCCAACTCGGGGTTGGCGCCGCTGTCGCGCCAGTCCGTGCCACACCCCGGCCCAAACCCGCCGCCGGATCCGATGATGGCCCACAGGGCAAATTGCTCTGATCGGTTCGCTTTGCTAGGGACTTGGCCATGCTGATGAATTCTGCCGATCGCCCCGCCATGCTGTTCTATCAGGCCAATGGCTTTCGCGTGCTCAGCCCGGGCAATCATGTGATCTGCGCGGTATCGGGCGAGCCGATCATGCTCGAAGCGCTGCGTTACTGGAGCGCGGCACGCCAGGAGGCTTACGCCAGCCCCGAATTTGCCACTCGCCGTCTGCTTGGCCAGGGCTGAGCGCGGGTGATGCAGCGGCGTCTGTTTCTGGCCGGGGGCGGGGCGCTGGCCGGTCTTGGGTTGTGGCGTGCACGCGGCTGGGCGGCCGAGCGGCTCGGACTGGACCCGGCCGCCGACTTCGCGTTGACAGGGCAGCTCACCCAGGGCGGCTGGGCTCGCGGGCGGGCTCCGCTGGGGACCCGCCAGCTGACTTTCAACGGCCGCGAGGTTCGGCTCGCTGCGGACCGGGCATTCCTGATCGCGTTCGATCGCGATGCCGGGCCGCGCGGGGAATTGCTGGCGGAATTGCAGGACGGCGGCTCGAGCCGGGGCGGTTTCGCGATATTGCCGCGTGCCTGGAAGATCGAGCGAATTCCAATCGGGCCGCGCCCCGGCAGCCCGCCAATCGAGGAGTATGCCCGCCGCCGTGCCGCGGAAACTGCCCGGATCAACGCTGCCAGAGCGCGGGATCATGCTGCCGATGGCTGGCGGCAGAAGTTCATCTATCCTGTGTTCGGGCGGATCTCGGGCCGGTTCGGATCGCAGCGGATCTACAACGGCACGCCTGGATCTTACCATTCGGGCATGGATATTGCGACCGGCACAAGCGGTAATCCGTTCGTGGCCCCGGCCGACGGTGTGGTGATCCTGGCTGCACAAAGTTCGTTCAGCCTCGAAGGGCGGTTGCTGATGATCGACCATGGCATGGGCTTGAACAGCGCGTTCCTGCACTGTTCAGATCATGCCGTCAAAGAAGGCGATCTGGTACGCCAGGGCCAGTTCATCGGCCGGATCGGTGCAACTGGCCGCGCGACCGGGCCGCACCTTCACTGGTCGATAAAATGGCGCGAGGCGCGGCTCGATCCGTTGTTGTTTGTCGGGCCGATGCCGGGCTAAGCCGCGACTATTCGACCCGGCGCACCTTGATTGCCCGTTGACCGTCGATATTCATGCGAAAGGTGCCGAGCGCGCCCTTGGAAATCTTGACCTTGTTGCCGGTGACCGGATCGAACACCAGCCGTTCGTCATCGATCTGTTCCCAGACTGACCCGTCGGCCAGGGTCACCCTCCAGCTACCATAACCAAAGGGCCGGGCCGTCTTGACGGTCCCTTCGATCGACTTGACCTCATCCTTGTCATCCTCGCCGCCGCCAAAAATGCCCAGGGTAGGCAGCCTGAACCCGAACAGGCCCTTCTTCGCTTCGCGAACCGTAGCGCGGTCGGCCACCACGACATCGCCGCTGGCCGCGGCTTGTTCCAGTTTGCCGACCTGGGCGTCATAGCAGGCCAGGCGCGCGGCCGGATCGGGAATCGAACGGCATTCGACAAGGTCCTTGTAGGCCTGGGGCTGCGGTGGAGGGGCCTTGTCCTTGGCCAGGGCAGTACTGGCGCAAACCAGGATTGCAGCGCCAACAAGGGCGATCCGGTGAAGACGCATTGCTAATGACTCCTTTACCATTACCGCGATGATACCGCACGGCCTTGGTTCTTGCGGTTAATAGGCTGCGAAAACCCGGCTTGTCACTGTGACTTTATGGTTACAGTCGAAATCAAACCTGCCCGGAAATGCGTCACTTTGCTTTACAGCGGAGTCTCGCGGCGGCACGGAAGGCAGCATCGGGTGGAATAGGGCCATAATTTGGTCCGATCTGCCTGTTCACGCGCTGGGCCTGGCCTGGCATCCAGAACACAGAGGGACTGGAAACACATGAAAAGCTTGCTCAAACTCGCATCTGCTCCTGCAGTGCTCGGCTTCGCGCTGACCGCACTGCCGGCTTATGCACAGGACGCTGCGGCAGACGAAGATACCGACGCCGAAACCATCGTCGTCACCGGTTCGCGCCTGGCTTCGCCGAACCTTGATTCGGCCAGCCCGGTCACCGTCGTTTCGGCGGATGACATCAAGAACACTGGCACCACCCGCGTGGAAGACCTGGTGAACTCGCTCCCGCAGGTCTTCGCTGGCCAGGGTTCGAACTATTCTAACGGTTCGTCGGGTACCGCCACGCTCAACCTGCGCGGTCTTGGTTCGGAACGTAACCTCGTGCTGGTCAACGGTCGTCGCGTCACCCCGGGTGACCCGACCACTTCGGCTGCCGACATCAACGTGATCCCGGGTGCCATGGTCAAGCGCGTCGACGTGCTGACCGGCGGTGCTTCGTCGGTTTACGGTGCGGACGCGGTTTCGGGCGTCGTCAACTTCGTGATGGACACGAAGTTCGAAGGCTTCCGCATCGACGGCCAGTACAGCTTCTACAACCACAACAATGACATCGGCACCCAGGTTACCAACCCCCTGAACGCGCGCGGCTATGCCGTTCCGCGCGGTATGGTCACCGATGGCGGCGCGGTTGACGCAACTGTTGCTTTCGGCACTGCCTTTGACGGTGGCCGCGGCCACATCACAGCCTATGCCGGTTACCGCAAGGTCAACCCGGTGCTGCAGCGTGACCGTGACTATTCGGCCTGCTCGCTGACCCCGCGCACCACGGCTCAGGTTGCAGCCAACGGCGCGCTGTTCAGCTGCGGCGGTTCGGCCACCTCGGCCAACGGCACGATCATCGCTTATGACAGCGGCGGCGTTCCGGCCAACTTCACCTCGACCTTCTTCCAGATCGGCGCTGGGCGCACTCTGGCTGGCGGTTTCACCCCCTACAACTTCGGCCCGCTGAACTACTTCCAGCGTCCGGACGAGCGCTACACCGCAGGCGTCTTCGCCGAGTATGAACTCAGCGATTCGATGAAGCCGTACATGGAATTCATGTTCATGGACGACCGCACCGTCGCCCAGATCGCCCCTTCGGGTGACTTCGGCAACACGCTGTCGCTCAACTGCAACAACCCGCTTCTGGGTGCATCGCAGGTTGCAGTGATCTGCGACAACGAAAACCTGCTGGTCAGCCCGAACCCGGGCGATGCCTTCTTCGTGGTCGGCAACGCTGCGGATGAAAATGCTGCACGTACTGCGCGCGGCATCGGTGAACCGCTTCTGCCGCTGACGCCGTTCAACTTCATCGATCCGACCACCGGTGGTACCTACAACCGTGGTTTTGCGCAGATCCTGCGTCGTAACGTTGAAGGTGGTCCGCGTCAGGACGATCTCCAGCACACCAGCTACCGTGGCGTGCTTGGTATGAAGGGCGATCTGGGCGATGCCTGGAACTACGACATGTACTACCAGTACGGTCGCACGCTCTTTGCGGAAACCTACTACAACGACTTCTCGGTCACGCGCCTGACGCGCGCGCTCGACGTTGTTGCCAACCCCAGCGGTGGGGCTCCGGTTTGCCGTTCGGTTCTCGATGGTACCGATCTCAACTGCGTACCCTACGACA
Source organism: uncultured Novosphingobium sp. (assembly GCA_964582485.1). Lineage (GTDB taxonomy): Bacteria > Pseudomonadota > Alphaproteobacteria > Sphingomonadales > Sphingomonadaceae > Novosphingobium. The sequence continues at coordinate 36,478 of CAZOSI010000002.1, forward strand.
TCTTCGGAATCGGCACCGTTACCCCGGCAGCTGTCTCCTATCTGTCGACTCCTGGCTTCCAGCGCGGGATCAACACCACCCAGATCGTCAGCGGCTATGTCACCGGCGATCTCGGCAAGTACGGGATCAAGAGCCCGGGGGCCAAGGACGGCTTCGGCCTGGTGGTTGGTGCCGAATACCGCAAGGAAACGCTCGACCTGAAGACCGATGCGGCCTTCACCACCGGCGATCTCGCCGGCCAGGGCGCACCGACCCTTTCGGTCGCTGGCAAGTTCGACGTGAAGGAAGTCTTCGCCGAACTGCGGGCTCCGCTGGTTCAGGAAGGCTTCGTATACGATCTGACCATGACGGGCGGCTATCGCCATTCGTCGTACAATGTCAGCAACGGAGCTAACTTCGCCACCGACACCTACAAGATCGAAGGCGAATTTGCCCCGATCCGCGACATCCGGTTCCGTGGGGGCTACAACCGCGCCGTTCGCGTGCCGACGCTGCAGGACTTCTTTGCTCCGCAGCGCGTCGCTCTGGACGGTTCGGAAGACCCCTGCGCTGGCTTCGCGATCACTGCAGCCAACACGGGCTGCCGCGCACAAGGTCTGTCCGTTGGTCAGGTCGTCGCGGCAAACCCGGCTGACCAGTACAACGGTCTGATCGGTGGCAACGCCAACCTTCGCCCGGAAGTGGCTGATACCTGGACCGCCGGCGTGGTGCTCCAGCCCAGCTTCATCCCGGGCCTGGCCATGAGCGTCGACTGGTTCAACATCAAGGTGAAGAACGCCATCCAGGCGATCGGTGCTGATACGATCGTGACCCAGTGCACCAACACCGCCGATCCGTTCTTCTGCGGCCTGGTCAAACGCGACGCTTCCGGTTCGCTCTGGCGTTCGTCGGGCGGTTACATCATCGATCTCCCGCAGAACATTGGTTATGCTTCGACCAAGGGTATCGATGCGACGCTCAACTACAGCCGCCAGCTTGGTGGTATCGGTCGCATGAACGTCAGCTTCGTCGGCACCTGGCTTGATGAACTCGTCACTTTCGACGGGATCACCGTTCCGGTTGACTGCGTAGGCTACCACGGCGGTCTGTGCGGCACCCCGTCGCCGAAGTGGCGTCACCAGATGCGCGTTGGCCTCGACACCAAGATGGGTGTCGGCGTCTCGGTGCGCTGGCGTTACTTCGACGGCGTGGTTCAGGACCGGTCGAGCACGAACCCGAACCTCGCGGGTACGACTCAGCCGGCCAACCTGCGTATTCCGTCGGTTAGCTACTTCGACCTCGCGCTGACCGCGGACGTGGGTGACCACTTCAAGTTCCGCCTCGGTGCCAACAACCTGCTCGACAAGACCCCGCCGCTCACTGCTGGCGCGGCTTGCCCGTCTGGTCCGTGCAACGGCAACAGCTGGGCGCAGGTGTATGACTCGCTGGGTCGTTACGTCTACGCCGGTGTGACCCTCGACTTCTAAGTCGAACGGCACATCTGCCAAGTATCAAGGTGGCGGGTTCCTTCGGGAACCCGCCACTTTGTTTTTATCCGCACCGCAAGCTAAGACCCCAAAATGTCCGATCGCGCCGCCGCCTTAGCCGCTCTTCAGCGGGTCCCACTGAATGATAGCCTTGCCTTGCTTCGGGCCGCGTCGGAGGCGCTCAAGCACGGCCTCGCCGATGCGGCCGAGCCTTTGCTTGCCGCTGCAACCGAACGGCAAGCCGGGGATGCCCGCCTGTGGCAGTTTCTGGGACTGGCCCGCCGAGATCGCCAAGACAGCGCCGGTGCCTACGCCGCCTTTGCCCGCGCAGCCGCCCTTGCCCCAGCCGATCCGCTGATCGCGCACAGCCAGGCCCGGACCGCTTTCGAGGCCGGCTATCTGGCGCTCCCGCTGTTCAACCGTGCCCGTCAACTCGCGCCCGGCGATGGTGCGATTGCGCTGGGCCGGGCAGCCGCCATGTTTGCCGAAGGCGAAGGCGCAACTGCATGCGAACAGCTGGCCCATCTCCTAAAGAACAGCCCCGGCTGGATTGACGGGCATCTCGCCTATGCCAGGCTCAGTGCCCAGGTGCGGCCGGGCGAACCCATCGACGCAACCCTGCGCCAGGCCCTGCTCCAGCACCAGCAGGCCGGTGCGATCTGGCAAGCGCTGTTCCGGGTATTGATGGAAGCGCGCGATTACCAAACTGCACTGGAAACTGTTGCCGAAGCACGGCAGTCGCTTGGCCCTGACCTTGAACTGGACCGGATCGAGGCTGCCTGTCTGACCGAACTTGGCGAAGCTGCCCGCGCTCAAATCCTGTTCGATAACCTGCCATTTCCTGATGATGGTGAGATGGCCTGCTGGCCGATCCGCAACTACATTCGCCTCGGACGCATGGAAGCGGCGCAGCTGCTGGCTGAGCAAGCCTTCGATGGGCGCAACGAAAGGGCGGTCTGGCCCTATCGTGCGCTGCTGTGGAGGCTGTCCGGCGATCCGCGCTGGCAATGGCTGGAAGGCGACGAGCGGATGATCTGCACTTTTGACCTCACGTCCGAAATTGGCCCGATCGATCAACTGGCAGAGGTCTTGCGCGGACTCCACGCGGCCAAGGGTCAGCCGCTCGATCAATCGGTGCGTGGTGGAACCCAGACCGATGGCAATCTGCTGGCCCAGGCCGAACCCGAAATCCGCCGGCTGCGCACCGCACTGCTGGAAGCCGTGCGCAGCTATGTCGAGCAGCTCCCGCCGCCCGATCCGGCGCATCCGCTGCTCGTCACGCAACGGGATGCGCTGAACGTTGCCGGCGCATGGTCCGTACGGCTGACCGACAAGGGGTTCCACGCCGACCATGTCCATTGGCAAGGGTGGATCAGCTCAGCCTTTTATGTGGTGGTCCCCCAGCCCGACCCACTCGAGCCGGAAGGCGGCTGGCTGGCGTTCGGCGAATGCCGCGATTTACTGCCGGACTTTGCAGCATTTCGCATGGTTGAGCCAAAGCCAGGAAAACTAGCCCTGTTTCCCTCTACGCTGTGGCATGGCACGCGTCCCTTTGGTAGCGGAGAGCGTATGACAGTCGCTTACGATATCGCCCGGCCGCAGCAAGACTGATGGATCCGGTTCAAGCCATCCGCGCCGCCGCAGACGCGCTGCGCCAGCGTCAGTTCGCCGCCGCCCTTGCTGCCGCGCAGAAGGGGCTTGAGGCAGCGCCCGAGAATCCGGCACTGCTCGGCACCACCGCACTGGCGCTGCTCCAGCTTGATCGCAAGATCGAAGCCATTCCCTATCTGCGCCAACAGATTGCCGTCGCGCCCACAGACATGGCTGCGCGTTTCAACCTGTCGACTGTGCTGACAGCCACTGGGCAGGTTGACGAGGCAAAGGCGCTGGCGTTTGACCATCGCGGGCATCCCGGCCTTGCACGCTTGGCCGGATATTTCCACCAGCAGGACGATGCGACCGGCGATGCGATCGCGTCTTATCGAATTGCTCTCGCCGCAGTCCCGCAGGATTGGGAAAGCTGGAACAACCTGGGCAATTGCCTCAACCGAATCGGCGACCGCGACGGCGCCGTCATTGCTTTCGAAAACGCCGTTAATCGCTCGCCCTATCCCAGCTTGCCCGAGGTCTTTCTGAACCTCAGCCAAGCGCTCGGCGCGGTCAACCAGCGCGATGCACGTCTGCGCAACGCTGAAGAAGCGGTGCGCCGGTTCCCGGATCACCATCCGGTGCTGGTGGAACTCGGCCTGGCCCAGGCCGCCGCCGGGAACCGCGATTCGGCCGAGCAGACTTTGCGCCGTGCGGCGGCGGCCGAAGATCATTTCGGGGAGGCCCGGCTGGAACTTGGGCTGCTGCTCGAAAACGACAATCGGCTCGACGAACTCGATGCGCACATTGCCGAATGCGAAACGCTTGATCCGCGTCCCGAGCTGTCGTTCCTCAAGGCCTGGAGCCTGCGACGCCGCGAACGGTTCGAAGAGGCCGAGCGCGAAGCCGCACGCATACCCGACACGATCAACCCGATTCGAACCGCCCAGGTCCGCGCCGAAATCGCCGAACGGCTCGGCCGCAGCGACGAGGCCTTTGCCCAGTTCGAAGCAATGAACCAGGCTTCACAGATCGCGCACCCGGCCGAGCCCGGGCCCACGTTCCGTGAAACGATTGAAAGCCAGACCGCCGAAATGGCCGGACCGCTTGCCGAGGTGCGGCCTGAACCTGGCGCGCCGCAAGATCCGGCCTTCATCGTCGGCTCACCGCGATCTGGCACCACGCTGCTCGATACACTGCTAACCGCCCTGCCCGAGCTTCAGGTGTTCGAGGAACAGCCGACGCTCGCCACGGTCGAGCACGAATTCCCCGGCCTGGCGATCGAGGCCGATCCGGCCCGGATCCAGGCCGCGCGCCGCCGCTATTTCACCCTTGCAACTGAGCTTCAGGGCGATGCCGCCGGACGCCGAATCGTCGACAAGATGCCCTTGCACATGACGCATATGCCGGTGATCAACCGCTTGTTCCCGGATGCCGCGATCGTGCTGGTCGAACGACATCCTTGCGACGCCGTCTTGAGCTGCTTCATGGCCAATTTCGCGCCCAATTTTGCCATGCAAAGCTATACAGATCTGGGCGAAGCCGCGCGGACCTATGCCGCGATCTTCAGCAATTTCGAACGCGCCGAAGCGCTGCTCGGGCTGAAGCCGCAGCGGGTCCGATACGAACGGATGATTGCCGATCTCGAAGCTGAAATGCGCACCTTGCTGATCTTCCTGGGGCTGTCATGGCGCGATGAAGTGCTGGACAACCAGGCCAGTGCGGCCCGGCGCGGGGCGGTGCGCACCGCCTCCTACGCCCAGATCGGGCAGCCGCTATACCAGCGCGCAGTAGGACGCTGGGAGCGCTATCGCCAAAAGCTGGAGCCGGTCATGCCGGTGCTCCAGCCATGGATTGAAAAACTCGGTTACGAGCCCTGAGAAGTCAGTCGCTTTTCCAGCGCTGGGTCTGGCTGCGTTCCAGATCCTGGCGATTCGCCGCAGCTTCAGCATCCCACTGGGCCTTGGTGCGGCAGACTTTCTTCGAGCCGAGCCGCGTGCCGATCGCTTCGACCCGGCGGCAAACCATCTTGTTGTTGTCACCCACGTCCGCTTGAGCCGAAGCCGTAGCTGGTTCAGACGATTTCGCGGCAGCCGGGGCGGCCAACACCATCAGCGCAAGAGCGCCGACTGCAATCAATGACTTGGTCATGGAGTCAAATTCCTTGTTGCCATCCGCAACTGTGCAGCTGCGAAGCTGAACCGGGAATTACCCGCCAATCACTTCTGGATCAATCAGTCTTGGTTTGATCACTTGCAATTGGCTCCAGAGCGGCACATTCCGGGGCAATGACGGCGTCATATCCCGAATTAGCCCAGCGCATTTCCGCCGCTGACCGCGCCCTGGCTGCGCGCAATCCAGCTGAAGCGCGCGCAATTCTCGAAGCGGCGGCTCTTTCCGATCCCCAGGATCCGGCTTTCTGGCAGCGGCTGGCCACCATCCGCCAGGTTTCGGGTGCGCCGGTCAAGGCGATCGAGGCGATCGACCGGGCGCTGAGCTTTGCTCCGCTTGATTTCGTCAACTTGCTGATGCGCGCCCGGATGCTTGACCAGGCGGGCCATCCCGGGGCCGGAGAAGCCTATGGCCGCGCTCTCGCGCAGACGCGCCCCGATCCGCTGCCCACAACGTTTGGTCCGGCAATCGAACGGGCCAAGGCGGCTTGGGCCCTGCACCAGAGCGAGCTTGAAGCAAGGCTCAACGCAGCGGTTGAGGCAAGCGGGGCCGATCTTACGCCCCACGAGCGCCGCCGCACTGCTCGCCTTGCCAGCAATGTCACCCGGCGAACCCGGATCTATCACTCTGAGCCAACGCATTTCCACTATCCCGGTCTGCGCGAAGCCGAGTTTCATGACCGTGCCTTGTTCCCGTGGCTGGCCGATCTTGAAGGGCTGACCGAAGTGATTCGCGCGGAAATGGACCAGGTTGCGAACGCGGATCAAGCGGTCCTCGTGCCATATGTGCAGTATGGGGTGGGTGAGCCGCTGGCACAGTGGCAGGCGCTTAATCACAGCCGTGACTGGACCGCGATCCACCTGATTCAGCGCGGAGAGACAATCGGACCCAATGCAGCGCTTTGCCCGCGCACAATGGAATTTCTCGGCGGCATGGCGCAGCCCTGGATTATAGGGTGCGGTGCCAACGCGATGTTCTCGTTGCTCGCACCGCGCACCGCGATCCCGCCGCATGTTGGTGTGGCCAATTTCCGATTGGTATGCCACCTGCCGCTGATCATTCCGGGCAAGTGCTGGTTCCGGGTGGGCGAGGCTGTCCATGACTGGGAGCTTGGCCAAGGCTGGGTGTTTGACGACACGATTGAGCATGAGGCGGTCAATGAAACCGATCAACTGCGCGTGATCATGATCTTCGATCTGTGGCATCCAGACCTGTCGCCGGCTGAGCGCACCGCGATTGCCGCTACCACCGGAGCCGCGGCCATGCCCGTAGGCGCGCTCTGATCGATCGGATCATGCAGCGGCGCCTGCTTGCTGTGCTGATTGCGCTTGGCCTCGGCCTGGCAACCTGGTTGCGCAGCACGCCGCTGCCGCCTGATAATCGCCCGAATCTGGCACTGGAGCGGCTACCGCTCGCCCCAGGATGCTGCCTGATGGGGCCCTTGCGGCTCAAGGGGGCATGGCAGCTGTCCAGCCGCCATTCGGCCTTTGGCGGCTATTCCGCCTTGCTGGTTCAGCCGCAGGGCAGGCTGCTTGCTTTCAGCGATCGCGGCTATTTCCTGGAATTCTCTAAGCCCGATGCTTTGGCCCATCCGCCGCGGTTTGGCGTGACGCTGACCGACCGGCGTCAGCTTAAAAATAACCGCGACGTCGAATCCGCCGCGCGCGATCCGGCAACGGGACAAGTCTGGCTGGCACTGGAAGGGCGCAATGCCATCGCGCGCCACGGTCCCAGGCTTGAGCGTGAGGCTTTTCGCGAGGAGCGCGACTGGAAGGGTTGGTCGAACAATGGTGGGGCCGAAGCGATGGTCCGTCTGTCCGATGGCCGTTTTGTGGTGCTGTGTGAATGCCGCAGCAGCTGGCTTGGCAAACGCCACCCTGCGTTTCTCTACGCCGGCGACCCGGCCAGCGGAATCAAGGGCCAGGCTTTCAGTTTCGAAGGCGGTCAAGGTTACCGTCCGACCGACATGGCCGAGCTGCCCGATGGCCGGGTGCTGATCCTCGCCCGGCGGCTGGTCTGGCCGATCCCGGCGCGTTTTGCGATAAAAGTGCTGATCGCCGATCCTGCCGCGATCCGGCCCGGCCAAGTCTGGCAAGCGGAAGAGCTGGGCGAGCTTTCCGGCGGCTGGCCGGTTGACAACTATGAAGGCCTGACGATCGAACGACAGGCCGACGGGAGGCTTGTGGCTTGGATACTAAGCGACGAGAACGGTGCGGCGAGCCAGCGGGTGCTGTTGCTCAAGGTGCTGATCGACGAGGCGCTTTTGCCCCAAAAGCAAAAGGCGCCCGGATAACCGGACGCCCCAGCATGGCAGATCAGAAAAAGCTGGAGATCAGGCCGCGAGGGCCTTCTTCTTCAGCTCACGCTTGACCTTCTGAGCGCTGGTCGAAAGCTTCTCATCCGAGGTCTTGAGCAGCCAGTTGTCCAGCCCGCCGACGTGTTCGACCGAGCGCAGCCCCTGGGTCGAAACGCGGAACTTGAAGCTGCGGTCCAGCCCGTCAGACATCAGCGTGACGTTCTGCAGATTGGGCAGGAACACGCGCTTGGTCTTGTTGTTGGCGTGGCTGACGTTGTGGCCGACCTGGCGGCCCTTGCCGGTCAGTTCGCAAATACGGGACATGGCTTTACTCGCTAAAAAACTGGACGCCCAAGATGGGAGAAGGCGCGCCCATACCGATTCACCCTTGCGGGGTCAAGGTATTGCTTGGTTTGGTGCGCCAATCGCCTCCGCGATTGGCTGACAACACCGGCCCGCTCCCTCTGCCCGGCCACCCGCTGATGGCGCCCTAAGGGTGGCCGGGCAGGGGGAGCGGGCCGGTGTTGCAAAGGCAAGGACGGATGTCCTTGCCGCACCAAGACAAAGACTCTAGCCCTCTGGAAATGAGCCGCTGGCCCCTTCCCGAACCGATGCGAATCGCGCTTGATCAAGCGCGGAGCGGCGAATCTTCCGGGGAAGTGCCGATCGGTGCGGTGATCGTCAAGGACGGGGTCGTTATCGCCACCTCTCACAACGCCCCGCGGACCCTGCAGGATCCGACCGCTCACGCTGAGCTTCTGGCGATTCGCCACGCCGCCACCGTGCTGGGCAACGAACGGCTCGATGGCTGTGAGCTGTGGGTTACGCTGGAACCCTGCGCGATGTGCGCCGGGGCAATTGCCCATGCCCGCATCGCCCGGCTCTATTACGCTGCGCCAGATCCCAAAGGCGGCGCGGTCGAACATGGGGCGCGAGTGTTCGAGCACGAACAGAGCCTGCACAAGCCCGAGGTCTATTCGGGCATGGGCGCCGAAGAGGCTGCCGCCTTGCTAAGGGCGTTCTTCGCCAAACTGCGTGGACCCTGAGCGGCCGTTAAAGCCCGCGCCAGATCTGCAAAGGCACGTCGTTCTTCGGCCCTAAAGCGCGCGGCTCGCAGGCGGTGGGCTTGAACTTGCGATCATAGCAAAGCTGCATTTCGCGCAGCCAGCCGCCGTTGCTGGTCCGCAGGCCAATCGAGGATAGCGGAAACCCGGGATTGAGCGCCACAAAGGCCCGGCGCAAATCGCCCGCGGTGAGGGCTGGCTGGCGCGAAAGCTTGTCGGCATCGGGCAGGCGAACCGATTTCCAAAGGATCGAGGAGACTTTGAAATAGCCGGCCGGACTCTTCGCCATGCAGCTGCCGTGTTTGGCCCATTCGTGTTCGAGCAGCCAGGGCACCGGGGTCATGCACAGGTTGGCCTTGAGCTCGGCCTCGGTCGGGCGCGGGGTCACGCTGCACCACTGTGGATACTTGCCCTGCCCGCTTTCCGGCCAGAGCCCGTGCAGCACGAAGCCGAACCGGCCGATGCTGCCGTTGCATTGCAGGTTGGCCGGGTCCTTGGCGGCCTTGCCGCCCCGGCAGAACTCGGGCGACCAGCTGATCGCCAGGGTATAGCCGCGAATCGGAGACATTCGCCGCGGGCCATCGGGTTGCGGCGGCTGAGGCATTTCGATGCGCTGCGGGGCGCGGCACTGATAGGCCTGCGCGAGGGCGGGGGTGGGGAGCAGGGCCGCCAGGCCCGGTAGGATGATAGCCCGCACGCTAGCTGAAGACATCCGGCTCGGTGCCGGCCTTGCCCTTGCTTACGAGCCAAGCCTTGGCATCGGGGCGGAACAGGTAATATACTGCATAAAGCTGCAGCCCAAATGTCGCGAGGCTCATCCCGAAATAGAGAATCCCCCGATCCAGCATCATCGAGAGCGATGGCAGGATCCCGAGCAGCCCCAGCCCGGTCAGCACCACCACCAACCACTTCGCCACGTTGCTGGCCTTGCGTGCGACGAGATACCAGAGCAACAGCGGGATACCGAAGCCGAACGCCAGGGTCGAAAGGACGAAACCAGCCCCAAACTGTGCGGTGGCCGGATCGTCCGCCAGCATCTTCACATTGGCATCATAGCTGACCACGGCGTTGACCAGACCGATCCCCAGCGACAAGAGAAAATAACGATCGAATTTGACGATGGAAGCCGGGCGCATGTGTTTCCCCTCGGGTGGCGGTGGCAAATACTGGCGCAATTCCTACTTCAGCGCAAATGCTTCTATAAAGGGGTAAAATCCAGCCCAACGTCGGCGGCGGGGGCGCTTTGGGTCAGGCGGCCGACCGAAACGTAGGTCACCCCGGTCGCGGCGATCGCGGCGATCGTGTCGAGCCGGACCCCGCCCGAGGCTTCGCACGGCACGCGCTCGGCGATCAGAGCTACAGCTTCCTTCAGTTCGGCGACACTCATGTTGTCGAGCAGCACGTGGCTGGCCCCGGCGGCGATGGCGGGTTCGATCTGGTCGATCCGGTCCACTTCGCAGATGATATCCTTCACCCCGGCCTCGCGCGCACGGCGCACCGCTTCGGCCACACCGCCAGCGACCAGCACGTGGTTGTCCTTGATCATGGCCGCGTCCCACAGACCCATGCGGTGGTTCTTCGCGCCGCCCATCCGCGTGGCGTACTTCTCGAGGTGGCGCAGCCCGGGGATTGTCTTGCGGGTATCGAGCAGGGTGGCATGGCCAGCCATGGCATCGACGTAGCTGCGGGCCATCGTCGCGATGCCCGAGAGGTGCTGGACCGTGTTGAGCGCCGAGCGTTCGGCAGTGAGCATCGCGCGGGCATTGCCCGACAGGCGCATCAGGTCGGATCCGGCAGGGACCTGTGCGCCCTCTTCCACCAGCACCTCGATCTCCATGCCGGGATCAAGCGTGCGAAAGAACGCGGCGGCGATCGGCAGTCCGGCGACAACGATCGGATCACGGCTGTCCATCACGCCAGAAAACCGCGCATCAGCCGGGATCACGCTCTCGCTGGTCACATCATGCCCGCCGCCGGGCAGGCCAAGGCCCAGGTCCTCATCCAGCGTAGCGCGGACGAACTGGGCGAGGTGAAAGCCGGGGAGGGTGAACGCAGTCATGCCAGCGTCATCGCAAAGACCGCGATCCATGTCGAGCACGGTCCGCTCTTAACAATAGCCAGTGCACCTTTTTTGAAAGGCTGGGTCTTGCTAACGATTTACCAACTGAATTCGATGGATGATCGCGCGGATTGGATATGCAAAACTCAGTGTCGTGAGAGATCGAGCATGGGATTGGACCTGGTTGTGGAAGGGCGGGCCAAGCCGGGGCATGAGCGGGAATGGCGCGAGCTCATTTCCCGCTCATTCGTCGACCCAGATAATCCCGGAGACAAGGCGCGCTTCGAGGCGATCTCGGTACCGGGCTACGCCGCCATTGGGGCTCCGCAGGTAGGCTCTGACCCCGTGGCCGATGCCTGGATTGCCAAGGCTCGCGGGGTCGGCACATCAGAGGAACGCGAGCGCCTGGTGGAAGAATTTCGCGGCTACCATGTACTCGCACTGATCGAGTGTGACGGCATCCCGCAATACACCCACGCCGGGCTGTACGAAGGTATCGACGAAACAAGCTTTCGCGGTGCATTTCTGATCGCTTGCGAAGACGTGCTCGATCAGGCGACAATCAGCGAGGCGTGGGAACACCGCATGCCGGAGGAAGCCGAGGCATATGGCCGCAAGCTTCTGGAAGCGGTGGTTGCTGCCAGAGCGACCGGCCCGATCCCGCACAAGCGATCGTTGCTCGAGCGGATCGGGCTGGCCCGTCAGAACAGCCGGGCAGAGTCTTTCGACGAGCAATTATCGATTGTCGAAGCGGCCGGGCGCTGGTTTATCTTCTGGGGCGAGCGTGGGCACGCTATCCGCGCCTGGTTCTAGGGTAAAAGGCCGAAGACCTTCTTTGTCAGTGCACGAACCGCGCCACAACGTCGCGGTAGGAGCGTGAGACCTTCACATCCGCGCCGCTTTCCAGCACCAGGAAACATTCGCCGTTGGTGTGCGGCTTGACTTGGCGGACGTTGTTGAGGTTGACGATCCAGCTGCGGTGAACCCGCTGGAACACCCGCGGATCGAGCCGGCGTTCCAGATCCTTCATCGTTTCGCGCAGGATCAGGCTGTTGTCGGCGGTATAGATACACATGTAGTCGCCGGCCGCCTCGATCCGCTCGATCGAATCGACATCGACCCGGAAGATCTGCCCGCGATCCTTGATGTTGATGAGTTTTTCATAACGCGCCGCGTGCTCGGGCTCTTCGGGCATGGCATCCATCGCATCGGGGGCAACTTCGGCCAGCACGGTCTTGAGCTTTTCAGCCTCTTCAGCGGCCTGCTTTTCGGCGATCCGCAGCCGTACCCGCTCCATGGTGTCGGCCAGCTTGTCCTCGTCGACCGGCTTCATCAGGTAGTTGACGGCGTTGGCCTCGAACGCGCGCACCGCGTGTTCCTGATAGGCGGTGACGAAGACGATCAAGGGCGGCTCGATCTCCATGATCCCCTTGACCACCGAGAACCCGTCGAACCCGGGCATCTGGATGTCGAGGAACACCAGATCGGGCTTTTCGGTCTTGATCTTGCGGATCGCCTCGCGCCCGTTTGAGCAGGTGTCGATCACTTCGACATCGGGAAACTTTTCGAGCCTGAGTTGCAGCCCCTGGATCGCGAGCTTCTCGTCATCGACGATAATGGTGCGGATGGTCATGTGCTGGGCCTCAGCCGGCGAATGCCGGACGCTTCTCTGCGGGAAGGGCCGCGGGCATGGCTTCGCGGCGTTCGAACGGAATTTCGATCAGCACGGCAAAACCGCCTTCGGGTGGTTCCATCGTTTCGAACCGGTGTTCTTCGCCATAAGCCTGAGCCAGCCGGTCGCGAATGTTCGCAAGGCCTACCCCAGTGGATACCTGTTCGCCGCCGTCGAATGTCACACCGGTCAACCTGTTGTCCGAATCCCCCGATTGCAACCCCGGGCCGGTGTCGGAGACGGTGATGCGAAGGTTTGGGCCGACGAGTTGCACCGCGATGGTGATTTCAGCTCCGGATTCCTGCGGACTGACCGCATATTTGATCGCATTTTCGACCAGCGGTTGGAGCAACAATGATGGAAGCAGGCCAGATTCCGTCCCGGACTCGATCTGGAATCGGGTCCGCAGTCGCTCCTCGAACCGCATCCGTTCAATCTCCAGATAGAGCTTCAGCGTGTCGATTTCCTGCGCCACGGTGACCCGACCGGTCGGCTCGTTGACCAGGGTATAACGCAGGAATGAGGATAGCCGGCTGAGCATGGCGTTGGCCGGCTCGGTCTGCTTGAGCAGGACCAGGGTGCTGATCGAATTGAGCGTGTTGAACAAGAAATGCGGGTTGAGCTGATAGCGCAGCATCGCCAACTGGGCCTGGGTCGCCTGGTTTTCCAGCTGAATCAGCTGATCGTTCTGTTCTTCAATCTGGAGGAAGAAGTTGATCATGTAATAGAGCGCAGACCAGGCCAGCATCAGCGTTGCATCGAGGTAGAATAGGCTGATGAAACGCTGGGCAAAGCCGCTGCCACTGTCGCCCGAATAGAGCCCGTTTACCCAGGCATCGATAAAGGCATAGAGCGCGGCGGCCAGCGGGAAGACCAGTACGGTCACCCCCCAGGTGATCAGCGGGCGGCGGCTGATCAACTGGCGGTAGATCACCGACAGGACCAGGGTCAATGACAGGCCGGTCACGGTCGAGATCAGGACCAGCACAAGGTAGGAAAGCGGCTGGCCATTGGCCAGGCCCGAAGCCGCGCGCAGCAACATTGCTCCGCCCCAGCCGGCTGCCTGCAGGCGCCAGAACGCACGGTTCTTGTTGGCGAAGAACGGGATCGGGCGAAACGGCAAGACGGCCATGGCCCCGACCTTAGCAGGTTTTTCCAGCGGCAAAGAGGGAATTACCGCTTACGCGCTTCGGCGATCGCCTTGCCCAGCACATCCCTGCCGACCGCACCGCTGAGTAGCTGCTCTCCCACGACCCAGCTGGGAGTTCCGTCGATCCCTAGCTGCCTGGCAAGTTCAAGGTTGCCGGCGAGCTCGGCCTTGACCTTGGGGTCGTCAATGAACTTGCGGGCGCGGTCGAGATCGAGGCCGACCGCGCGGGCCGCGGCTTCGATGCTTATGGCATCGGTCCGCCCGGCGGCAAACATGGCCTTGTGGAATTCAGGATATTTGCCCTGCTGCGCCGCAGCCAGGCCCCAGCGTGCCGCATCTGCGCTGGTCGGGGCGATAATCGGCAGTTCGCGAATTACCACCTTGAGGTCGGGATTGGCCGCGATCAGCGCTTCGACATCGGCCATGCTCTGGCGGCAATAGGTGCAGGCAAAGTCGGTGAATTCGACCAGGGTGACGGTGCCGTTGGGATTGCCCATCACCGCGCCAGGAAAGGCCACTTCCAGTTTGTCGCCAGTGGCGGCGATCTGCTTGTCGGTTTCCTTCTTGCGCAGGTTCTCCATCGCTTCTGGCAGGATCTCGGGATGGGCAAGAATGTATTCGCGCACCACGGTTTCGATCGCGGCCTTGTCGGTCGGGGCACCGCCGCTACGGCCGAAAGTAAAGCCAGCGGCACCTCCGGCCAGCAGCAATGCGATGCCGGACAGGATCAGCGGCAGGGCAGGACGGGAAGATCTATCAGCCATGGGGCCGCGCTAACGGCGTTTCTTGCGCTGTTCAATCGCGGCGCGTGCTTCCATCGCGATATCCCCGGCGCGAATCCAGTCGGGCGAGCCGGTCGGTAGCGCGGCCTGGGCCATCTGCGCGCTTTGCAGCGCTTGCGGATAGTTGAGCTGCAGCGCCTGCTGTTCGGCGCTGGCCAGCCGGGCGCGGGGAATATCGCCCTTCATCCCGTAAATCACCCCCAGCTGGTACCAGGCGAAGGGATTCTCCCGATCACGCGAGACCGCGGCGCGGAGCACCTGTTCTGCTTCGGCAAGCTGTGACGCATCCTCGGTTGCGATCAGGGCGTGGCCGAAGGTGGTGGCGATCAGCGGATGGAAATTCGAGAACTGGGTGGCCCGCCGCAGCATCGGCAGCGCCTCGCCCGGGCGACCGGATTCGAGCAGGATCTGGCCCTTGAGCTCCAGAAAATAAGGGTCATTGGGCGCAAGGGCGAGCAGTGCGTCGGTTTCGGCCAAGGCCTTGTCGAGCCGCGCGTCCTTGTGGAAGGCATATGAGCGGGCATAGCGGGCCGGCACGTCGGTGGTTGTTTCAGGATAGACCTGCAAGGTCCGCTGGGGTTCAGAAATATAGCCGAACAGCTTGGCCTTTACCCGCTGGAACCGGGCCTCAAGCTGGGTATCGGCCGGGGCTTTCCACGCCGGATCCTTCTGATAGGTGTCCTGCAAGGTGTTGATCCGGTCCGAAGTCATCGGGTGGGTCGAATAGAATTCGGTATCGGCATTGCGGGAATAGCCGTGGCGCATCTCGAGGTTTTGCAGCCGCCGGAAAAAGCTCAGCGAGCCGCGTCCCGAAAGGCCCGCCTTGGACAGATACTGCGCTCCGGCCGCATCGGCACTGGCTTCCTGGCCGCGACTGAAGGCGAGGTATTTGCCCAGAGCAGCCTGCTGGCCGGCCATGATAACGCCCATCGCGGCGTCACCCGATCCGGCAGCAGCTGCGATACCGCCCAGCAACAGCGACAGGATCGAAATCCCCTGCGCTTCCTTCGCGCCGCCATCGTTGATCACATGGCCGCCGGTAATGTGGCCGAGTTCGTGGGCAATCACGCCCTGGACCTCCAGCGCAGAGCCGGCCTCGTTGATCAGGCCGGAATGGATGTAGATCGCCTGCCCGCCGGCCACGAAGGCATTGATCGACTGGTCGCCGATCAAGACGATCGCGACATTGCGCGGATCGAGTCCGGCTGCGCGGACCAACGGGGTCGCCATGTCATGCAGCAGGATTTCGGTTTCGGCGTCGCGCAGGATCGATTGGGCGATAGCCGGCTGGACGCTGAGCGTCACGGCCAGCAGCATGGCCAGGCAGCGGGCAAGCAAACGGTTGAAGACGCGCATCGTGATCACGGCTTAGCGGCCAGCCGCCTGAACCGGCGCTGAAGCGCTGTCGTGGTTGCGGAGAAAGCCCAGCACCGGATCGAGCACCCGGCGGTCGCGGTTGAACGGGGCGGCCAGTTTCATTGCCGTGCCGGAATGATCGACGCCAGCCAGAATCACAGGTTCGGTCGCTTGCCCGGCGGCGCTAAGGGCCTTGGCCAGAACGCGGCTGTTCCGCGGCTTGACCGTTTCGTCCGCATCGCCGGTCAGCAGCAGCATTGGCGGGCCGTCACCGCGGACATGATTGATCGGCTGGGTGATCGCCGGATCGGCCTCCTGGCCAAAGGCATTGCGCGCCGAATCCGATGTGAAGGGATAGAAATCATATGGCCCGGACAGGCCGACCACGCCTTTCAGGAACCCGTCGGGCACCCCAGCGCGGCCCAGCCATTGCCGCTCGAGACCCAGCATCACCACATTATAGGCGCCGGCTGAATGGCCCATTGCGAAGACCCGATCTGGATCACCGCCATATTTCGCAATGTTTTGTTGGACCCAGGCCATGGCCAGCGCGCTGTCCTGCAGCATGCGGGGGTAGCGGCCTTCCGGCCCCAACCGATAGCCGAGCAGGACCACGACATAGCCCTCGCGTGTGAACTGCCGGCCAACGAAGCTGTAATCGCCAGGTGAGCCCGAATGCCACCCGCCGCCATGGATGAAGACCAGGACCGGGTGCGGCGAGATGCCCCTCTCCTCGGGGACGATTACGTCCACCTGCTGCGCCGCCAGCGGGCCATAACGGCCATTGCTCAGCGCCACGCGGTAGCCGGAATTGCCGCCGAACTGACGATCCGCCCAGTCCAGCAAGGCCACCGAATTGGTGGCAAGGGCATAACGCCAGGCTCCGAACAGCGCCGCAGCCAGCACGGCCAGAGCAATCGCAATCCAGCCCATCCGCGAAATCCGTCCCCGTTTGACCGCCTTTGCCATGGCGCCGGTCTAGGCGGTTTCGTTGATCAGGGAAAGCTGGCGCTTGGTTCTGCGGTTGTTCTGGCCGGTTGCCCCACCCGAAAAAGCAAAGGGCGCGCCATGCCCCCCGACACGGCGCGCCCGGCGCGGCTGATTGTTGGACTTGGACTTGGGGATCAGCCGAGCAGCTTTTTCGCCGCTTTTTCCAGCAGCGGGATATCGTCGGCCACTTCGCCTAGCAGCACCACTTCTCCGGTGGGCAGACGGCGGGCGACCAGCAGCGTGAACTCGGCGCCTTCAGCCGAAACGGCATCGAGCGGTGCATGGTCCAGCTTGCGCAGCTTCTTGGCCAACGCCTCGCGTGGGGTATCGCGAACCACGGCTACCTGGCCGCTTTCCTCGCGCTTCAGGCGGCGTTCTTCGGTGACCACGCCCTTGAGACCGCCCGGAGCGGCGGCAAGGTATCCGGCCAGCGCCCCGCGGCCGAGCCCGATGCGCTGGGCATGGCACAGCGCCGAGGCATATTCGGTCAGGCGAGTCTTGTCGTAGTTGGCGCCGAACACCAGCTTGACCACCGGGGTCATTGGTGCGCGGTCCTGCACGGTCAGTCCCGAATCGGCGACCAGATCGGCGAACTCCTCTGCTGCATCGGCAGCGGCGAGCGAGAAGTCATAAGCCTTGCCGATCGCGGCATAGAGTGCCTGGCGGGTGCGGTCTTCTGATCCGCGGGCCGCTTCGGCCAGTTCGCGGGCAGAGGCGAGCCAATCGCCCAGACCCATGTCTTCTTCGGCCACATCGGGCATGTCGATCGCCAAGGTGGCGGCGGTCATTTCCGTCAGACCGGCATCCTGCTCGGCCAGTTCGGCAAAACCATCAAGATCAAGCGGCGGTAGATCGCCCTGTGCGCGGGCCATGGCCCTGAGGTCTAACGGAGCAGCAGGCTCTTCGTCCTCGTCCTCGTCCTCGTCTTCGGCCAGCGCCGGGGTCAGCCCGCCAAAGCGGGGTTCCGCAGCGGCCGGTTCGGCTTTCTCGGCCGGCGCTTCGAGCCAGGCAAGGTCGAGCACATCGTCTTCATCTTCCGCTTCTTCCGCGTCATCCCCGGCAAGCGAATCGGCCGGGCCATCGGCCCATTCAGTGATAGGATCGGCGCGGCGGGCTTCGACATGGCCATTGGCCTCAAGCGCTTGGTCGATTTCCTGCAGCAGCTCTTCGGTGGTCGCCTGGTCAGCCAGTTCTTTCCAGTTGATCACCCCGTAAATAAAGTCGATTCCCACGTCGTCGGACGAGAACGGCAGCAAGATTCCGCGATAGAGGATCGTCCGGCCGCGCTGGTTGACGAATTCGGCTTCGAACCCGATCGGTGCCTGATTGGCGAGGATCTGCATGTAATGGTCAGTGATTCGCGACAGCAGCGAACGCGCCGGCACGTCGGCCAGGGTTTCGATCGTGCCACTGGTGCCGCATTCTTCGGCCAGCATGTCCCCCAGATAGCGGACCGCCGGGTTCTCGATCCCTTCACTGAAGTCGAGCATGACGCTGTAGGGCCCGAAATCGGGCAGCTCGGCCGGGGCGATGTCGCCGATCGAGGGAAAATTGCGATCATCGAGCAGGCTTGCCCAGTGATTGTAGGCGCGCACCTGCATGCGCCGCTCGTCCTGTCCGATCGGGCTGGGCGGCGGCTCGCGCGGGGTTTCCTCCTCGCCAAATTCCACCTCGGGCCAATCGTCGGCCGCATTCGAATCCAGATAACTTCCGCGATACGTATCCATGTGGGTTCCCCACCAAGTCCTGTCCGAGGTCGGTTCTGGCGCAACATGGTAAATTAACCGTTAAGTTGCGCGGGAAGGGCTGGAGCGGGCGCGAGGAAACGACGCCTCAGGCAATCGATCAGCCGACCCAGCCCGACAGGCCGGGATCAACAAAGCCTTGTTGGCGACGCAGCGCCGCTCGGGCCAATCGTTCGGTCTCGGCCTTGCGGCGCGCGGCTGCCAGGGGAACGGTGGCGGCTGGCCGCAGAATCTCCGCATCGTAGCCATCGGCCACGATAAGTCCGCAGCGTTCTGGCAGGAATGCCGGATCTTCCATACATGAACGATCAAGGTGCGGGGCGAGGCCCCAATAGAACCGATCGCAATGGTCGAGATAGTCGGTCCACTTGGCATCGCCGAGCAGATCGGCCCGGCTAACCTTGATTTCGACGATAACCAGATGGCCCTTGGCATCGATCCCCATCAGATCGGCCCGGCGACTGGAGCGTAGCGGCATTTCCGCCAGACACCAGATATCGTTACGGGCGAACAACCGGCAGATCCCGCGGGCAACCGCCTGGGCAGCCTTCAGCTCGGCATCTGCGGGAATCGGGACGGGACCAGCCATGGCCGACCCCTAGGAACAAACTGGCAACTTTGCAAGCGTGCCTACATGAAACGGCGCTGCGTCACGGCTTCCGGGGGCGGAGTCAGCGCCAGCAGTGCGGCCCGAGCAGCGTGAAATTCCTGCCACAGCGCCAGGGCCGCCGGGGCGGGGTTGGCGCCGCGGGCATGGATCGCCAGCAGCGCGGCGATTCCTGGCTCCATTACAGCTGAGAGATCATCAATCCCCTGTTCGGCCCGGTCACGCCGCCAACCCCCGGCATCGCGCATGATCGCGGGAAAATTGCGCACTTCGGCGCGCATCGGCTCAGCGGCGAGGCCAGCCAGAGTGCCGACCACGGCAACCGCATCATGCAGCGCCGACCACTTCATACTCATCGCGCTGGCGGAAGCCTGGCCAAACTCGGGCCGGCCCGATGTGGGCAGTGTACCGGCGGCCGGCTGGGCAAAGCTGGAATGCATGTTCATGGCACTGCCTTAACCCGGATGCCCTTGCCAAATCGCTAAAGCCCGCGAAAAGTGACTGGCGCTTCGCCGCCCGCACTGCTAACCGCGCCAGCCACGCACCCGTAGCTCAGCTGGATAGAGCGCTGCCCTCCGAAGGCAGAGGTCACAGGTTCGAATCCTGTCGGGTGCACCAAACACCAAGGGCGCCCCAGTTGGGGCGCCCTTGGTGTTTGGCGAAAGCTGAAACTGGGAGCGACAGCCGTGCGGCGTCAATTTATGCAGGCAAGAACAAAAAAGGCGCCCGGTATTTTCCTATAAAAAACTACCGGACGCCATGCTTTCAATGAAGTGAGTGGCAAATTTTTAAGGAATGTCGCCCCGTTGGAATGCCCAATCATAAGAACGACCCAGCCAGCCCTTGGTGGCTTTTGAAATCTTTCCAAGTTTAAACATGACAACCTCCTTTGCTTGGATTCTGACCGAAGCCAGGATTCAAATGTTATTAATTACTATCTATTCGTCAACTCAATAGCGATAAACTGTTCTTTGCCTTGGTTGACTGGACCCAGGTTTCCCAACTGAAGAATTCCAGCGGAATTCCCGGACCAATCGCACGCGGTGCCAAGTCTCGCAGTAGCTCTTCTAGCGGTGCCCGGGCCAATACCCCGCAGCGAACCAATTCACCGTCAAGCAAAACCTCGCGCAGGAACGGCAGATTTCGCGCCAGGACGCCTTCATAGAGATCGTCGGGCGTGCTTTTGCTGGTGCGATGCAGCACCTCCGGCGCCAGCATGTTTCGGAAAGCATGCCGCGCCAGAGCGCGATCAACCCCGCTGCGGGTGAAGTTCCAGGTGGGGATCCGCAGACACAGTTCGATAACCGGCTGAGACAGGAGCGGGCAAATCCGCTCAATGCGGTATTGCGGACGCCAATGGTCGTAATAGGGGATCGAGAGAAACGCCGAAGACAGGATGTGAGCGCACTTGCCGGGAGGGACATCGCGGTCCGGCAACAGCAAGGGGTGCAATTGGTCCAGCCTTGGACCACGATCAAGCAGCGCCTCGCCAAGGTATGGCCAGCGGTTCGATGGCGCCACCAGTTTGGTAACAAGATCAAAGGGGTCGCTGGGACGCAGCCTTTCCCGGATCATGGCGCCGATGGTTTTCCAGACCGTCGTGCGGCCATAGCGCGCTGCGTCAAATATTACCCTGGGCAAGTTCGAGGTGCCAATCCCGGTCCGCGCATAGTCAAGCGCCGACAGGATGTGCGGTAGCTGAAAGAAGATGTTGTCGCCCCCGACTCCGTAAAACAGCGAGTCGGCCCCCAATTCATCCGCCAGTTCATATACCCCGCCCGCCGGAGACGTGCAGTCGAACATGGGCATCGGGTTAACCTGCGGAACGATCCCGACCATCTTCGACAAGTCGACTCGTGCTGGATCAAGCGGACGGTGCGTGAAGTCCACTCCGGCAAAATCGGCCGCCGCCTGGCCATAACGGCGCTCATCACCCTTGGGGGTCGTTGTCGAAAAGTTGACCGCATGAAGCCGCTGCCCGCAAGCGCTTCGGGCAAGGCAGGCCAGGATGATCGACGAATCAAGCCCGCCGACACTGACCAGAGGGCTGCGTTGTGGGTTTGCCAGACAGTGGGTTGCCTTGAGAACGGTCTCCCGCAAAAGATCGCTGGCGCGACCGGGGTCGAGCAGGTGCTCATCTTCGGCAAGTTCATAGGGGTTCCAGCCGAGCTCACTCGCCGCGCCATCTCGACTGACGGTCAGTATCTGTCCTGGCAGAACCTCGGAAACGCCTTGCAAGCCGGTGATCGATTTCTGGAACTGTGGGGCGAGCGCGTTGAGGGCAAGATAGTCGAGATTGACCTCGGCAGAGAATTGCGACCAACCCAACAGAAGGCCAAGATCCGAAAAAAGGATCCGTGCACCGCCGATTGACGTCTGGAAACAAGGCAATGCCCCGGTAGGATCGCGCACAGCATGAACCGATCGGCCGTCTGATCCCGCAACGAAGGCCAGGTATCGCCCCCAGTATCGCGAGAACAGTGAATGACCGCGCGACGTTCGCAGGGCATTCGCCTCCGCAGGTCCCAACGCGCCGATTTGTGCAGAATGTTCCGGATCCCCGCTTCGAAAGACCTGGCCGAGCAAGAAGCCAGATCCGGCGGGAAGATCCACCCGGCGAAGGGCTGAACCCCCACTCGCCTTCGTCCAAATGCTCAAACCCAGAGCGCCATCCGCGGTCAACAGTCCGGAAGTCTCAAACCCTGCTAAATGAGCGGCCAACGAACGGTTCGCGGCCTGACCGTTCGGGTCCTGAGGATCGGCCAGGATGGCGACAAAATCGAACATCAGCAGCGCATGATCACAGCATAGTCACAGACGTTTTCCAGATCGTCGTCGAGCACCATCGAATCCAGCTGGACCCAGCAATGTGCAGCAAACGCGTTGTGACGCACACCGAATATCCAATTGGGATAAATCGAAAAACCAGCCAGAAACTCAACCAGAGTCAGAGCATCAAGGAGGCACTTGTCGCGTCGGGACATGAATAGCGGTCGCAGTTTCCGGTAAATTTCAACCAGGGCGCGAAGCTGCTCTCGTTCAGGCGCGACCGGTTGAGCAGGTCGGCGGCGCCTGACCGAATCGACGGCCCGAAACAGCGACCATACACCAAGTTTCCAACGGGCGATCAGGACTGCCCTGACCATGGCAACCAGATGGCCCAATTTAACGTTCGGACCGCCCACGCCGAACCGGCGCATTTCCTCGATATCCGCGGGATGGGTGAGCATTTTGAACGGTTGCATGGCCTCGCCGATGCGTACCAACCCTGCTTCGGCAAGGTCGCGCAGCAAGGCTGTGACTGCGGCCGCATCGACATCGTCAGCGCCTTTCGTTGACATATCAGAAGGCGGCAGCCCCAAGCTTTCGAGAAGATGGCGGGTGAATTTTGGTTCGATCGAGATGTAATCGTCCTGATCAAGGTTAAGAAATATCAACGTATCCCCGCATTGGGCAAGAAATACATCCTGACCAAGTTCGAGTTTCGGCAGTATTTTCTCTATAGGCTCAAAACCTTCAATCAGTGAATTTGTCCGGGCGACCAAATAGACCTCCAAATCGATGTCTGGATTGGTTCAATTTGATATGCCGTGTTAATCAGCATGGCAAGCTATTGCCAGGGGAAATCGCCATACTATCTGGCGGCCCGCCGCTATTTGGGAACAGCTGGTCTGAACCCGGCTTTCAGTTCGGAGCGAACCCCGACTCCAGAAACCGCACCGCGCAGCCGGCCAGTAACGCGGCGCCTTTGGGCAGGGCCGATTCGTCGACTGTCATACGGGGTGAGTGGATTGCCGGGCAGCTGTGCCAGTCGGCGCCTTCGTCGGCGACGCCCAGGAAGAACATCGCACCGGGGATCTGCTGCAGGACATAGGCGAAATCCTCGGCGCCCATGATCGGCTGGTCGAGGTGCCGGAACGCGCCTTCGCCGAACAGCTCGGCGCTGACGGCTTCGCCAAGTGCAACCGCGCGCGGGTCGCAGACCGAAACCGGGAAGCCCGGGGTGATCGTGACATTCGCTTCGGCCCCGTGGGCAGCGGCGATGCACTTGGCGAGCTGTTCCAGCGCGGCGTGGAGCTTGTCACGGTGACGGTTGGACAGCGCGCGCAGCGTGCCGCGCAGCGTTGCGAAATCGGCGATGATGTTGTGCGCGGTCCCGGCCTCGATCCGCGCCACGGTGCAGATCACTGGATCGTTGGCGTCGAACTGGCGCGTGACCAGCGTTTGCAGAGCCATGACGATCTCGCAAGCGATCGGCACCGGATCAAGCGCGCTGTAAGGCATCGCGGCATGCCCGCCGCGCCCCCTGACGGTGATGTCGAACTGATCGGCTGAGGCCATAAGCGCACCCGATCGCCCGGCGACCTGGCCGTGCTTTGCATTGGGCATTACATGGAGGGCAAAGGCTGCCTCGGGCAAGGCTCGGCCAGTGCCTTCGCCGCCCAGCAGGCCGTCCTCCAGCATGAATTTCGCGCCGTGGAAGCCTTCCTCGCCCGGCTGGAACATGAACCGAACTTCGCCCTTTAGCGAATCGCGCCGCGCGCAGAGCAGTCGCACCGCCCCGGCCAGCATCGCGGTGTGGGTATCGTGGCCGCATGCGTGCATCGTGCCGGGAATGGTCGAGGCATAGTCCAGCCCGGTCTCTTCAGGCATAGGCAGGGCATCCATGTCGCCGCGCAGCAGCACGCAGCGGCCTTCCCCGGCCCCGCCCTTCAGCGTTGCAACAAGGCCGGTGGTCGAGGGCCCTTCGCTCCAATCCAGCGGCAGATTGGCCAGCGCGGCGCGAACCTTGTCGCGGGTCAGCGGAGTGTGAAGGCCCAGCTCTGGCTCGGCATGGATCGCGCGGCGCAGCGAGACGATCTCACCCTCCAGCGCACGGGCTTCGGCAAGCAGCTGTTCGTGCAGCATGGGCGTTCAGGCTCCGATCTTGGCGGCGATCCGGCGGGCGGCGGCATTGTGGGCGCGTACCGAATGGACCAGCAGGAGGTTGAGGACGACGGACTGATAGAGCATGTACCACAGCGGACTGCCCGCGAACATCGACAGGCCCAGCACGATCGCACGGGGATTGGGTCCCAGGATCTTGCACAGCAGCAGTAGAACCGGCGCTTCGACCCTGACCGCCGCCGCGATTCCGTCAAGCCGGGCCCGATCGCCCTGCGCCGAAAGGACGGCGGCATCGATCTTCAAGGCTTCCGGGGTCATGCCGTTGGCCACCCCCAGATAGGCCGAGACCAGCCGACCCGCCCAGCTTTGCGACGTGGCTGACCCTTCCTGGCTGTGGCTGTTGCGCAGCCACGGCGTACCATAGACCCACCACTGGTACTGGCGGCGCTGCACCTCGACATGGTTGGACTGAACCGCATGGCTGACCCCTGCGCCCACCACCAGCACCCAGGCCAGCCAGCCGCTGACCAGGCCGGTACCCGCCGCAAGCACGGCGGCCAGGATCAGGTAGAGCGCGATATGGCTGAGGTAATCGCACAGCCCGTCAACCATTTCTCCGATTGGACTGGAGCGCCCGGTCAGCCGGGCAAGATCGCCATCAGCGCCGTCGACAACGTGCCAGGTCATGTGCAGCGCCATGCCCAGCGCCGCTGCCACCGGCCAGGTCAGCTGGGTATAGGCCAGCGCCGCCGCGACCACGAAGCCAGCCCCCACCACCGAAACCATGTTGGGGGTGATCGGCGTGGGCGCAAGCAATCTGGCCAACTGCCAGGCAAGCGGGTGGTAGAGGTAGAAATTGAGCGGATCCTGCAACTCGCGCGGGCGCAGCGGGCGTTCGATGCGCGGTGGCGGCGAATCGAACCGGGCCGGTCCATCGGCGGTTGATAGGTCCATGGTCTTACCTGCGCTCCCGATGGGCAGGGCTACGCGCCCGGCCGCCTGTTTCAGGGTCTTATAGCTCGCCGAGCGGACGGGGCCAGTCTCTTTGCCGCTTCATTACCGGTGGCGCCTAATTGCGCGCGGTTCGCAGCCCGCCTGCCACCTCGGACGCTTGGCAAGCAGGCCGTTTAGGGTTCATATGGGGTTCAGGCCGAAGACCTCTTTAGGGGTCCGGCATGCCGGGTCAGTCCCCGGATCGAAGTTTAACCCGGTTGGTCGCGAACAGGTAGGTTATGGCATTGCACGATCCCCAGTCGGCGCAAGGAAAGCCTGATTCGGCCAAAGTCGCACACGGCTTTCGGGCAGTGATCCTCGCGGCGGAACGTCGGGCCGGATGGCCCGGCAAGCTGGCCGGGATTTCCTTGGCCGAACGACAGAAACGCCAGTTGCTGCGGCTGGGCGCCAGTAAGGTCGAGCTTGACGAGGACCGGGACCCAATTGCCGGGCCCGTGCTGGTGATTGAGGCCGGGCTGGTCGCCGATGAGCGGCTGATTGCCGCATTCCTTGAAGCAGCTGCGCGGCCCGGCAGGGGCGCGGGGCCGCTGGTCGCACTGGGACCGGATGGAGCGGTTGGGGGGCTTGCCTGGCTGCCGGATGGCGAACGGGATTACGTCTGGTCGGCGATCCTTGCGGAAGCCGACCGGGTCGATCTTGTCGAAGTTGACAGTTATTCTCCCGAACGCCGACGCAAAGTCGCGCTGATCTGGGAGCGCCCGGCCGATCAGGGCGACGCGCGCCGGGTCGCGGCGCAGTTGCTGGCGGCAGCACAAAAGGGCTGCCTTGATTGGCCGGCACGGTTCATCCATCCGCCGATCGAAAATGCGTTTGTGCGGCTGCTTTTGCCCAGCCCGATCACGCCAAACATGATCTCGGTCCTTGCTTTCCTGCTCGGGCTCTACGCTGCCTGGTGCTTTGCGACCGGGTCGCTGTGGACCGGATTGTTGCTGGCGCTGGCGGTTGGCCCAATTGACGGCATTGACGGCAAGCTCGCCCGCACCCGAGTGGAATTTTCGCCGTGGGGCGACCTGGAACACGTTGCCGACAAGGTGGTTGAATACCTGTGGTTTGCCGGGCTGGCGACGGCGATTGGCGCGGGCTGGGCCTGGGCATTGGCCGCGCTGATCGTGGTGACGGCTCTGGCTGAAGCACTGCAGGGTGAGTTCTATCGCCGTTTGACCGGTACCCAGCTTGACGATGCCGGCCGCTTCGAGCGAGCCTATCGGTTGATTTCCGGACGTCGCAACACCTTCTTCTGGGGCCTCCTGCCCTTCGCCTGGTTCGGGGCCTGGGGCGCTGGACTGGTGATGATCGCGGTCTACGCCGCGACCACCTTTTTCGTGATGCAGGGACGGTTTTTCATTCGCCTGGCAGAGTACGGCCGCGCTAATTCGTCGGCGATCGCCGCGAATCTTGATGCGACTGCCTATGGCAAGCCCGATACCGTTGATTCCGCCGATGAACGGGCCGATGCTGGCAGTGAGGCAGAGCTCAGGTTTCAGCCACCTGCCGGAGCTCTGAGTTCGCGTTGATTTTAAACGAGTTTTGGAGAATTAGGCCCTGCAGTTCCGCCCGACGTCAGGGTGTCTCAATTGTCACAAAGCCGGACCGTTGCGCGCATTCGGCTTGACGCGTGGCAATTGGCTTGCTTTTGGCGCGTGATTTTTTCAAAGACGGGCCTTTCGCGGCCCCCAACGTGTCGCTCGAGAAGGACAAGATCAGAATGAAGCCTATCAAGGTCGCCATGATTGGCGTCGGCAATTGCGCAAGCTCGCTGGTGCAGGGTGTCGCCTACTATCGTCAGAACAACTCCTCGCAGGGCCTGATTCACGACAAGATCGGCGGCT
>CAZOSI010000003.1:0-54734 GCA_964582485.1 uncultured Novosphingobium sp.
AGTGCCAGGTGCCAGTCCCGGTCGAACTGGTCCAGCGCCAGAGGGGTCCGGTATGGGTGATGCGTTCGGTCAAAGATTTGCGCTCGCAAAGGCGCAGAGACGCAAAGGGTTTACGTCGAGCCGCAGGCTCTTCAATTTCAGTTCCGTTGCGCCAGTCCCCCCGCTCAAAAGGATGGGCGGCTTCGCCGCAGGCGCGACAACTTCGCGCCTTTGCGCCTTTGCGAGCGCAATATTCATGCTCCAGCGTCGCTCACGACCCAGCTGTCACCCGCCGCACCGGCACCGGAATGTTGCAAATGTCCGCCCCGCCCGCCGGCCGGATGAAAAAGGCATCGCGGCGATTGGCGCGGGCGTCGGCGTATTTGGCGAAGCTGCCGCTTTCGGTTGAGAGGTATTCGTAAGCGGGCAAGTCCGCCACTTCGCCGCCCAGCCGGATCGAGACAATCCCGGTCCGCTCGTCGCCCTGCGCCAGGTCATAGAACCCCAGCGCCCCATGCCCGCGCGGAAGGCTGGACAAGTGCTCGATCCCCTCGATCACCCGGCCGACCAGCGCGATGTTGCGATCGAGATGGCGCGGGGCATGGCCGATTACCACGTAGAGCTCCGCCCCGGTGCCGGTGTTGGGCGAAAGGTCGCGGCCGACGCCGACCATGCCGTAGCAGTGGGTAGGCCAAGCTTGGGGCGGTCGTGGATCGGGTAGCCCTGAGCGTCTAATATTGTCGATTGCGACCGGGATTCCGTTGACGAATGTATAGCCTCGATAGCCCCAATATGGATCAGCGAGCATGTCTGGTTTGTGATCGATTATCAAATGTCGGAGGTTAAAAAGCGAATGATCGGTAACGACATAATCACTTTCTGGCACCGTCACCAAACCCGCAGGCAACGCTTTCGCCCTCACCTTGTCCTCCGCATCGGGATCGCCCCACTGGACGACATAATTGTCCTGGACCCGGTTGATCGCCGTGCCATCCCAGAACCGCGCCGCTGCCAGCTTGCGGATATTGCCGATCCAGCCCTGGCTGAACGGCGCGGGCATCAGCTGGATCACCACCCGGCGGGGCTTGCCTTTGGCATCGGGAGCCAGGTCCACCACCAAGAGGTCGCTCGCGGCGATACCCGTCCAGTGCGCCTTGGGCGCCTGGGCAACGATCTCGCTGGGTGCCAGCGGCGAGGGCTGGGCCTTGCCCGCAGCAATGGCGGCTGAAGCCTGCGGCAGAGCGGGCGAAGCGGCGAGGAGGGAGGCGAGCGCGATCAAGGTCTTGTGCATCGGCAGAGTGTGGCAGCAAAAATCTGAGGCCGCAAACCCACATCTGCGCGGGTCTATTCCGCCTGCTGCTCCAGCGCCTCGATATCCGCGTCGCTCAGCCCGAAATGGTGCCCAACTTCATGGATCACCACATGGGCGACCAGATGTTCCAGGCTCTCGTCCCCGCGCGCAATCCATTCGTCAAGGATCGCCGCCCGGAACAGCCGGATCCGGTCTGGCAGCGCACCCGAAGGTGCGGAATGCTTTTCCCCCACCGGAACGCCCTCATAGATTCCGGTCAATTCGAACGGATCTTCCATGCCGAAATTAGCCAGCGTCTCCGCATCGGCGTAGTCCTCCACCACCAGCCGGACCCCAGCAAGGTGCGCGGTGAATGGTTCGGGCAATCGCGCCAAGGCGGCACAGGCCAGCGCTTCAATTTCGGATAATGTTGGGGCAAGGCCAAAGCTTCGGTCCATCCCGCAAGACTGCCAGAGCACGCACGCTTGCGAAAGCGCCAAGTCAAGGCTAGGGCGCGCCTTCCAGTGCAAATGCGGAGCGGTGGCCGAGTGGTCGAAGGCGCTCGCCTGGAAAGTGAGTATACGTCAAAAGCGTATCGAGGGTTCGAATCCCTCCCGCTCCGCCACCACCCCCGATTTTGACCCTTCAAAAGCTCCAGAAAAACGGCTATAATCCTTGCATTTACGGCGCTGGCTCCGTCCGCCACCGTCCACGCTTATCCACCTTAGCCCACCACCATTGGTGGGCTAATTGGTGGGCGAAATCGCACTGGAGACGTTCCTTGGGACAGTTGACCGCAACCAAGATCAAGACCCTCACTGAGCCT
Source organism: uncultured Novosphingobium sp. (assembly GCA_964582485.1). Lineage (GTDB taxonomy): Bacteria > Pseudomonadota > Alphaproteobacteria > Sphingomonadales > Sphingomonadaceae > Novosphingobium. The sequence goes on from CAZOSI010000003.1 coordinate 2,097, forward strand.
GGCCGCTATGTTGATGGCGACGGTTTGATGATGGAAATCGCGCCTGGAGGATCGCGAAGCTGGAAGCTGCGGGTCCGGGTCGACGGCAAGCGCCGCGACTTCGGTCTCGGGTCATTGTCGATCGTGACGCTAACCGAAGCCCGCGAGAAGGCCCGCGAGTATCGCCGCTTGATCGCCCAGGGCATCGACCCGGTCGCTGAAAAGAAGAGAGAGAAGATCGTCATCCCGACCTTCCGCGCCGCCGCCGAACAAGTCCACGCCGAGCACAAGGCCAGCTGGAAGAACGGCAAGCATCAGGTCCAGTGGATCACGACGCTCGAAACCTACGCCTACCCCTTCATCGGCGACCGCCTAGTCAACGACATCGAAGGCCCCCAAATCCGCAAGGCGCTGCTGCCGATCTGGCTAAGCAAGCCCGAAACGGCGCGCCGCGTGCGCCAGCGGATCGGCGCGGTACTCGACTGGGCCTACGTCAACGGCCTGCGCGAAAGCGAAGCCCCGATGCGCTCGCTCTCAAAGGGCCTGCCCCGCCAGCCCAAAGACGACGGCCACTTCGCCGCCATGCCCTACACCGACATTCCCGCCTTCATCGCCAAACTACGCGAACGCTCATCGGTCGGCCGCGTCGCCATGGAAGTCCTGATCCTCACCGCCGCCCGCTCCGGCGAAATCCGGGGCGCAACCTGGAGCGAGTTCGATCTCGACAAGGCGATGTGGTCGATCCCCGCCACTCGCATGAAAATGGGCCGCCCTCACTTCGTCCCCTTCGCGCCCCAAGTCCTCGAAGCCCTCGAACGCGCCAAAGCTTTCAGCGCGCCCTGCACGGACCTGGTTTTCCCTGGAATGAAACTGAAGACCCCGATGTCCGACATGACCCTCCTCAAGATCCTCCGTGACATGGAAGCCGGAGTAACCGTCCACGGCTTCCGCTCGACCTTCCGCGATTGGGCGGCGGACAAGACAGACTATCCGGGCGAGGTGGCTGAGGCGGCGCTTGCGCATGCCAATTCCAACAAAGTCGAGGCCGCTTACCGGCGCACAGATTTCCTGGAGAAGCGGAAAGCGCTGATGGCAGATTGGGCGGCGTTCTGTAGTGACAAGTGATGCTGACTTATCGGTCATTCGCTAGCTCAATTCGATCCGTCGAAAGCCGTCTTATTTTCAGGCTGTCCAAGGGCGCAGAGGTCTCGAGGCCAGCTTGGGTGGTCATTGAAGGTGGAGCGGAATGTGAAGATTTGGACTGACTAGCCCTGCTGGTTTCCAGCCGCCTCAACCATCAACGCGCGGATGGTCCGCTTGTCGATCTTGCCGTATTGGGTGAGCGGCATCTCGGCGATGAAGTGGACGCTCTTGGGGGCCTTGTAGGCAGAAAGGCGGGCCTTGGCGAACTGGCGGATTTCTTCGGGGTTGGATCCTTCTGCAGCAATAACGACTGCGGTCACGGCTTCACCCCAATCAGGGTGAGGGATGCCAACTACCGCGGCCTCCTGGACGCCCGGGTGCTCGCGAAGCACGCTCTCTACCTCGGTCGAATAGACGTTCATGCCTCCGCTGATGATCATGTCCTTGGCGCGGTCGACCAGGAACAGATAGCCGTCTTCCAGCCGTGCTAGATCGCCGGTCCTCAGCCAGCCGTCCTGCAGCGCTTCTTGGGTCGCGACCGGATCGCGGAAGTATTCGGTGAGCAGGTAAGGCGAGCAGACTTCTACTTCGCCCGCGCCGGACTCATCCGGTCGCAGGCGGAGTTCGACCAGCGGCACCGCACGCCCGCACGAGGCCAGCAGTTCGGGGTTGGTGTGATCCTCCTTGCTGAGGGTGGTGATAAGGTTGGGACACTCGGTCTGGCCGTAGATCTGCAGGAAGACCTCGCCGAACTTGCGTAAGCCCTCTTCAAGCCGCTCGCGATTGATCGGAGCTGCACCATAGACGATTGTGCTGAGCGAGCGATGATCCGCGCTGCCCGCAGCAGGATGATCGAGCAGGCGGTAGAGCATGGTGGGAACCATCATGGTCCAGGTGACACCCCGGTCGCGGCAAAGCTCAAAAAACCGCTGGGGGTCAAACCGACCCTCGATGACGACATGCGCGCCCTGCAGGAAGGCGGCGACCATGTGGTAGCCGGAAGAATGCGGTAGCGGGGTAGTGAGCAGCATCACTTCCTCGGAACGGATGTCGAGGCAGTTGATGTGCGAGAACAGGTTCCAGGCCATCCGCCCATAGCTGTGGCGGACACCCTTGGGGCGTCCGGTAGTGCCGCCGGTATAGGCGATGATCGCCGTGTCGTCGGCTTCTGCGGTTCGCGGCTCAAAGGCGATCTGCTCGGCCGTTGCTTCGGACCAGTGAGCCTGATTTTCGGCTATTGGCTTGCCCGGTTCGGCGTCGACCAAAATCGTGAAAGGCTCGTTCTGAGGTCCACTTGCCTTCGGCAGGTCTGCATTGGTGATCAGAACCTGGGCGCCGCTGTGCTCGAGGCAATAGCCGAGTTCGGGCACGCCCATCAGTTCATTGAGCGGCACCCGGATCGCGGCAAGCTTGAGGATCGCGAACTCGGCGACGACATATTCGCAGCTATTGCGCAGATGCACTGCAACCGCGACGCCTGGGCCAACCCCGAGGCCAGCCAGACAGCCAGCAAGGCGATCGGACAAGGTGTCGATCTGGGCATAGGTCCAGCTTTGCCCAGCCACCGTGATCGCGGGTCTGCTGGTGTGGCGCTGCAACGATGCCAGCAACAATTGCGCGGATGTCGGTGTCTTCATGACGTCGCTCATCGTTACCCTCACCGATTCCAACTAACGGTACTATATGAGGTACCAACGTACCTGTAAAGTTTGAAGGCGGTAGTTGGCATCGGGCCTGCGAGTGGTTATCGCGGCACTGACAATCCTCTGGCGGCAAACCCTCGATGGCACCAAGACGCACCCAGCATCTTACTCCAGGCTCTGACCGGCAGAAGGAACTGCTTGCCGAGCTTGAGGCGCTGTTCTTCGCCAGCGGCTTTCGGACGATTACCGTCGATGAAATCGCCGCGCGTCTGAAGTGTTCAAAGCGCACGCTCTATGAAATCGCGCCGAGCAAGCAGGAGCTGTTCATCCTGGTGATCGAGTCCTGGCTCGATCGCATTCGTCATCTCGGCTGGCAGGGCGCCCTCAAGCACGATGACCCGGAACAGCGCGTGATGGCCTATCTTGAGCCGGGCGTGGTCGAGTCCCGCCCGGCCAGCCGACAGTTCCTGGCCGATCTGCAAAGCTATCGCCCTGCGTTGGCACTGCTCGAGGCCCACCAGGCCCAGCGGACCAATGTGCTGATGGAGATTGTCGAGGACGGCATTCGCCGCGGACGCTTCAAACCGTTCCATTCCGCTTTGGTGGCGGAGATTTTTCTGGCCGCGGTCAACCGGATCAATGAACCGGCGATGTTGGAGCGGACCGGGGTCGAATTCAGTCAGGCCTTTGACGAACTGTTTCGCATTCTAGCCACCGGCCTGTTCCGCGACGCGGGCGAATAGCCGGCCTCAATCGGCTTGCAAGAAAGCGGCGATCTCGTTCACCGCCTGGTCGGCCTCGGGAATGCCAGCCAACAGCGCAAATACGTGCGGCGCATCCTCATAGACAGAGACCCTCGCCTTTGTCCCCGCCCGTTCCGACTTCTCTGCATAGCGCAGCGTGTCATCGCGCATGACTTCGCTGCTACCGACGATGAACAGGGTGTCCGGCAGCAAGGCGGGTTCGTCCCAGAACGGAGATACGGCGGCCTGGGCCGGATTGGCCCCTTGCAGATAGTGGAAGACCTTGTGCATCACTGCCTGCGGCCCGAACATCGGATCGGCCTCGGCATTGCTGATGTTTGAATGCCCCGTCATCGCCAAGTCGGTAAGTACGGACATGCAGACCAGTTTGTCAGGCAACTGATGCCCTTCACGCTTCAGCTCGGCACAGGCGCACAAGACCAGCGCACCGGCAGATGAATCGCACATGACAAATACCGGGCCGGTTTCTTCACCAAGGATTTGCCGAAGCGCCCCGGCGACATCTTCGTGTGCGGCCGGATAAGGATGCTCTGGCGCAAGGCGGTGTTGCAGCATGGCGCCGCGCGCATCGACTGCTTCGCAGACCCGGTCGAGCAAAGCGCGGTGGGCATCACCGCCGGGAAAGCAGAACCCGCCGCCAGGCACATAGATAAGCAGTGCTATGCCTTCTTCGCGGCGCAGCTCGAGCGTTGAGAGGACCAGCTGTCGGCTGTTCGGTCCAGGCCCTACCACATCGAGAGTTGCCAGCATCCCGCGCATTGCGACGGGATCATAGTCGCTGTTGAGCAGCGCGCGGCGGGTCTGGCGGGCCTCCTCGTTAAAGGCGGACAGGGCTTCACTCGGCATCGCTTGACCTCCATACGGTACTAATGTACCCAATATCGTACCGCATCGGAATGAGTCGTTCAAGGTGCGGATAAAAGGGAGGATAGGATGCCGGGGACTGATACCGCAAATTCGTGCCGTTCGACGGTTTGGCTGACGTCCTGCGCTGTCGCGGGCTTGTTTGCTGCGCAGCCGGCCTGGGCGCAGACAAAGGCTGAGGCACCCGCCGCCGATGCTGATCAGTCCGGCATCACCGATATTGTTGTCACGGCCCGCAAGCAGTCGGAATCGCTGCAGGATGTGCCGATGTCGATCTCAGCCGTTGCGGGCAAGGATCTGGAGAACGCCGGCTATACCGAGCTAAACGACGTGGCCCGGCTCAGCGGCAACGTGTTCTTTGAAGCGGCGGACCGCTCGAAACCGCAGATTTACATTCGCGGCGTTGGCACGCGCTCTTACGACGCAGGCAGTGACTCGTCAGTCGGCATCTTCGTCGATGGCGTGTACCTTGGCCGTTTCGGCGCGATGGACATGGATCTGATGGACGTTGAGCGGGTCGAGCTGCTGCGCGGACCGCAGGGTTCACTCTATGGCCGAAACACCATCGGCGGGGCGATTTCGGTCGTTACCCGTGATCCATCCTCGACGGTCAAAGGTCGCCTTTCGGGTGAGATGGGCGCCAGCGATATCGGTGGCGACTGGCTCTATTCGCTGAACGCTGCAATCAGCGGTCCAATCGCAGGTGACGATGTCCGCGGATCGCTCTCGGTGACGCGGCGCTACCGCGCTGGATACCAGCCGGTCAGCATTGCCAACATCCGTGGCGGCAGTGAAGACGCCTGGTCGGGCCGGGGCAAGCTGATGGTCAACCTGGGCGATGCTACGCTACGCCTCTCGGCCGATTATTCGCACCTCGATGGGCCGCCGCTGGTGCTGGTTCCCAACCAGTTGGGCGGCGCAGCCGACAATCCCGGCCCCGTCACTCCCGGCTTTGTAACTCCAGCCGAACCTACTGATCCCTATCATTTCTCGATGGACACGCCGGGCCAGGGCATCGTCAAGGAGACCTATGGGGGCTCCGCTCAACTCAACGTCCCGTTTGGCGCATTCGAGCTGACTTCAATCACCGCGCTGCGCAAGCTCAAGCTCAGCGAACTCGACGATCTCGATGGAACCACACTCCCGTTCCAAGTGTACGTGGCTGACGAGGATGGCCAGCAGTTCTCGCAGGAATTGCGGCTCAATTACAAGTCCGACACTCTGTCTATCTTGGTCGGCGCCTATTATTCCAAGGAAGATGTCACCCGGATCGAGACCATCAATTTCGGCCCGGCGTCGTTCCTCTCGGCCTTGGTCAGTCCAGCCCCGCTTCAGTGGGAGTTTGGGGTCAACCTCGAGTCAAAATCCAGCGCCCTGTTTGGCCAGATCCAGTGGGAACCCGTTGAGAAACTGTCGCTCACTTTGGGCGGACGTTATAGCTGGGACGAGAAGGACGTTGTCTTTGATACCACGACTACCGTTCCGGGTTTCATCCTATCCGACTTTACCACGCCGCTCTCGCGCAAGTGGAACTCCTTCGACCCGTCAGTGTCGCTGAGCTACAAGTTCACAGACGATGTGTTGGGCTATGTCTCCTATACCTCGGGCTTCAAGTCGGGTGCATTCCAGTTCATCGCAGTTGCACCGGTAATTGCGCAGCAGGTTGCCAATCCTGAATCGGTCGACTCGTTCGAAGCAGGCATGCGCACGACTTTGCTTGATCGGCACCTGCGCCTGAATTTCGCCGTTTTCAGTATGAACTATCGCGACCTCCAGCAACTTCGACTGGTTCAGTTCGCTCCTGGCGTTTCTTCCGTATTGACCACAAATGCCGCCAACAGCCGGATCAAGGGCTTCGAGATCGAAGGGCGCGCTGTGTTCAGCAGCAACTGGTCGCTCGATTTCAGCTACGGCTATCTCGATGCCCGGTTCAAGACATATGTGTTCAGCCCAACGCTCGATTTCAGCGGAAACCGCATGCAGCGCGCACCTGAAAGCACCTTGTCGCTCGGTCTGAACTTCCAGGCCCAGACGGGCTTGGGCGACCTTACAGCCCGGCTTGGCTATGCCTATCGCAGCAGTGTCTTCTTTGAGGCCGACAACAATGTGGTCGATCCGCAGTCGAGCGAGGGGCCTCTTGGGCTGTGGGATGCTTCAATCAATCTGAAGAGCGAAAACTGGACGATCGGGATCTGGGGGCGCAATCTGACCGATGAACGCTATCGTCGTCAGGTTCTGAACAGCACCGGCAACGCGCAGCGTGGCATCTGGGCTGAACCGCGCACTTTCGGGGCCCGCGTTTCCTACGACTTCTGAGGCATCGCACATGAAACTTGCAACTTTCACCACCCAGCAGGATCCCACTCCCCGGGTTGGCGTGGTGACGGGCCATGACAGCGCCATTGTCGATCTGGCAACGGCGCTGTCCCAGGCCGGTTTCGACCCGCGTGTCGCCGGATCGATGCAGGACGTCATCGAAGGCGGCGCGGATTGTCTGGCGATGATCCGCACCGCTATCGACAAATTCGCGGGTGAACTGTTGCCGATCGCCGAGGTAAAGCTGCTCGCGCCGCTGCCTCGGCCGGTCCAGATCCGGGACTGCATGTGTTTTGAAGAGCATCTGGTCGGCTCATCACAGGCAGCGATGCGGCTGTTCGGCCAGACCCAACCGTCCGAGCGCTCGCGCAAGATGTACGAGATATTCAAGGTCCGACCGATCTACTACAAGGCCAACCGGATGGCCGTGGTCGGACCCGACACCGAAGTGCATTGGCCGGCCTATTCGAAGGTGATGGATTACGAGCTCGAAATGGGCTGCGTGATTGGCAAGACGGGCCGCGACATTTCGCGCGAGAATGCCCGCGCGCACATCTTTGGCTTCATGATCTTCAACGATTTCAGCGCCCGCGACACGCAGGGCATGGAAATGGAAAGCGGGCTCGGTCCGTCCAAGTCCAAGGATTTCGATGGCGCCAATGCAACGGGGCCGTGGATCGTCACGATCGATGAGTTCTATCCCGACAGCGCGGCCATGACCGTTCGCGTCAATGGCGAGGTCCGCTCGGTCGGCAACAGCAACACCATGACTGTTCACTTCGAGGATCTGATCGCGTTCATCAGCAGGTCGGAAACTTTGCACGCCGGCGAAATCCTGGGATCGGGAACCGTTGGCGGCGGCTGCGGGCTGGAGGCGGGCAAACTGCTGGCCGACGGCGACGTGGTCGAACTCGAAATCGAAGGAATAGGCGTGCTGCGCAACAGGGTGTTCGCAGCCAAGCAAGAGGATCAGGTATGACAGACAGTCTGACGGCCCGGCTCGACGCTCTGGAGCGCGAGCTCACAACGCTTCGCGACAAGGAAGCGATCCGCGATGTGATCCACCGCTATTGCCGCGGCGCGGACCGCTGCGATCAGCAGGCCTTCAAGGACTGCTATTGGGAAGATGGCTATGACGATCACGGCTTCTACGGCGGGAATGGCCAGGGCTTCGCCGATTACGTAATCCCCATTCTCAAGCAGGTCGATTCGAGCATCCACGCGATTACCAACACGATTATCGACCTTAAGGGCGACCGAGCCTTTTGCGAAAGCCAGTGGTCCGTGGTCCACCGCCTGAAGAAGCCGGACGGGGACTTCCTCGATTTCTGGCACCAGGGTCGCTACCTCGACATCTTCGAGAAGCGTGGCGGCGAATGGCGGATCCTGTGCCGGACCATCACGGGCGACATGGACCGGCTTCTGCGCACCAAGGACATGCGTGCCTTTATTGGTGAGGGTCAGCCAGGCAGCGACAACAATATCGCGCTTCGCGGTGGCCGTAGCCCGAACGATCCTGTCTTTTCAGGCTTCGATCTGCAGAAGCTGGTGCACGACCGTAAGCCGATCGAAGACCTCTGGTCGCCGTTCTACGCACTCGATCAGATCCTCTAAGCCATGCCCGCCAAGGCGGTCTATGTCGCCGGCGTCGGCATGACGGCGTTCGGGATCGACTTGGCGCGTTCGGTCAAGGACCTGACGCGCCAGGCGGTGGGCGCTGCGCTGGCGGATGCGAATTGCGCGGCTTCGCAGATTGAGGCCGCGTGGTTTGCCAATACCAGTCAGGGTGCGCTGGAAGGCCAGCACATGATCCGTGGGCAAGCGGCGCTCCGCCCGCTTGGATTCGCCGGCATCCCGATCGCCAATGTCGAGAACGCCTGCGCCAGCGCATCGACCGCGCTGTTCGAGGCCGCGAACTATCTGAAGTCGGGTGCGGCCGACATCGTTCTGGCGGTTGGTGCGGAAAAGCTGTCGCACCCAGACCGTTCCCGTTCGCTCGACATTTTCGATGCCGGCTGGGACGTGGCCATGGTGGACCAAAGCCGCGAAGCGCTGTTGGCCCTTGGCGGCATGGATGACGCGGCGCTGCCCCCTGCGGCAGAACGGCGCAGCGTGTTTATGGACATCTACGCCGCCTTTGCCCGCCAGCACATGCGGCTCTACGGCTCGACGCAAGAACAGTTCGCCGCCGTCGCGGCCAAGAACCACGCCCATTCGGTCCATAACGAACGCGCCCAATATCGCCGCTCCTATTCGGTCGAGGAGGTCATGGCGGATCGTTCGATCGTCTGGCCGCTGACCTTGCCGATGTGTGCCCCGGTCAGCGACGGGGCAGCAGCGGCGGTGCTGTGCACCGAAGCTGGATTGCGCCGGCTCGGTGCCACGGCCCGCGCGGTTGAACTGCGCGCCTGTGTTCTTGGAACTTCGGTGGACCGCGACCCCGACGATCTTGAGCGCCACATCGGCCGAGTCACTGCGCTCAAGGCATTCGAGGCTGCTTCGCTCGGCCCGGATGACGTTCATCTGGCCGAAGTTCACGATGCCACCGCCGTGGGAGAAGTCATCCAGGTCGAGAACCTCGGTCTTGCTCCGCGCGGAGAGGGCGGGCTGGCAGCCTTGCATGGACACACCGCGTTAGGCGGCCGCACCCCGGTCAATCCTTCAGGCGGCCTTGAGAGCAAGGGCCATCCGATTGGCGCTACGGGGCTCTCTCAGACCTTCGAACTGGTTACGCAATTGCGCGGCGAGGCAGGGCTACGGCAGGTCGCGGATGCTAGGGTGGCCGTCGCCGAAAACGGCGGCGGGCTATGGGGCGTCGAGGAAGCCGTGTGCGTTGTGTCAGTGCTTTGCCGGTAGCCGCAACCGCTCCCAGTCGACCAGAAGCTGCCTTTCCGGACACGACAGCAAAGCAGTCGTTGAGAGCTGATTTGGCGAGTCCCGAAGCGGACGGTCGCTCAGGTGCCTGCCAATCCGCAACCGGATGGTGGTTTGTGGCCCTAGACCTGCTAGGCATGGCAGCATGGCCAACATCCACAAGCTTTCCGGTATCGTCGACGTCGGCGAGTTTCAATATGAGTGGGAGCTGCGGAGCGAGCCGCATTGGAGCGAGTTTGATGGCTGGAAAGGCATGACGGTCGCTTTGCTGCGCACGCACACCCAGCGCGGCGCTTTGCTGGAATTCCCCGCCCCGAAACGCTTGATGAAAGGTATGCAACGCGGCCGCCTCCAGGTCAGTGACGCGATTATAATTAGGGGCATTCAAGCAGCGTTAAACGCCGGCTGGGAACCTGCTTCTCGGGGAAAGCCGATGGTTTTCGTAGTCGATGCTGATGGCAACTAGCCACGGGCCAACGTACGTTTACTTTAATCGCTCAGCCAATAGGCTACGATCTCACCCCTATGCCCTTCGGGCGCCAGCGCGGCGCGCAGGGCTTCCAGCAGCGGCGGCAGGCCTTCCGTGAAGGCGTAGGGCGGGTTGGCGATAAAAAGGCCCGCGCCGTTATAAAGCCCAGGTTGATCGCTATCGTAAAGCCAGTGCTCCACCGAAAGAAATTTCGGGATGTCGAGCTTGCGTAACTGCTCTTTCCACCGCCAATGCGTGGCGCGGTCTTTCAGCGGATACCAGATCACCGTCACGCCATGCGCCCATTTGCGGTGCGCCGCTGCGAGGGTGGCTGTGATCCGTGCTCGTTCGTCCGTCTGCTCGTACGGCGGATCGACGACCACCACGCCGCGCGGCGTCCGGGGCGGCAGCAGCGCCAGCCAAAACTCGTAAGCGTCGCGCTCATGCACGGCAGCGGATGTGCCGCGCATCACGCCGCGCAGGGCATAGGCGTCCTCGGGATGTTTCTCATTCAGGATCAGAAAATCCTGCGGGCGCAGCAGCTGCGCCAGGATCTGCGGTGAGCCGGGGTAGAAGCGCGGTCCGGCACCCACATTGTCCCCGACATTCACCGCCTGTACGGCGGCGCGGTAGTCGTTCAGCAAAGGGTTCGGGTCGGCAAAGGCCTGCAGCACGCCCTGGGTGGATTCTCCGGTGCGTTGGGCCTCCGCGCCGTTAAGGTCGTACAGCCCGCAGCCAGCATGGGTGTCAATCAAGGTGAGCGCGCTCTGTTTGAGCTGCAAGGCCTGCACGAGGGCGATCAGCAGGCTGTGCTTTACGACATCGGCGCTATTGCCAGCATGGAAGGAATGGCGATAATTCATTGTGAAACAGAATCCTGACGCTTTGCCTTTGTATGAGCTGCAGGGCGCAGAAGTCGACCCGAGGCGATTGAAGCAACCAATCCGGTGCTCGTATATAGTCGGGCCGAAGCCTGCAAAGCACTTATACGCGAAGCTTTATGCCCGCGAAGACGGTCGCCACCAGAGGCGGAGAAGAAAGGCTCCGGGCGCGTGGAAATGTTCACGCCAGCGTCTGCTCATATCAGTACCAGACTTGCATCCGCTCAATTTAGGATGGCTTAGATTGGTCGACTGCCGCTGACATTGCTGTCGTTCTCAGCCCCAAGTTTGCCCCTTGAAAGCAGACATCCATTCATGGGCAATTTTTGCGCTGCAGATTCGGGAATTTCCGGGAAGTGAGCTAATGTGCCTCCAGGAAGTGTTGGGGTGTGATCCTGTGAAGTGTGCCAATAGGACTATCGCTGCATGCCTTGCCTGATCTGTGGCAATCCGAAAACTGTCCGCAGTCACTTGGTGCCTCGCTCGCTGGCGCTGGAGGTAAGGGGCAAGGACAAAACATTATCACTTCTCTCGCGCACTCCAGGTCGCCCCCAAAGCATGCAGGCGGGCCCGTTTGATCGGGACCTCCTGTGCGACCAGCATGAAAAGGTAACGGCGGAACTCGATACTTGTGGAATGAAGTTCATCCGCAAGGCGCGCCAGTTGGTTCGATCGTCTCCCGACGCCCAATCCGTTGACGTTCCCAATCCGACCCCGGCTAAGCTGTCACGCTTTGTTGCCAGCATCGTGTGGCGGTGCTTCCTCAGCCCACATGGTGAGAACGATGCATCGGCGCTGGCAGAACATCGTGCGACGCTTGAGCGATGGGTATTTGAGAACGTCTCATCCGACAATCTGACCGCCGTCGCCGCAGCCACAAGTTACCGTGTTGGATCTCTTAAGGGACGCATGATCGTCCTTCCATGGCGTGTCGCAGTTCCCGATCGCTGCATATGGCATATGGAGCTTGGCGGCATGTCATTCCTCATGGAAGCCGGCATCCATTCCAAGTTCAAGAGTATCGCCCCGGCGCGGCTGGAGTTGTCGGATCCAGTAATGGTCTCCATCAACGATGAGACGGATGCGCTCGCTTGGCAGCCGACCGCCGATATCTTCCGGGCGGTGCAATCGAGAAATGCGACAAGGCAGAGCTAGGCTGCGGCAGGAGTGCAACAGCGTGCGGCTTCCGCTGACAAAGCGGTCGTTCGCTCGGCCGCAGCACCGTCCCAAAAGCTGCCCTTTGTTCAACGTGCTGCCGCGACATGGCGAGCGACAGCCATTGCCAAAAGCAGACACTTCAATGGTAGGCTGGCAATGGCTGCGGTTCGAACCGCGTTGCCGAAATCCCGTCTTCAGGTTCCGACAGCTTCCCATAGGAGATGCGTCACCGAGCCGAAGCGGTCGACCAAGCAACTCGCAAACAACTATAGGAACGGCTGGTGAAGCCCGTCGCTTAGGGCAGGCCCGTGAACGGGCATCCAGCAGCATCAAAACGACAGAATTTGGCGATTAGTTCATGCTCTGTCGCGCTAATCCATGAGGGCCGAAGGCGGAAGAGTAGATCTTCCGAGCCAACAGGAGGCGGACCCGCATTTGCATGACCAGTAAACCGTTCGACAGACCATGGTGGCGAAGCGCCGTGATCTACCAGATATATCCGCGCAGCTTTCTCGACACCGATGGAGACGGCATCGGCGATCTGCCTGGCATCACGCGCAAGCTTGATTATGTCGCAAGCCTTGGCGTTGATGGAATCTGGCTGTCCCCCTTTTTCACTTCGCCGATGGCTGATTTCGGCTACGATGTGTCGGACTACTGCGCGGTCGATCCGATCTTCGGCACTCTGGCCGATTTCGATGCTTTAATCACGCGCGCTCATGAACTGGACCTCAAGGTCATCATCGATCAGGTCTATTGTCACACGTCGGATCAGCACGACTGGTTCATGCAGAGCCGCGATTCCGCCACGAGCGACAAGTCTGACTGGTATGTCTGGGCGGATGCAAGGAATGACGGGTCTCCGCCCAACAACTGGCAATCGGTTTTCTCCGGCCCTGCGTGGACCTGGGACATGCGGCGCAAGCAATACTTCCTGCATCATTTCCTGAAGCAGCAACCCACACTCAATCTGCACAACCCGAAGGTTGTCGAGGCGCTGGTCGATGTCGGGAAGTTCTGGATCGAACGAGGGGTCGACGGCTTCCGCCTCGATGCGCTCAACCTTGGAATGGTGGATCGCCAGCTACGCGACAACCCGCCGTCGAACAGGCAGCACCCGGCAAACCGGCCATTCGAGATGCAGCGACACGATTACAGCATGTCTCAGCCCGAAATGATCCCGCTTGTCGAACGACTTGCTGGCGAGTTCCGCAAGGCGGCCGGCTGCGATTTCTTCACCGTCGCAGAGATCGGCGGCGAGAGTCCACATGCAACGATGGTCGACTACACGTCGGGTGAAGGCCGCCTGTCATCGGCCTACAGCTTCGACTTCATTGGCGCGTCCACCTTCGACGCTGGCCACATCAAATCCGTTGTCGAACGATGGAGCGGAGATGCGCAAGGCGGTCATCCGGGCTTCGCGTTCTCGAACCATGATTGCGCGCGCGTGGCCACGCGGTGGCGCAAACCCGCTGCGCCGAGCGGCAGGTTCGAGAGGCTTCTGCTGCTGCTGCAGGCCGCGCTGAACGGCACGATCTTCATCTATCAGGGCGAGGAACTCGGCCTTACGCAGGTCGCGATCCCCTTCGAAAGACTGGTCGATCCCGAAGCGATCGCCAACTATCCGAACGGCAGCCAGCGCGATGGGGCTCGCACCCCCATGCCCTGGACCATGTCTGGTGCTAGTTCCGGCTTTACGACCGGTGAGCCCTGGCTTCCTCTAGGCGACGCGCACCGCTTGCTGGCAGTAGAGGCTCAGCACGATGACCCGAACAGCATTCTCAGCCTGTTTCGCGAGGTCATGCATCGGCGTCGGCAAATGTCAGCCATGGTGAATGGCTCTATCGCGTTCTGCCCCTCTCCGCCGGATACGCTCGCCATCGTACGGCGAGCCGGCAATGGTGAGATGGCTTGGTGCGCCATCAACTTCAGCGACTCTCAGGTGGAGATTCTCCTGCCGACCGAAAATCATGGCGAAGCGCAACTGATCGTCGGCGCAATGACGCGTGACGGACCAGCACTGATCATCGAACCCTTTTCCGGAGCGCTTGGCAGCGCAGGATCGCTCGCGCGCTAAATATTGCCCCCAGAGATCGGGCTTGCGGGAGCAAAGCTTGCCGACCGACGATCCGCTGTGGCAGACGAACCCGATGGAAAACGGTGTGATATGCGAGGTCGTCGATGTGCTGCCACACAGCGTGGTTCACGTCGAACATATTGCCGATCCGCCCGGGTCTGCGCGGATCGAGCCCTTTCCGCATTTCCACGACGTGTGCGAACTCGTTTTCTTCCGCAGCGCGGCTGGCTCGGTGGAGAGCACAGTCGGCAAGTTTGCGATCGGGCCGGACACCTTGGTCTACCTCCCGTCGATGGAAGCGCACGAATATGTACTCGCGGGCGGCGCACGCGAGTGGATCCTGTTGCACATCGACCCTGCTTTGATCGAAAGCCTCGCCGTCGAGTGCGGCCAGCCCGCCCTCAGATCGCCGATATGCCGCTCGCTCGACGAAGCCGACAGATTAAGGTTCAATTTGCTGCTCGACTGGCTGATCGATCTTTCCTCGCAGCCCGTCTCATGCCTGCAGCGCGTCTCCAGAGCCGTGGAACTTCTTCTTCTGGAACTCGCTGCCAAAACCTCCGATCGGCCTCAGATGAGCGACCACCAGCCGGGAATGTTCAACCGGTTGCGGCCTGCGCTGCGCCTTGTCGCAGACGGTACGCATCGACAGGTGTCGCTCGAGGAGGCCGCCACGGCCTGCAACCTTTCGCCGTCTTATTTTTCGCGTCAGTTCAAGCAGGTCTTCTCGGTTCCCTTCAACGACTACGCCCGCGGCTTTCGTCTCAGACTTGCGGCACGGCGGATCATCAGCGGCGGCGAACGTATCAGCGATATCGCCTATGATCTCGGGTTCGGGACTCATGCGCATTTCGCTGCCGCCTTCATCAAGCGATACGGGCTGAGCCCGCGCGACTATCGGGCAAGCGGCCGCGCGCCATAAGGTGCGGCGACAAGAACGCGATAGTTTTTGCAAGGGACTGTCGCTGACACCATCTTCTAGAAGCCGGCGCATAGCAATTTTCCGAGTGCATGAAGATATGTCAGACACAATTGCCGTTTCTTTTCTCTTCGGCGACAGCGGCGACAAGCGCATCGTCGCCCTGACCGACGCCGAAACCCTTATGGAAGCTGCCGTGGCGAACGGCGTTCCCGGCATTCTCGCCGATTGCGGAGGGGCATGCTCGTGCGGGACGTGCCGTGTCGACGTATTGGAGGGCTGGATCGAGCGCACCGGTGTCGCGCATGACATCGAGACCGATCTGCTCGAGTTGACCGACAACCCGACCGAGAACAGCCGTTTGAGCTGCCAGATCAAGCTTCACGCCGGCCTCGATGGTCTGGTCGTCGCGGTTCCACAGGGCTGACGCGCGCGATGACCGGAGAGACAACGGAGGAGGCATGCGGGGAACTCGGCGATCCCTTTGCCGCTGCGCGCCTGGACGAGGGCATTATTGTGATCGATGTGGCCGATGACCGCATCCCCCTGATCCTGCGTCATCGCGACGTCCGGGCCGCTGCGCGCGACTGGTCGACCTACAGCTCGGATGCGCCGTTCCGCGTCCCGGTGCCTTCCGAAGAGGCGGTCCGTTCGGTCCGGCAGCTTCCGATCGAAACCGACCCGCCGCAGCACACCGAGGTTCGCAAGCTCCTCGAACCGATCTTCAGGCGCCCGCAATCGGCCGATTATATTGCGCGGATCGATGCATTGGTCGGCGAGCTTCTGGCGGAAGCTTGCGCGGCTGACACGGTCGAGGTCGTCCGCGAATTCGCCTTGCCGCTCCAGTCGCGCGCGCTCGCGCTTCTACTCGGCATGTCCGAAGACCATGCCCGCATCTGGATCGGTTGGGGAACACACATCTTCCACGACACCGAGGGCGATGGCGGCGGTGACGTGATCGAACGCTATCTGCGCGAGCAGATCGCCCGCGCGGGGGCACATCCGGAAGGTGAGGACTTTTTCTGCCAGCTTGAAGGCATGCTGCTGGGCGACAGGCCGCTGACGCTCGATGAAAAGCTCGGGATTGCCAATCTGACCTTTGCCGGTGGTCGCGACACGGTGATCAATGCTGTTGCCGGAATCATCGTCCATTTCGCTATCGATCCCGAAGCGGTCCGCGCAGTCGCCGACAGCCCCAAGGCAATCAACCTGGCTGTCGAGGAATACGCGCGGACGATTTCGCCGCTGACTTTCATCGGACGGGTTTGTCCGGCACAGACGATGGTCGGCCCCATGCAGGTGCGGGCGGACAGCCAGGTGGGACTGTGCTGGGCTTCGGCGAATTACGATCCCGATGTGTTTGATGCACCGACCACCCTCGATCTGCGTCGTTCGCCCAACCCCCATGTCGCCTTCGGAAGCGGGCACCATTCCTGCCTAGGCGCACATCAGGCGCGCGCGATACTGCGCAGCCTTGTCAGGAGCCTCGCGCACTGCACTAGTGCGGTCTCGATGGTCGATGCGGTCGAAAACGTCGAACGCCAGTCGTCCTACAATCGCTCGCTCGGCTATCGTCGTCTCGTCTGTTCCTTCTCGGCCGGAATAGCGGATGGGTGAAGCTTTGCCAGCGTCCTGCAAGGCCATAGTTGCGGATGGTGAGGGCGGCTATGAGCTGGCCGAGGTCCAGCTCGCCCAGCCGGAAGGCAAAGAGATCGCAGTCCGCATCATGGCCGCGGGGCTTTGCCATACCGATGTGGATGCCATTCGCACATGGAAGGGGCCGTTTGTCGCTGGGCACGAAGGCGCCGGCGTTATTGTCGCGGTCGGCGATCGGGTGACCCGCTTCCGGGTCGGGGACCGGGTGATCCTCAACTGGGCGATCCCGTGCCGGTCTTGCCCGATGTGCGATCGCGGCCTCATGCCGCTGTGCGAAACGAGCTCTCCTGCGAACGGCGACGGCATGACGGGGAAGCCGCGAGCTAATGCCACGCTTTACCGGAGCAATCCGGTCGATAGTGCCTTCAACCTCGGCACTATGGCTGAATATGCCATCGTGGTTGAGGACGCCTGCCAGCCACTATTCGCCAAGGTTCCCTTTGGCGTCGGTGCGATTATGGGCTGCGCGGTGATGACGGGCTACGGCTCGGTCATGAACGCTGCCCGGGTGACGCGCGGCGCTTCGGTCGCCGTGCTGGGGTGCGGCGGGATTGGCCTCAACGTCATCCAGGCCGCCGCGATTGCGGGTGCGGACAGCATCGTTGCGATCGACGTGGCCGAGGACCGGCTTGCCCGCGCGCGGGACTTCGGAGCGACGCACACCCTGGTCAACAAGGCTTCACAATCCGGCTTCGCGCAGCTGCGCGAAGCCCTCGATGCGGTCGTGCCTGGCGGCACCGATTTTGCGTTCGAATGCACCGGCCTTGCAGCGCTCGGCCCGGCACCGCTCGCGCTGGTTCGGCATGGCGGTACAGCCGTTCAGGTCAGTGGGATCGAGGAGACGATTCCGTTCGACTGCACCCTGTTCGAATGGGACAAGACCTACATCAACCCGCTCTACGGGCAATGCGATCCCGATCGTGATTTTCCCATTCTCCAGCGCCATTACCTGTCTGGTTCATTGATGCTAGACCAGATGATTTCGCGCACCTATCCCCTCGCCGATCTGGCGACGGCGATTAAGGACCTTGCCGCGGGACGGATCGCCAAGGCGGTGCTCCATCCACATCCCGAGGCCGACGCAGCGTGAGCGGCTTTCCAACCTTGGAAGTTTCGGACGCGGCGCTGGCCCCGCCGGGCTTCACCTTTTGCACGGTTCGGTCCCCTGCGCTCGGGCGCCGCGCCGACGTGCTGTTCTACAATGCCGACTGCATCTGCGAGGATATCCCGGTGATCATCCTCCTGCACGGCGTCTATGGCAGCGCGTGGTCCTGGGCGCTTCAGGGCGGCGCGCACCTGGTCTACGACCGGTTGCGATCGGCAAGTGAGATCGGCGATTTCGCGCTGGTGATGCCAAGCGACGGATTGGCTGGCGACGGGTCCGGCTACGTCAATAGCGTGGCCGGGCGCTTCGACGACTGGATTGCCGACGAGGTGGTCGAGCTGGCGCGCTTGCGGATTGCGCATATGAGCGTCGCGTCGCCGGTCTTTATCGCCGGACTTTCAATGGGCGGGTTCGGCGCGCTGCGGCTGGCGAGGCTCCACCCTGGCACCTTCGCCGGGGTCAGCGCCCATTCGCCGATCTGCGAGGCCGCGGACTTCCGTCATTTCACGAGCGACGATCCCTTGTCCGATACGTTGGACCCGGCAGTCCCGGCCTCGATTGCAGACCTCTATACGGCGCAGAGCATGCCGGTGCCCCCGATCCGGTTCGATTGCGGCGATCAGGACATGCTCAGGCCAAGCGTCGAGCGCCTCGCTAGCCGATTGACGCTCGCCGGAGTTCCCCATCGCTACGAACCGCTGAGCGGCGGCCACGACTGGAAATACTGGTCGACAGCATTTGAGCGCACGCTCGAATTCTTCGACAAAATTGGCCGATCAGTGCCGCGAAAAGAATAGCACGTCATTTATGGGGAGAGAGATGACAGAGGACAAGGAACGGGCCCAGGAGCGCCTGACAGTCACCGAGAAGATCGGCTACGGGGTCGGGGACATGGCGGCGAACCTGTATCTCGGGTTCTTCGGCCTCTTCACACTGTACTTCCTGACCGACATCTGGGGCATCGCGCCGGCGGCGGCCGCGACCATGCTGCTGCTGACCAAGATTGTCGATGCGGTCACCGATCCGGTTGTGGGTCTGCTTGCCGACCGCACCCGGTCGCGTTGGGGGCGTTACCGTCCTTACCTCCTGTGGGGCGCTCTGCCATATGGCCTCACAGCCGTTCTGGTATTCGCCGGGCCCGATCTCTCCGAAAATGGCAAGCTTGTTTACGCCTACATTGTCTACTCGCTGGCGATGCTCGGGTACACACTGGTGAATGTCCCCTATTCCGCCCTCATGGCGGTGATCTCTCCGAGCGCAATCGAACGGACCAAGGTGGCCCAGTACCGCTTCGTCTTCGCGGGCCTCGGCACGCTGGTGGTCGGCGCCACAGCCATGCCGCTTGTCGACTGGTTGGGCGCCGGCGACGAAGGGCGCGGTTTCCTTTGGGCTTCAGTCATCTTCTCGTCGGTTGCTGTGATCCTCACTCTAATTACCTTTTCGACCACGAGGGAGCGCGCGGTCGCGGACGACGGCCCATCATCGAGCGTGCGGGAGGATCTGCGTTCGCTGCTCACCAACTCCTCGTGGGTGGTATTGACGATTGGCGGCGTCCTGCTCGTGGTGGGACTTGGGACGCGCCTCGGATCGCTGGCGCTCTACCTGAAATACTACATGACCGGAGGGCCAGCCGAAGCGGTCGGGCCGGTGTTCCTTTGGATGGACACGTTCTCTGTGTTCATCACCCTAGGCGTGATCGGGCAGATTCTGGGCACGCTCTCGGCGCCGATCCTGACCCGGCTCTTCGGGAAAATCAGGCTGATGATCGGCGTCAACGCGGTGCATGGCGCTCTGCTGATTGGGAGCTTTTTCCTTGCCCGCGATCAGTTCGGGCCCGCGCTCGTGCTGCACGGGCTGGGGATGATGACCTTCGGCGTCGCCCTGACGCTCCTGTTCTCGATGTTTACCGATTGCGTCCAGTTCGGCGAGTGGAAAACGGGGCGAAACACTGCGGGTCTGACGGTCGCCAGCTCGATGTTCATCCTAAAGCTTGGCAGTGGCCTCGGCGCAGCAGTTCCCGGCTACATCCTCGCACTGTCCGGCTTTGCGGCCAATGCCGAACAGTCGGCCGAAGCGCTCGACGGCCTTAGGATCATAACCTCGATCGCGCCGGGCCTGCTGCTGCTAGCCGCAGCCGCATGCATGACGCTTTACAAGCTCGATCAGACGTTGCTGCGCAGGATCGAACTCGAACTCGGTAAGTTGCGGCTGGAGCGGGGGCATGCCGGTCATGGCTGACAAGCTTGCGGCCATGACTGTTCGATCCGCCCCGCTTTATGGGATCGTCGCGGCGCTCCTCCTATTCGCCATGACAAGTCCGATAGCAGCGCAGGAACCGGCTCCCGTTACGCAGCCGACCTGCAGCGCACGCGGCCCACTCCTTATCGACGTGCCTTCACCCGACTGGCGCGACCAGATCATATACTTCGCCTTCACCGACCGCTTCGCCGATGGCGATCCGACCAATAACGACCAGGGCGCAGGCGAATATGACCCTTCGCGCGAACATTATTTCAGCGGCGGCGACATCCGGGGCGTTGCCGAACGTCTCGACTACATCGAGGGGCTCGGCGCGACGGCTGTGTGGCTAACCCCGATCGTAAAGAACCAGTGGAAGAGCGCGGCATCCGACTTCACCGGGTACAGCGGTTACTACGCCGTCGATTTCTCGGCAGTTGATCCACATTTCGGAACGCTACAGGACTACCGCGCTTTGAGCAGCGCGCTGCACTGCCGCGACATGTACCTGATCAAGGACATCGTCGTGAACCACACTGGCAACTTCTTCGCCTATGACGGCCCCTACGATCCCGCGGATACTTCGCGGAACTTCCGGCTAGTGCAGCCGCCGGGCGCACGCCAGACTGCGCCATCTCAACCACCTTTCGACATGATCGACCGGAACGATCCGGCACACGCGGCGGCCGCCATTTACAACTGGACGCCGACGATCACCAACTACCGCGACTTGGGCGAGCGGCAATTCACCTGGCAGCTTGGCGGCCTTGCCGACATCAATACGAGGAATCCGCGCGTCATCGATGCGTTCAAGCGCACCTATGGAGACTGGATCGACAAGGCAGGGGTCGACGCGCTGCGCATCGATACCGTCCGTTATGTGGAACCCGACTTCTTCAGCCGCTTCGTCACAGACCCAGATGGCATCCGGGCGCGTGCCGCAGCAACAGGACGCCACAATTTCCTGATCTTTGGCGAGGTGCTCGATTACTCGCAGCCTTTCGAGAACAGCGGCGAAAAGGAACTGGCACGTTATCTTGACCGGCCCGGTCAGCCGATCCTGCCGTCAGTCATATCCTTTCCGCTGAAGCAGGAGATCAAGTCTGTCTTCGCCCAGGGCCAACCAGCGGCGCAGCTAGCCTACCGGCTCGAGCAGCATATGGCGATCTTCCCCAACCCCTATATTGTTCCCACGATTGTCGACAATCACGACGTCGCGCGCTTCCTGGCGAGCGGGTCGATGGACGGGTTCAAGCAAGCCTTCGGTCTGATCTTTACGGTGCCTGGAATCCCGACGATCTATCAGGGCTCGGAGCAAGGATTTACCGAGACGCGGCAGGCCATGTTTGCCGGTGGTTATCGCGCGCAATCCGATCATTACGATTCCGGGACCGAACTTTATCGCTTTCTTGCGGCACTGGCCAACTTGCGCAAAAAGCATCCGGCGCTGCGGCGCGGCAGTTTCGGAGTGCTTGGTGCCAATCAGCACGAGTCTGGACTGCTCGCCTATCGCCGCCGCGAAGGGGACGAGGTTCTCGATATCCTGTTCAACACCTCCGATCAGCCCATTCTCGTCGACAGACTCGGACTTCCCGGCGTTGCCGAACGCAAAGTGCGACCGGTTTTCGCGATGAATTTCGACGGGGAGCTGGACGCTCGTGACGGCACTCTGACCGGTATCCTGCCGCCGCGTGCGTTCCTCGTGATCGATAGTTCAAACCAGGTGACACGTCGGGCGATGGAGGCTCCGCTGCTTGATCTGCGCCTGACATCATCATCGAGCGGCCAACCCTTCCGCAAGAGCTTTGGGCTGACAGGCGAGTTGGCTAGGGCGGGCGAGGTCCTGCTGGTCAAGAACGGCAAGGTTGGTGATGCGATCCGGGTCGCGACTGGGCCGGACGGGCGTTGGCGGTTCGACTACCCGGTCGAAAATCTCGGCTCCGAAGCGTACTTCCTCGTCGCCTACGACCCTGCGACCAATCGGGTCTCGCAGCGGCTCGAACTGAAGAGTGAGGTCACCGAACCACAGCTCACGGCATCACTCGCCGATCCGAGCGGGGACGATACCGGTCTCGCTGGATCCTATGTTGATCTCCAGCAGCCCAACGCGAAGGATCAAAAGGACATCATCGGGGTGAAAGTGGCCGCGGGCGGGGATGTCCTGCGGCTGGAGCTGACCATGGCGCAGGTCACCGCCGACTGGCTCCCGCCGGTTGGCTTCGACAATGTCGCCCTGTCGATCTTCTTCGATCTGCCGGACAGGAGCGGGGCCATGGCCTTGCCGCAGTTGAATGCGGCGATGGCAGAAGGTCGCGACTGGGATATCGGAAACGTCGTATTCGGCTGGGGCAACACCATGTTTTCGGCCGAGGGGGCCAACGCCGCCCGTGCCGGCAAGCGGTTCGCCGGAGCTCCCAGCGTCTTGGTTGATCGGGAGAGTAGCACTATCACCCTCGTATATGACGGATCGGACTTCGGCATACGCACCTGGCAGGGCGCACGAATCTATGTCACGACTTGGGATATCGCCGGAGAGGGGGCCTACGTCACATTGGGACCGAGTCCGGCCGAGTGGTCCTTCGGCGGCGGGTCACCCGATGGCCCGAAAATCCTTGATGATGCACTGATTTCCCTCGGCCGATGTGACGCGGAAGGATGGCCCGGGTTTCCTATTGCCGGGCGTGCTCGGGTCCGGCGATGCTAGAGGCAACGGTCGCATCTCTTGTGAAACGTTCAATCTGCGATACCGGAGGAACTGGCATGAACCTGCTTCGAATTTTCATCGCGTGCTTCCTTTTATTCGCTTCGGCACCCTCGTTTGCCCAGCGGCAGGTTGATTATGTCGACCCCTTCATCGGCACCGAAGGCACGGGGCACACATTTCCCGGCCCCGTCGCGCCTTTCGGGATGGTGCAACCGGGTCCGGACAATGCGAATTCCGGGTGGGATTTTACCTCGGGCTATCAGTATCGCAGTCCGCTGATTCTGGGCTTCTCGCAGACCCGTGCAAGCGGCACAGGCATCCCGGAACTGGGTGACGTGCTGGTAATGCCGAGCCGTTCCCGCCGCGACAATTTCGCCAGCACCTATGACAAGACCGGCGAAACCGCGCGTCCGGGCTATTATGCGGTCACGTTGGCCGACAACGGGGTGCGGGTGGAGCTCACTGCGAGCGAGTTGACTGCCTTTCACCGCTACACCTTTGCCGGCGGCGGGGGACGGGTATGGGTGCTGGTCGATCTCCAACACGGGCTGACCTTCCGAACCGACCGACAGCCCGTGCTGGAATCGCGCGCTACCGTCACCCGCAACGGGATCGAGGGCTGGCAGCGCCGGAGCAACTGGACGACCCGCACCGTTGCCTTCGCGCTGGTCTTCGATCACCCTATCGCCGAACATATCGAACTGCCCCTGCGTGAAGGCGATGCGGCGCAGCGCTACCTGCTCGCCTTCGACCTGCCAGCGGCCGGCGTTCTGCAGATGAAAGCTGGGCTCTCCAGCGTCGATGTCGCAGGCGCCAGTGCCAATCGCGAAACGACAACTGGGTGGGAATTCGACGCCGTCGCCGCCGCTACTTCGGCGCAGTGGGAAAACCTTTTGGCGCGCGCCGTCATCGAGGCGCCGGATCGGCAAAAGCGCATCTTTTATACTGCGCTTTATCATGCCTTCATCCACCCCAGCCGGATCAGCGATGTCGACGGTCGCTGGCGCGGGCCGGACGGTGAGGTGCGCCAAGTAAGCGGTGGCATCCGATACTCGACGCTATCGCTTTGGGACACCTTCCGCGCTGCCAATGCGCTCTATACCCTGTTGGTGCCGGAACGCGTTGACGATTTCGTGCTGACCCTTCTCGATCACTCCGATGCGGCCGGACGTCTGCCAAAATGGACGATTTGGGGCGGGGAGACCGGGACCATGATCGGGGAGCCTGCCCTGCCGGTGATCGCGGAGGCCTGGGCTAAGGGCTTTCGCGGCTTCGACGGTCAGCGGGCGTTGGCGGCTATGGTCGCCACCTCTACGCGCGATGCAGTGCCCGTCTATTCCGGCGACCATTCACTCTCCCTGTGGTCGCTCTACGATAGGTTCGGATATTATCCCTTCGATCTGGCGGGGGGCGAAGCCGTGTCGCGTACGCTCGAAGCCGGGATCGGCGATGACGCCACAGCGCGTATGGCGGCGATGCTGGGCGAGAGGGCTCTGGCCGAGCGGTTCGCCGCAAGAGCGGGCAATTGGCGCAAGCTGGTCGATCCTGAAACCCGGCTCGCGCGGGGACGCGACAGCAAGGGCGCGTGGCGCACTCCATTCGATCCGCTGTCGCCGACCTCGCCGCTCAACAACCCTGGTGACTATACTGAGGCCAACGCTTGGCAATACAGCTGGACTCCCGGCCTGTTCGATCCGGAAGGCCTTGTCGTGGCGATGGGCGGGCGGGAGGCGTTCCGCCGGAAGCTCGACACATTCTTCTTCGATCTCAAGCCGCTCAAGGGCTGGGCCTATCTCGGTCAGGAAGCGATGATCGGGCAATATGCCCACGGCAACGAACCGAGCCATCACATCGCGTGGCTCTATGCCCTTACCGACCACCCAGAGACCGGGCACCGGCTGGTGGCGCGGATCGCGCGCGACTTCTACAAGGACAGTCCGGCCGGGATCATCGGCAACGAGGACGCGGGGCAGATGAGCGCCTGGTATGTCTTCGCCACGCTGGGGTTCTATCCCGCCCAACCCGCCAGCGGCAGCTACGTGGCCGGCATACCACTGGTCCAGCGCGCTACGATTTCGGCTCCAGGGCGCCCCAGACTGACCATCAAGCGGATCGGCAATGGCGATCGACTGGCGCGTGTCACATTGGCAGGAAGGGCGCTAGCCACCACTGCAATCCCGCACCAACAGCTTACCCGCGGCGGGACGCTGCGCCTTGCAACGGGGCCGGCCGGAAAATGACCAAGGAACACTGGGCGCGGATCAGCGCTGGGCTACTGGCTATTGCCGTCCTGTGGGCGATCTGGCCACCGTTCAGTAGTGCCCTGGAACGTGGCGAAAGTCCGTTCGAGGCAATCTGGGGCCTGCTGCGGATGTTCACGATCACCACCAACCTGCTTGTCGGCCTGATTTTCGCGCGGATTGCCTGGCGCGGCACAGCCAGCGTTTCGCCGCTGGTCATTGGCGGGATTATGCTGGGGATCGTGCTGGTCGGTGTAGTGTTCAACCTGCTGCTGTCCATGCTGCCGCATCAGACGATCTGGTATGCGATTGGCGACTATATCCATCATGTCGCCGCACCGATTGCGGTGCCGCTGTGGTGGGCGGTCTTTGCCCGCCACGGCGCGCTGCGCTGGTCTGCCTCATTGGTCTGGGCGCTCTATCCACTGGCCTATAGTGCCTACAGTGTGGCCCGCGCGCAGTTCATGCCGCCGGGCACCGGGATGCACTCCCGCTATCCCTATTTTTTCATGGATGCCGATCTGCTCGGCTGGCCGACGGCGCTGCTCAGCATGGCCGGAATTGCGCTGGGCTTTGTGCTGTTCGGGCTGGTGGCAGTCGCGCTCGACAAATGGCTGGGGCGCGGTGCTGAAACTTAGACCTAAAGCTCGGTCACCGCTGCGGACTATGTCGTCGACGGTGGGTTCATAGACGTCTAACCAGCCAAGAAGGGCGCGCTCGAGAAAGAACTTGCCGGCCGTCACCTTCGTGCCCATGTTCGAGGCATAATGGCGATGACGGCATCGGGCAGATGTAGACGGTCAGTTTGGCGGATTCGGATGACCGGTCCTAGGTCGGAAGCGGCCAACGTGTCTCAGCCCTCTCGAATGTCAGCTTTTCGACTTCTGCAGCTGCAAGCTGCCGTTCCGGATCGTCCGACTTATCTGCCACTGGAGCGACCAGCCACCATACGCGCTTTGCCCAAAAGGGCTCGCAGGCTTTCCATCGGAATGAGGGTGCAACGACCCACCTTTATTGTATCAAGATCTCCGGACGCGATCAGCTCATAAAGCTTTGATCGACCTATGCCGGTCATCCTAACGGCATCTGGAATGCGTACCGCCAAAGGTTCGGCACCGTTCGACCGGCTTGCTTTTGGCGCAGATGCGAATGGCAGGTTGAGTTGCGGATCTGCGGTGGTTGCCGGGCACTTGCGGGCGCTCATTTGTTGATTCCCAGATGCTCGCGCTCGACGCGATTTCGGAAAGCCTCGTTGGCCCGCTTACGCAAAGTTGGATCGGAGTGCGCTTCAGGCAATCCATCTAGCGTGCGCATTGCGAACGCCTGCTGGCGACGGCTATGCAACGTCTGTGCACGGGCTTCTTCGCGCACTTCCTGGCCCTGGAATAGGTCGGTCAAGAAAGTCGCAACCCAGTGGTTGCAAGTGACCTTCGCCCGCCTGGCTTCCCCGTCGATCCAGGCAACGATATGCGATGGGAGATAAGCTTGTACTGACTTGTTCTTGTTCATTGCAGACTCCAAAAATGGGGAGCCTGGTTCGCGCTTCGCAAGGCAATTGTGTTCTATTTATGTTCTTCCAAAAGTCAAGGGCATAGAACGCGAATGGATTGCTGGTGATTTGCACTGATTGTGTTGCTTTGATCTGATTGAGAAGTGACGAAGCGCCGAATTTTACAAAATCTCTAGTCTTCTAAATGCCTTACTGGCCACAAATTGTGGCGTAGGGTGTGCTCTACACTGTTCCCAGCTTCGCGGTTGTGTGCCGGGTACGTAACCTATTGAAATGCGGCCACTGATCTTCATTCCGGAAGGATTCCTCGCCGTCGCGGCCTTCGAGCCGAAATTCAAAGTGATTTGCTACCGAAGCCCTGCAAGAAAGCTGCTCGGCGTCAGCTCAACGTGGTCGCTCAGAGGCGGTCGAAGGGTAAATGCCTGCGGCCTTCGCGCGAAGTTCCATACTCTAAGGAGGTGCCAATCCTCACGGCGGGCTTCTGCGATTGCAACCTCGTTGCGAGAGATATGAAAGGGAGTTCGCTCCCATCCATTGGTCGTTTTCACTTCGACCAAACGTTCACGGCCATCAGGCTCGAAGCTGGAAATGTCGAAGCCATATCCATCGCCATCTAGCACAGAAGTCCATCGCACCTTGTCTGCGAGATCGCCACGTCCAGCTTGTAAGAGGGTTTGTCGCTCGTGATGCAAGACCAGTTCCTCACCGGCCCGAGTCTACGATTGCGGGCATCGCGCTCGGCAACGTCATATTTGCGGCCAATTGCGGCCATGAATTTCGGATCAACGGGTGGCGGTTCGTTGCGTTGGGTCGGCGGGGGACCGATCCATAGAGAAGGCTGATCCGGAATGAGGCGGCTGGATCCGGTGACGGCATCCCTTTCGCCAACCGCAGCACCCATCGCAAAGCTTCCCGGTGCCAGCCAATCCGGCCTGGCATCCAGCCAACGAAGCACGCCGTCGACGAGGGCGTTCTGAAAATTCGCGGCAGGCTTGTAACCGTCGATCCATGGCTGGCCGAGACCGAGAAGAACTGCACTGATATTTTGGTGTTTGAATTCGATCGAACCCTGACTTCGCTGAGGGGAATGCAAGAGGGCTTGTAGGGCTCGATTATGTTCAGCCTTGTTGAACGGGTGACCAGCCAGCTCGTCGCTGAGCATCGCAAAATAGTCTGCGACGATCAGGTCGATCTCGATATCGCTCCACGCCTCGGCCATTCGTACTGGCTATCCGCTTTGCCGCACTCTGACCAGGGCCTGCCCGAGGACTTCAACTATAGGCTGAATCTGACGGGCCAATCTCCGTGCCAGGAGTATCTACATTGGGAACGCCTTCCATTCCAGAATGCGTCCTAACTTCGGTCGCTCGCACTTCGATCTCCTTGGCGAAGATATTCAGCATCAACGAACCGGCAGGCATCGCCGCCACCTCCTCAATCGCTGCGGGCAATTCACGTAGCAGCCGCGCCGTCACCTGTTCCACCCGCTGGATCGTCCCCCGCGCTGCCAGTCCTGCGGCTTCGGCCATGCGGCGCCAGTGGCGGCCGTAGATGTGGCGGCCTCGGCGTTGGCCGCCGATGGCCTGGGCGTGGTTTTGCGTGATGTTGGCCCAAGCGAGGCCGGACATCAGATCGTAGAGTGGGGCCAATTGCGGGGCGCCGGGGCCGAGCAGGATCGAATAGTTCTTGGCGTGCGAGTCCACGTTGCCGATTGCTATGTTCAGGATAACGGCGTCGAGCAGGCGGTTGATGTCACGCGCGGTCATGTGCTGGCGGACGAGCGCGAACATATCGGCGATCGAAGGGCCGCGCGTACCGGTGCCGTTGAATTCGTACTTGGCGGCAGGCGGGCGGGCGAGTGCCTGGCAAAAGTCTTCCTGGTGCAAGCGGTGGACTTCAGTGTCGGTTCCGGTGCGGTCGTACCGCTCGACGAGCAGATAGCTGCGTCCTCCTGCAACGCCGGTCGTGACTGGCGCTACATTGAGGCCGATCCGTCGGGCAAGCACCATGCAAAGCGCCTCGTTTTGGACACTGCCGGGCAGGCGCGGATTATCGGGCTTGAGGATGTGGGTCGACGGCGCGCCATTGATGGGGACGGCGATCTGGCCATCGACCATGGCGACGGGCAGTTTGTCTTGTGCGCCCGCGAGGCTCATCGAGACGCCCTCTTCGCCGATCAGGAAGGGGCGTGCGGGTAATTCTGCGATGATCCGCTCGAGCGTGTCGGTATCCGGGATCGGGCGATAGCCGAGCTCGCCGCGCGGTCGCTGCGAGGCGATGCTGAGTGCGCCAGCGAGATCGTTGCCGGTCTCAGCGATCAGGCCGAGCGCGTCTTCGGGGGCGACGCCGACTGCGCGAGTCATCGCGCGCAAGGGTTCGCCCTCGGGTAGCAGGTTCATCAGCCAAGGCAGGACCCGTTCGCTGCCAAAGGGCTCTCGCTGCAGCGGCATGGCGAGTGAGACCGGGAAGCGGTCCGGGGCGCCAAGCCAGGTGTCGGCGTAGGTGAGCGTTGTTGCCCGGGCGTCAGCGCTGATTGTGGCGACCTGGCGGTTGCCGAAGTGGATGGGCAGTTCCATGGTCAGCCCTGTGCAGTGCCTGTTGCGGTCAGGCGCAGGCCGACGGCACGGGCGGCGGCGAGTGCCTTGCCCAATTGCGCGGTGGGCTTGCCAGCTTCGAGATCGACTATGAAGCGCTCACCGCTGTTGATGGCAAGCGCCAGCTCTCGCTGGGTGAGGCCGAGAGCCTTTCGGGCGGAGGCGACGGCTGCGCCGAATTGGGTTGCGTCTTCAATCATGGCATTCTTACCGAGCGGGAAGAAAGCACAATCGAATAGACTGATCAAGTCATTTTCTTACCGAACGGGTAGAAAGATGACTGCCGAGTGTCGTTTGATCGTTCATCTTACCGATCGGGAAGATTTTGTGGTGGCGTCTCGGCGCATCTTCGGCTAAGACAGATCGTCGAATTCCGGAAAATCCGTCCATGGCCTCCGCAAGCGTTCAATACCAGGATGACGAGACGCAGGCGATGGCGCGAACTGCCGTTACTCTGCTCGCGCACTGGGGTGTTCCAGACGTCCCGCCCGACTCTCTCCTTGACGGCGCAAGCAGTGAGCGGACTGAGCGAGCAGCAGTGCTGCTTGGTATTCACGCCGCATTGCGGCAGATCTTTCCCGATGGCTATCGGGCTGCACACTGGGTTGGTCAGAAGAATGCTGCATTCGACGGGAAAAGCGCGCTCGACGTCATGCAGGCTGATGGTCTTGCGGGTATGCAGCGGGTGAAGGCCTATCTCAATGCGGAGGTCGCCGGTTGAGCGACGGTCCCGAAAGGAACACGGACAACCAAAAGCGGGTGCGGATTGTGGCGGACACAAAACCGCCGCCGACGACAAATTCCCGCTGGTCAGCCAGCCCGATTTCGGCTATTCAAAAACTCACATTCCCCGCACAGAAACGGACCGCGCTGGACGGTCGCGCACTGGGCTTTGCCCGGTGGGATAAATTGTGGGCAAAGCCTGCTCCTTCGCCCAAGTTCATTTTTAAGATCATGTTTTTACATGACTTTTTCGGCTACCTCCCGCTCCGCCACCTTGCATTCCGCGGAACAGTGGATGAACTTGCCTCAGGGTCAGACTCTGTCTGATTGCCGCATAAGATCTTCCCGGAAACCCAACTGTGAACGGACCGCGATCAGCAACAAGTTCGACTCGTGGCGCTACAATGTCTTCCGCCAGGATTGTCGCGCCTTTCGCCTCGACGAATTTGCCGAGCGGCACTAGCGCAGGCCAGAGGCTTACCATTTGATGGCATTGCTGCGCCAAGTAGCAATCAGTTTGCGTCGGAGGCACAGCACCATCCCATCAAATGGAGCCGATCCCCCTCAATTTGGATTCGCCTGTTGTCCCAACTGGCTAGACCTCGGGGCGGGCTTGGGGGCGGGCTTGACGAAGTGAACGTTATCATTTAAGTGAACGTTCACATAGCCCAGAATTGGGTAAGAAACGTGTCAATTGGGGAGGAGAATCGGAATGACGGGATTGCGCAAGCCTGCTGTGGGGCGCTTGATGCTCGGCGCTTCGGCGATGGCGATCGGGTTGATGGCCCAGCCGGCTGTGGCTCAAAACGCCGATGCCGCAGCCGAACAGCCTGCTGATGAAATCGTCGTTTCGGGGATTCGTGCCTCGCTGCGCAATGCGATGGATACCAAACGCAATGCGATCGGCGTAGTCGATGCAATCTCGGCCGAAGATATCGGCAAGTTCCCGGACACCAACCTGGCCGAATCGCTGCAGCGCATCACCGGCGTTTCGATTGATCGCTCGAGCGGTGAAGGTTCTACCGTTACGGTTCGCGGGTTTGGCCCTGCTTTCAACCTGGTAGTCGTCAACGGCCGCCAGATGCCAACCTCCTTCATTGGTCAGGGCTTCTCTAGCCGCAGCTTCGATTTCGCCAACCTTGCGGCCGAAGGCGTCGCCGGGGTAGAGGTCTACAAGTCAGGCCGTGCCTCGCTGCCGACGGGCGGTATCGGGTCGGTGATCAACATCAAGCTGCCGCGCCCGCTCGATCGCCCCGGCTTCAAGGGCAGCTTCTCGGTCAAGGGCGTTTACGACACTTCGCTGTTCGAAGGGACCGACCTGACACCTGAGTTTTCAGGAATCATCAGCAAGACCTTTGCAGACGACAAGATCGGGATCCTGCTGGCCGGTTCGTACCAGGACCGCAAGGCCAGCCAGGCACAGTTCTTTGCCGAGAACTGGCGCCCAGGCTATACCGGTGCTGAAAACAACTGGGGGAC
This sequence comes from uncultured Novosphingobium sp., assembly GCA_964582485.1. GTDB lineage: Bacteria > Pseudomonadota > Alphaproteobacteria > Sphingomonadales > Sphingomonadaceae > Novosphingobium. The sequence continues at coordinate 33,433 of CAZOSI010000003.1, forward strand.
GCTCGCCCAGCCCGGTGACCCGCGCTTTGCCAACATCACCAACCGCCCTGGGCCGACCGATGTCTATCAGGTGCCCCAGAATGCGGCCTATGACTTCTATGATTTCCAGCGCGAGCGGATCAACGGGCAAGCGGTGCTGCAGTTCCGCCCGACCGACAGCCTCGACATCACGCTCGACTATGTGTTCTCGCAGAACAGCTTTGACAGCACTAAGAACAGCATCGGGATCTGGTTCGATCATGGCAACACGATCAGCAGCTGGACCGATGGTCCGGCGGCGGGCGCAAACTTCTATGCCGACCAGTTCGGCGGCCCGGGCAAGGACTTTGCGATCACCGGCTCCGTTGCCGCAAACCGCAACACCAACCATTCGTTTGGCGGAAACGTAAAGTGGAAGGGACCGGGTGGCCTGCGCCTTGAACTTGATGCGCACCATTCGACCGCCGAATCAAAGCCGACTTCGCCCTATGGCAGCAGCATTGCTGTCGGCACGGCGGTCTATGGCGTTCGCACCCAGCGGGTCGATAACACCACCGACATGCCAGTTCTGTCGGTAACCCACTTCGCCGGGTTCGAACCGATCGCGGCAAATATCCGCCCGGCCGGCAACGCCTTCACCAACCAGTACATGCGCGACGAAATCAACGAAGTTGCGCTGCGCGGCGGCTTTGATTTCGATGCGTCCTTCATCGATACGCTCGATTTCGGCGCGACCTATACCGAAAACAAGGTCCGCACCGCGTTCGGCACGATCCAGAACGACACCTGGGGCGGGACCCTTTCGGCGGCCGAAACGCCCGACGATCTGTTCACCGCGCGCAACCTGCCGGCCGATTTGGCCGGGATGAACGGGAGCAATGACCCCTCGATCATTCCGACCTACTTCCGGATCGACACCGCGCGCCTGATCGACTTGCTGAGAAGCACGCGCAATATTTGCGGATTGGCACAAGTCCCGGGCACGTGCCTTGCCAAGTACAGCACCGACCGCCGGATCGAGGAAAAATCGTTCGCGCCGTTCATCCAGTCGCTGCACAGCTTCAATCTGGGTGATGCTGAGGGCAAGCTGCGGCTTGGCCTGCGCTACGAAAAGACCAAGATTGATTCCGCCACGCTCGCCCCCAACCCGACAAATACGGTCTGGGTGGCTGCCAACGAGATCAGCCTGATCTCTCCTCCGGGTTCGTTCACCACGGCGAAGGGTGAGTACGACAACTGGCTCCCGGCATTTGACCTGAGCCTGAAACCGGCACCCAATGTCTTCCTGCGGGCGTCGTACAGCCACACGGTCACCCGTCCGGACTATGCTGCGATGGGCGCACTGGTGATTGCCCAGCCGCTGCGCGTAGGCGCTGGCGGCAGCCAGGCCTTCTCTGGCGATCCGGCGCTGCTTCCCTACAACTCGAAGAACATCGATCTGTCGGCGGAATGGTATTACGACACCACCAGCTACGTGTCGGTTGGCTTCTTCCACAAGAAGGTCAGCAATTTCATCACGAATCAGACGTCGCAAACATCGTTGTTCAGCCTGAATGACCCGTCGGAAAGCGCCGAAGTCAGAGCGGCTCGTCTGGCGGGCAACACCTCCTACGCCGACATTCTGAACTATATCAGAGTCAACCATCCGACCTTGATCGATCCAGTGACCGGCGGCATTTTGGGCAAGGCGGCTGACCCCGATGTGATCTTCACTTACCAGCAGCAGATCAACAGCGCGCAGCGCGCAAAGCTGTCGGGCTGGGAATTCGCGGTTCAGCACAGCTTCTGGGACACAGGGTTTGGTGCGATCCTCAACTACACGATCGTCAACAGCGACACGAAATACGACAACACCCTGCCCTGGACGGTTGACCAGTTTGCGGTGACCGGGGTGAGCGACAGTGCCAACGCCGTGCTGTACTATGATAAGAACGGCCTACAGGCTCGCGTCGCATATAACTGGCGCGACAAGTTCCTCGCCGGGTATGACCGCGATCCCTATTACGTCGAAGCTTATGGCCAGCTGGATGTCAGCGCGAGCTATGAGTTCAAGAACGGCGTCACCATCTTCGTTGAAGGGATCAACGTTCTGAATACCGACCGCAAGGGCACTCGTCGCAATGATCGGGCCGTATTCTTCGCCGCGCCGGGCTATGCCCGCTACGCAGCGGGGGCCCGCATCACCTTTTGATGAACAAGGCTTGACCTTGTCAGGCCTTCGGATTGAGAGTCGTGCCGCTTGGCGGTGCGGCTCTCTTTCCGCATTGGGGCGGGCGGTTTCTTTGTCGGGGCATGCACGATGACGGATGTGGTCAAACGGGTCGTGATTGTTGGCGGAGGCTCGGCCGGCTGGCTGGCGGCCTGCTATTTGGCCGCTCGGCACCCTGGGTTGGCGATCACGCTGGTCGAATCGCCCGAAATCCCGACCATTGGGGTCGGCGAGGGAACCTGGCCGACGATGCGTGAGACGCTGGCCACGATCGGCATTCCCGAACCGGATTTCCTCGCCTCTTGCGATGCGTCCTTCAAGCAGGGTTCGCGATTTGACGGCTGGCGCGATGGTACCACGAGCGATACTTACCTGCATCCCTTTACCCCGCCGCCGACCGGCAGTGCCCACGCGCTGATCGGCGCATGGCAGCCTGGCTCCGCAAGCTTCGCTGCGGCGATGACCGCCCAGGCCGCTGTTTGCTCTGCCGATCTTGCCCCACGCCAACGCGCGATGCCGGACTATGCGGCGGCGCTAAACTACGGATACCACCTCGATGCCGGCAAATTCGCCGGCCTGCTGAGCCGCCACGCGACCTCGCGGCTTGGGGTCACCCACATTGCGGCCACAGTGCGCGCGGTTAACGCTGCGGCGAACGGCGACATCGCAGAAATCGTTCTGGACGATGACAGTCAGATCGGCGCCGACCTGTTCCTAGATTGCACAGGCCAAGCCGCGTTGCTGATCGGAGAGCATTGCGCTGTCCCGTGGATTGATCGCGGCGATGTGTCCTTCAACGACCGGGCACTGGCACTGCAGGTTCCGGTCCAGCCCGGCAGCGCGATTGCATCACAGACTGTCGGAACCGCTCACCAGGCTGGCTGGCTTTGGGATATCGCCCTGCCGGGCCGGCGCGGGATCGGCTGCGTCTATTCCTCGCGGTTCATAGCCGACGACGAGGCCGAGCAGGTTCTGCGCAACCACGTGCTTGCCGTGGTGCCAGGCGCCATGGCCGATCAGCTTGTCCCACGCAGACTCGAATTCCGCACCGGCCACCGCGCCCGGTTCTGGCACGGCAACTGCCTCGCCATTGGCCTCTCGGCCGGCTTCATCGAACCGCTGGAGGCTTCGGCGATCGTGCTGATCGAACTAAGCCTGCGGGCCCTGGCCGACAATTTCCCGGCGAACCGCCCGGCAATGGACATCCACGCGGCCCGGTTCAACCGGCTGTTCCAGTACCGCTGGGACCGGATCGTCGAATTCCTGAAGCTGCACTATGTGCTGAGCCGCCGGACCGAGCCCTATTGGCTGGCGCAGCGTGATCCTGCGACAGTCCCGCCCGGACTGACCGAGAACCTTACGCTGTGGCGCGATCAGCCGCCGTCGTCCTGGGATTTCCCGCAAGTGGACGAGATATTTTCTGCTGCCAGCCAGCAATATGTGCTTTACGGCATGGGCTTTCCCGCACCTGCCCAAGCAAAGGCCACGCCCGCCGCCACCGCCCAGCTGGATGAAGTGCGCGAACGGGCCCGGATCCTGTCTGCCGCCCTCCCCACCAACCGCGCCTATCTTGACACCCTGGCTGCCCAAGCCGCCTGAACCAACCGGATCCGACAATGACCAACCACCAGATTCTGAATCCGCACGATCACGCCGCGTTGCGGATCCACACCCGGGCCGGAGCAGAACTGGGCGACCGGGACATGGCAGCGCTGGTCGTCCCGGCCGAGTTCCGCCGCATTTCCTGCGAATATCCGATCCTGTTTCGCTTTGACGCGGCTGCCGGCGCCTGGTCGGCGCTGGCCTTGCTTGGACTTGAGCCCGGCGAAAACCTGTTTGTCGAAACCGGGCAATGGGACGCCGCCTGCAAGCCACTGTCGATCGCAATTCAGCCGTTTCTGATCGGCCGCACGCAAGCCGGGCAAGGTCCGGCGCAAGTCCATGTCGACATGGCACACCCCAAGATCGCCAGCGGCGGCGAAGGTGTGCGGGTGTTTGCTGACGACGGCAAACCTAGCCCATACCTTGAACAAGCTATCGAGATGCTGGGTATGCTGGACGAGGCCTACCGTGCCAGCGCCGATTTCTTTGCCGCTGTAGCCCGCTACGAACTGCTGGAGCCATTTTCGATGGACGTCACGCTCGATTCAGGCGCGATGCATCGTCTGGTCGGCTACAATATCGTGAACGAAGACAAGCTGGCGGCGCTCGAGCCGGGTATCCTGGCCGAACTCCACGCCGCCGGACACCTTGCCGCGCTTTACATGGCAATCGCATCGCTCGGTAATCTCGGCAAACTGGTGCGGCGCAAAAACCGCCGGAGCCATGGCTGAGGCTGATCCGATCATGACTGCGTTGCCTCGCGTTGCCGAGCGGACAATGAATCGGGCGGAGCTCGATGCACAGCTGCGCAACGGAAATGAGCCATTTGTGGTGCGCGGACTGGCGGCGGATTGGCCGCTGGTGCGGGCCGGTCTGGCAGGCCCGGCCGAGATCCGCGATTACCTGCTCAGCCATGCCCGCGACCGGGCCTTTCCGGTCAACATGGGGCAACCCGGCGGGGGCGACCGGTTGTTTTACGATGCCGCGATGGGCGTCAATTTCCGCATGGCGCAAGGACCGCTCGATAGGATCCTGGACGGTATTCTGGCCAATGCGGACAAGCGCGACGCTCCGGTCATCTATCTCTCCTCAATTGATATCGATGCCTACTTCACGGGATTGGCCGAGGACAATCCGATGCCGCTGGGCGATCGCCGCCCGATCACCAGCATCTGGATCGGCAACCGCACCCGAATCGCCGCGCACAACGATGTGCCAGACAATCTGGCGGTCTGCGCGTGCGGGAAGCGCCGCTTTGTACTGTTCCCGCCAGACCAGATGGAAAATCTCTATCCGGGTCCGCTCGACAACACCCCGGCTGGTCGCCCAGTCAGCATGGTCGATCTCCTGGCTCCGGATCTGGAACGCTATCCGCGATTTGCCAAGGCGCTGGAGCACGCCCAGGTGGCAGATCTGGAGCCCGGTGACGCCATCCACATCCCTTCCTTATGGTGGCACCATGTTGAAGGGCTCGCTTCGTTCAATGCGCTGGTCAACTATTGGTGGCGCAACGTGCCTGCCTATCTCGGCCACCCCGAGGATGCGCTTTATCATGCCATTCTGGCAATCCGCGACTTGCCTGAAGCCGATCGTCAGCGCTGGCGCGAGCAGTTTGATCACTACGTTTTTTCCGGCGGCGCGGACGCGGTGAGGCATTTACCCGAAACGGCCCGTGGCATACTCGCCCCGTTAACTCCGGAAAATGCCAGCCGGATCAAGGCCAAGTTGCTGAGAGGACTTTCGCGATGACCCCCGAAAAAAAGCTGCGCGTGGTGATAGCAGGCGGCGGGACGGCCGGCTGGATGGCAGCTGCGGCCCTGGCCCGCACGCTGGGCCCGGTGATTGAACTGACGCTGCTTGAATCCGATGCCATCGGAACCATCGGGGTGGGTGAAAGCACGATCCCGCCGCTGGTACTTTACAACCGCTTGCTCGGGATCAGCGAAGCCGAGTTCATGCGCGAAACCCAGGCCACCTTCAAGCTGGGGATCATGTTTGAGAACTGGAAAGACGTCGGCGAGCAGTACTTCCACTCGTTCGGCGCGACCGGCAAGGACCACTGGTCGGCTGGCTTCCAGCATTTCTGGCTGCACGGCCTGACCAAAGGCCATGACCACAGCTATGACGCCTACTGCCTTGAACTGATGGCCGCGCTCGAAAGCAAGTTCGCACACTTGCCCGACGAGCGGATGAACTATGCCTACCAGCTTGACGCCATGCTATACGCTGCGTTTCTGCGCCGCATGGCAGAGGGCGACGGGGCCACACGGGCCGAAGGCAAGATCGCCGAAGTCGAGCTGCACGGTGAAACGGGGAATATCGCCGCGCTGAAGCTTGAGGATGGGCGCCGGATCGAAGGCGACTTGTTCATCGATTGCACCGGCTTTCGCGCGCTGCTGATCGACGGCGCGTTGAAGGTGGGCTTCGATGACTGGCGGCATTTCCTGGCCTGCGACAGCGCGATCGCGATCCAGACCGCCAGTGTCCGCCCGGCGCTGCCCTACACGCGCGCAATTGCCCACGATGCCGGCTGGCAATGGCGGATCCCGTTGCAGCACCGCCAGGGCAACGGGATCGTCTATTGCAGTCGGTTTCTCGATCATGAGGCTGCATTGGAGCGGCTGCTCGGTTCAATCGAGGGTGAGCCCCTGACCGCGCCGAACAAGATCGGCTACATCACCGGGGTGCGGCGCAAGCAGTGGCATCGCAACTGCGTTGCCATTGGCCTGGCAGGAGGGTTCCTTGAGCCACTGGAATCGACCGCGATCCATCTGGTCCAGCGTTCGATACTGCGACTGATTCGGATGCTGCCGGCAGGCGACATCAGCCCGCGCGATGTGGCCGAGTTCAACGATCAGGCTGGGGTAGATATGGAGCAGATCCGCGACTTCCTGGTGCTACACTACAAAGTCACCGAGCGCCGCGACAGCCCGTTCTGGCAGGAATGCGCCGACCGCCAGATCCCCGACAGCCTGGAACAGAAGATCGAACTGTTCCGTGAGACCGGACGGGTGTTCCGCAAGAACGAGGAGCTGTTTTCCGAAAACAGCTGGACCCAGGTGATGATGGGTCAGGGAATTGTGCCGCAAAGTTATCACCCGATCGCCACCAAGCTGCGCGCCGACGAACTCGACAACTTCCTCTCGATGCTGCGCACCAGCGTTTCCAGCACTGTCGCCACGCTGCCTTCTCATCACGACTATGTCGCACGCTATTGCGGCGCTGCCGCGAGCTAAGCATGATGAAGTACTTCGTCCTTATCGCCGCGCTGCTTTGCGCCCAGCCTGCTACCGCCAATGACGGCTGGCAGCTGGTCTGGGCCGACGAGTTCGAGGCCCCAAAGATCGACCGGACGAAATGGCGCCTGGAAGTCGATTGCTGGGGCGGCGGCAACGATGAGCGCCAATGCTATACCAAGAACGGCCGCAATTCTGGGATCGAACAAGGCAAGCTGGTGATTACCGCGCGCCACGAACGCACCAATGGTCCGGCCCTGCCCGAATACTTACGCGCTGGATCGGCCACGCCAGAGGCTGAAGCGGTGCGGCAATTCTCATCGGCCAAGCTTACCACCCGCGGCAAGGCCGCCTGGCGCTATGGCAAGTTCGAGGTTCGTGCAAAGCTGCCCCAGGGCCAGGGCACCTGGCCGGCGATCTGGATGCTCCCCCGCGACAGCGCCTATGGCACCTGGGCTGCATCGGGCGAGATCGACATCCTCGAAGCGGTCAACCTTGGCGTTCTGTGCGCGAAATGTCCGGGCGGACGTGAAAATACGATCCTGGGAACGCTGCACTTTGGCGGAAAATGGCCGAAAAATGCCTTCAAGGGTGAGGAAGTTCCGTTTCCGGCAGTGCTCGACGGCGGCTTTCACACCTATGGAGTCGAATGGGAGCCTGGCAAGATCACCTGGCAAGTCGATGGCCAGACCTACGCCACCCGCGTTGCCAGCGAATGGTGGACTGCCGCGTCAAAGGAGCCAGGCGCGCCGTTCGACCGCGAATTCTACCTGATCGTCAACCTAGCAATCGGCGGCAAGCTGGCCGAGGAACGCGGGCTGGGCGGAGTGCTGAATGACGGTTATCCCAAACGGATGGAAGTCGATTGGGTTCGCGTCTGGCAAAAACCCAATCAGGCCGCTAGTTCCCCAACCAAGGGGGACAAGTGAGCGATGGCAAGGCGCCGCCAGGCCGTAACGATCAAGCATGTTGCAGCAGACGCTGGTGTGTCTCTGCAGACGGTCAGCCGCGTCATCAACCGCGAGCCTAATGTTCGTCAGGAAATGCAAGAACGGGTGCAGGCCTCGATCGACAAGCTAGGCTATGTTCCTTCGATCGCAGCGCAGCGAATGAGCGGTTCGCGCTCTTACCTGATTTTGGCGATCAACGACCGCGATCGCACCATCGCCGACTGGACCTCGCGCCTGGGTACTGACTGGGTCGACCAGATGCTGCTCGGCGGCATGCTCAAGTGCGCCGAGCACGGTTACCGTTTGATCTTCGAGCTGGTCGACACCCATAGCGACCATGTTGAGCGCGAACTGCTTGGCGCGATTGCCGCGCTCCAGCCAGACGGGATTATTCTGACCCCGCCGCACTCTGACAATCCGCAAATTGTCAATTTGCTGGAAATCCAGAAGATCCCCTTCGTGCGCATTGGTTCGATCCAGAACGGGGCAGGAATTTCAGTCTCGATGGATGACGAAGGATCGGCGAAGCAAGCAACGCAGTACCTGATCGATCGGGGACATTGCCGAATTGGCTTCATTTCGGGTTCCAACGAATATGCGCTGAGTGGCTGGCGCGTCGATGGCTGGTGCAAGACTATGGCTGCGGCCGGGCTCAAGATCGACGGGCTGCTTGCAGAGGGCGATTTCAGCTATGCTTCGGGCGAGGCAGCTGCGAGGCGACTGTTGGAACGCGCCGATCGGCCGACCGCGATCATTGCCAGCAATGACCAGATGGCGCTGGCCGCACTCGAAGTAGCACGCTCGCTGGGCCTGTCCGTGCCGGCGGATCTCTCGCTGATCAGTTTTGACAATACGCCCCTGGTGCACTTTACCCAGCCGCCCCTGACGGCCGTTGACCAACCGATTGCGGCCACTGCTTCCAAAGCAGTTGAGCTGATTATTGCTGACCAAAAGGGGGCCACTGCCCCAGCCGCGCTTACTGTCATTTCCGCAACCATTTGCGAGCGCGAGTCTGTAGCCAAGCTGGCCGGAACGGGCGTTGCCTGAGCCGACAAACCGCGCAGAGGCCGACCGCTTTGTCCTGCTATATGCGCTGGCCTGGGCGGGCGGGTCCATTGCCTATACTCCGCTGCTCTCGATCTTGCTGCCGGTCCGGGTCGCCGAACTTGCTGGCCCTGAGGCCAAGGTCGACTGGATGGCCTATATCGCCTTGGCAGGAGCGCTTGCCGCCAGCCTGGGCGGTATTGGCTTCGGATTTCTCAGCGATGTAACGCGCAATCGCCGGGGCTGGATCGGGGCGGGATTGGTCTTGTCCTGTCTGCTGCTTATCATGATTGGCGAGGCAAGCAGTTTTGCCGGCCTGATCGCCGCCATTGTTTGCTGGCAACTGGCACTCAACATGATGCTGGCGCCGCTTGCGGCTTGGGCCGGAGACCGGGTGCCAGATCACCGCAAAGGGATTCTGGGCGGGTTTATGGCCTTTGCTCCCGGACTAGGGGCACTTTCAGGCGCGGTTGTTACCCAACCCGGTCTGGCGACCAGCGATGCACGGATCGGACTGATTGCCGCGCTTGTCGCGATCTGTGTCTTGCCGGCACTGCTGTTTTGCCCATCGTCGAGGTACGGGTTGCCGGATCAAGCTGACGATCCTCTCGCGGCGCGCAGCGACCCGGCTGCAACCAGGCGCGCACAGGCGTTCCGGATGTGGTTGGCACGGCTGCTGGTTCAGGTAGCCGAGGCAACGATGTTCGCATACCTCTACTTCTGGCTCATCAGTCTAGATCCTACGGTGAGCGATAATCATAGCGCCCGGCTTTTCAGCGTCATCTTGTTGGTTTCCGCACCGCTTGCGCTGCTGGCCGGCCGCTGGTCGGATCGGACCGGTCGTCCAATCGCACCACTGCAAATCTCTGCGCTTGGCACTGCGCTAGGCCTTGCAGGAATGGCAGCTGCTTCGGACCTTGTCTCCGCGATGCTTGCTTACGCGGCGTTCGGCCTGTCAGGAGCGGTATTTCTGGCCTTGCACTCGGCTCAGACGCTGCGCGTTCTCCCTCGGCCGGATCGGCGGGGGCGAGATCTGGGTCTGTTCAACCTTGCCAACACCTTCCCTTCGCTGGTCATGCCATGGCTAGCCGTTGCCATCGTACCGGTCTTTGGGTTCCGCGGACTGTTTGCCTTGCTGGCCTTGCTGGCGGTTGCCGCCGGTTTGCTGTTGGCCGTCGTCGCTCGCCGTGATCAAGACTCTCGCTTGACTTTGACGGGATCCCCATGCGAGAGTGTGTGAACGTTCACATATTGGGAGATTGGGGAGAATATGCGACGGAATTGGTTGGCTATAGCCGGACTGATGGCGCTTGTCGGTTGCAGCCCCAACCAAGGCAGCAAGGCACTCGCTACAGCGTCGCAGGCCAATGGCTTGGCCACACCGCTGAGTGCAGGTGAGCAACAGATTGCTGACTTGCTTGCGAAGATGAGCCTGGAACGCAAAGTGGCTCAGCTCATCCAGCCTCAAATCAACTCCTTCACTGCAGAGGATATGCGCCGCTATCGGTTTGGCAGCTATCTCAATGGCGGCAATGGCGGCCCTTATGGTGATGAATTCGCTCCCGCATCCGAGTGGCTCAAGCTGGCTGACGAAATGTGGGACGCATCGACCGCGCCGCTGGAAAATGGCGAGCCAGCAATCCCGGCGATGTGGGGCACTGACGCGGTGCATGGCCACACCAATGTCAAGAATTCGACGATCTTCCCGCATAACATTGCGCTTGGCGCAACCCGCGATGCCGATCTTGTCCGCCGGATCGGCGCAGCAACGGCGACTGAAATTGAAGTCACCGGCATTGACTGGAACTTCTCTCCGACCGTGGCTGTGGCCCGGGATGATCGCTGGGGCCGTACTTACGAAAGCTATTCGGAAGACCCGCAATTGGTCGCGCGGTTGGGCGCAGCACTTATTGAGGGACTGCAGGGCAAGGCAGGCGAACCGGGCTACTTGGGGAAAGGCCGGGTCGTGGCCACCGCGAAACACTTCTTCGGGGATGGCGGGACCGACCAGGGCGTCGACACCGGCGACGTAAATGGCAATCTGGACGACCTTAAATCAATCCACGTGGTGCCCTATCCCGCGGCGATCGAAGCCGGGACCGAAACGGTGATGGCCAGCTTCAACTCGATCAACGGCCAGAAGATGCACGGCAACGCAGCGATGCTCACGGGCGTTCTTCGCGGCGAGCTTGGCTTCAAGGGGCTGGTCGTTGGCGATTGGAACGCGCATCGCGAGATCGAAGGATGCACGGTGTCCAATTGTCCGCAAGCCTTGCTTGCCGGTCTCGACATCTACATGGTCCCCGATGATTGGAAGGCGCTTCATGCCAATCTGGTACGTCAGGTGCAGGACGGTACCATCCCGCTCGCCCGGCTGGATCAGGCGGTGGCGCGGGTATTGCGGGTAAAGCAACATGCAGGCCTGCTTGGTCCCAATGCACTGAAACCTTCAGCGCGGCCCAATGCGGGCCAGTATGGCCTGTTGGGTTCAGCGCAGCATCGCGCGATCGCACGTGAAGCAGTTGCCAAGTCGCAGGTCATCTTGAAGAACGAAGGTGTATTGCCGCTCAAAAAAGGCGCTTCGATCCTCGTCGCAGGTAGCGCCGCCGACAATATCTCGCAGGCGGCGGGAGGTTGGACATTGACGTGGCAAGGCGGTGATGAGCTGACCAACGATTATTTCCCGGGAGCGACCTCGATCTGGGCCGGTCTGAATGACGCAGCCAGGGCTGCCGGCGGAAGCGCGACCCTTTCCAAAACCGGCTCCTATTCGGCCAGGCCGGATGTTGCCATCGTCGTGTTTGGAGAAAAGCCTTACGCGGAATTTGTAGGTGACAAAAAGACCCTGGTTTTTGCCGATGAAGAAGGGCTCAAGCTTCTGCGAAAGTTTGACGCCGAGGGCATTCCTACAGTTGCCCTGTTCCTTTCCGGCCGCGCGCTTTGGACAAACCGGGAAATCAATGCTGCCGATGCATTTGTCGCATCATGGTTGCCAGGTAGCGAAGGTGCCGGGATCGCCGATGTGCTGTTTGGCAAACGTGAAGCCACGGGCCGATTGTCTTTCAGTTGGCCGAAGGATTGCGGCGGTGCACCAGTCAACGGACCGGACGGTGCATTGTTTGCAGTTGGCGCAGGTCGGTCCCTGTCCGATTGGTCACCATTGGCGAAACTGGATGAGACCTGTGGCTATTTGACGGAAGCCAAATCGGACAAATGGTATGATCTGGGGCGTTTGGCCCCCGGCGTTGTCGCATCAGCGGGCGGCAAGGACCTGATCAATCTGCGCGGCCAGGCGGGCGGCATTGTTGCCCGCGGCATCGACTATCTGCGGCAAGAGGATGCCCGCGAGATTGCCTTTGGTCCGGGTTCGACACTGACACTGGCACAGAAAAGCGAGGGTAAGGGCGCGTACCGAATTCTCTATAACCAACCGGAACAACCTACCGGCAAGGTCACTTTGACGGTCGGCGGCAAGGCGGTCGATATCACGCCACAGTTGCGGCTAAGCGCTGGCCGGGGTTGGCGCGAAATGATCATTACCAAAGACTGCGCACCAGCACTTGGTAACTCGATCGCAATCACCAGCGATGCGCCGATGATCATGCGCATCGCCAGAATTGCCCGCCAGGATATGCCAGAAGGAGCACAATGTTCCTTCTAAGGGGTGGATAGCAATGTCACGTTTGCGGCGCACCGGTTGCGCCGATCCGTCCTTGAACTAAGATCGCAGAAGACCGAACATATTTCGGATCGATAAAGGGAGAGAAGATCATGGCGCCACAGCCGCAGGCCGCGGGAACAGCGAATTCGAGCGATCACATCGACGCTCCGCAGCTGCAGCTGTTTGTCATGGGTCTGTTCTTCATCTTCGGCGGGATCACCAGCCTCAACGATGTGATCATCCCCAAGCTGAAGGAGCTGTTCACGCTCAACTACACCCAGGCGATGCTGGTGCAGTTCTGCTTCTTCACCGCCTATCTGGTGATCGGAATTCCGGGCGCGCGGTTGGTCAAGCGGATCGGCTACATGCGCGGCGCGGTGGCCGGACTGCTGACCATGATGGTCGGTTGCCTGCTGTTCATTCCCGCCAGCCAGACCGCAACCTATAGCGTGTTCCTGCTCGCATTGTTCGTGCTCGCCAGCGGGGTTGTGATTGTCCAGGTGGTCTCAAACCCATTGATCTCGTTGCTCGGCAAAGCCGAGACCGCGCACAGTCGGCTGACCTTTGCCCAGGCGTTCAACTCGCTGGGCACCACGGTGTTCCCTTATATCGGCTCGATCCTGATTCTGGGCGGCCTCGCCACCGTCACCGCCGACCAGCTCTCGGGCGTGGAGCTCGATGCCTATCGCACCGCCGAAAGCCAGGCGATCGTTAAAGGCTACCTCGGCATTGCAATCGCCTTGGCGGTCGTAGCCGCAGCGGTCTGGATGTTCCGCGACGCATTGAAGGGTGAAAAGCATGAGGAAAGCACCGGGCTCGCCGGGCTTGACCTGTTGCAGCGCCCGCGCTTTGGCTTCGGTGCTGCCTGCATCTTCCTCTATGTCGGAGCAGAAGTCTCGATCGGCTCGCTGATCGTCAACTACCTGATGCAAGGCCATGTCATGGGGCTTGAGGAACAGGCCGCTGGCAAGCTGATCGCGTTCTACTGGGGGGGGGCCATGGTTGGCCGGTTCATCGGGTCGCTGGTGCTACGGATGGTCAGCCCGGGCATGGTGCTGGGCGGCGTTTCAATCGGCGCGATTGCCTTGATCGCTATTTCGACCCAGACCACGGGCGTGATCTCGGGCTACAGCCTGCTGGCCATCGGGCTGATGAATTCGATCATGTTCCCGACCATTTTCAGCCTCGCCTGCGAAAAGTTGGGACCGCGTGCGGCTGATGGTTCGGGGATCATCAACGTTGCAATCTTCGGTGGCGCGGTGATCCCGCTGCTCACCGGGATGATAGCGGACGCCAGTGGCAGCCTGACCGTGGCCATGATCCTGCCGGCGCTGTGCTATGCGATCATCGCCGGTTTCGGCTGGTACGCGCGGAAACCCGCGACCTGATCGAGCCAGCAAGAGACGCGGAATGCTTGAAGGCGCGCTCGTCAACGAACGCAGCCTGTTGATTGAAGCGGCCGGCGGCGCTTACTCGGCAAAGTAATCGCCGCTCAGCCGATCAGCGCTTGACGCCGCTCGCGCTTCGGCGAAAGTCGCGGGCATGGAAGTAGCTGTCCCTCCGGCGCTGGAAGTTCCAGCCGTCACGCGGCTTGAAGTGCTGCGCGCCGGGATCGCGCGGCAGCCAGAATCACCCTTGTTGCGCGAACGGCTTGCAGCGCTGCTGTTCGATCGCGACCGGTTTGATGAAGCAGCGCAAGTTCTGGGAGAGCCCCGGCCCGATTCTTCGACCCGGGCGTGGCTGCTGCGGGCCCAGATCCTGCTATCGCGGCGCGCGGCGGGGGATTCCGCGCAGGCGGAGGCTGAGGCCGCCTTCGCCGCAGCCCATGCCGAAACGCCAGCCCAATTCGAACAAGCCGTGCTGACAAGGGCGCGGGCATTGTTGCGGTTGGGGCGAGAGGCCGAAGGTTTGGGCCTCCTGAAAACGATTCTCTCCGCCAATCCGGATCAGCACGGGGCGTTTCGGACGCTCACCGACACCCTGCTGCGCGGCGGGCATGGGGCGGACGTGCTCGCCCTGGCCGATCAGATGGCGCGCGCAGGATCCGTCCACCCGCGCTGGCTCGGCGCGCGGATGCTGGCTGAGGCCCGCTGCGGTGATATTGCCGCGGCCCGGCACCTTTCCGCGATCGACCTTGCCGCTTCATCGACCCTCGCTGTTCCTACAGGCTGGGCCGATCTGCCCGAATTCAATGCCGCCCTGCGCGCCGAAGCCGAAGCGGATCCCGATCTGCGAGAGGGGCGGCACGGCACATCATCGCGTGAAACGAGCCGGGTCGATCACCCGCAACGTTCCAATGCACCTGCCTTTGCCGCGCTGCACCGGCAGATCGCCGCCGAAGTTGCGCGCCGTGTGACCGCGCTGAGCGCGGTCGACCACCCATGGGTTGCGGCACGGCCGGAGCGGCTCGTCATGCGCAGCTGGTGCGTGATGACCGGCGCTGATGGATTCGAGGAATGGCACAATCACCCGGCCGGATGGATGAGCGGCGGCTACTACATTGCAGTCCCGAAAGTCGGCAATGAACCTGTAGGCCAGGCGGGATGCCTGGCCTTTGGCCTGCCACCGACACTGGCCGGAGCGCCCGCCGCCGCCGAATTTGGTGAGATGCAGGTGCCGCCCTACCCGGGCATGCTCGCGCTATTCCCGTCGCACGCCTATCACCGCACCTACCCCCACGGGCAACAAGGGCAGCGGATTTGTATGGCCTTCGATCTTGAGCCACGCTGATCAGGACCGCGCGCCATCTTGCAACCACAGCAAGTATTCAGCGGCCATCGCGGTTAGCTGGGTGCGGTTGGCATGGTCGATACTGCTGACGCCGCGTTCGGCAATGTGGACCAGTTCCTGGTCGAGCCAATCCAGATCGAGCCAGCGATCGACCCCGGCCTTGCGGAATTGTCCAATCCTCGCGCGCGCCGCCGGGGCCTGACGCTGCAAGCGGGCATAGTGATCCGGATCGGCCGGACGTCCGCTGCGGCGACTGACGATGGCATCTGGGACCTTGCCTGCCAGCATTCGCCTCGCCAACCCGCGATCAGCGCCGAACGAACGGATCAATTCCTCGGGCAAACTGGCGAAGAATTGCAACAGTCGCAAATCGCGAAAGGGGAAGTCCATCCGCACTGCCCTAGCATAGAACGCATTCGGGTGGGCCAGTGCCTTGTTCGCGATCGGCCGCTGCCACTGGTTGACCCCAGGCGTCGCATCGTCCGGTTCGATCAAGCCGGGTGGCAGATCGGTCACCAGGTGCGGGGCCAGCTGAACGTGGAACCAATCGCCGGGCTGCAGCGAGGGCGCGCGATCCCCTCGGCCGAGCATCCGCTTCGCCAATCCGCGTAAGGCTGGCCATGGGCCGGCTTGCGCCAGCCGCGCGGTCAGCGTCCCTTCCCCATATGTGCCATTCACAAGCAGGTTGATCCCTTGCTCACGCGCCATCTGCTGGAATGCCTCGGTCAGACAATGGCGATTGCCAAGCAGCGGTCCATTGGCCCCAGCCAGCACCTTGGGCGCGGGGCGGTAGCTATCGAGTTCCGGGCCCGGGAGGATCGGTATGTTGGCAAGCCCAAGGCTGTCCGCAACCAATCGTGCTTCGGCGGTCTCATCGCGAACGGCACATCCCGGCGGTGCCGCCGAAGTGAAAGTTGTCAGGCGCGATTCCGGGCCGCACTCCGCCGCCGCAGCCCATGCCAGCAGGGTCGAGTCGAGCCCTCCGCTAAGCAGCACCGCTGCCGATCCGGCCCGGGCAATCCGCTCGCGCATGATCCGGCGCAGCAACGCTTCAGCCTCGACCAGGGCGTCTTCTGCGCTGCCGAGCCAAGGTACAGACGCTGCCAGCGGATCGCACGCGAGCGGCAGGGGCGTGGCTTCAGCCCTGAAAACAAGGCCCTGACCGGGATCGAGGCGGCGCACCCCACGAAATATCGTGCGGCCCCGCGCCTTGTCTCGCATCGAAGCCCGACCCAGCCCGGCAAGCAGGCCGACCTCGTCCTTCTCGTGATCGACCCAATCCAGCCCGGCCAAGGCATGGAGGTCAGAAGAAACCGCGAGATTCTGTCCCACGTGAGCGTAATGGATTGGATCGCGCCGCGCCGCCGATGCCATGATGGTGACTGAAATGGGTCCATTGCGCTGGTCCCATTGCAGCAAGGTCCATTCGCCATGAAGCTGCAGCGGAGTATTGGCACCGTAACAGTCCAGCGCCGCCCGCGCGACAAGGGCTGGCGAACTGCCGGGCGGGAGTCCAAGCTGTTGGCCCAGCTCTGCCGCCGCATCGATCCAGCCGGCCAGACAGGTTGTGCAGCCTTCCTCAACAGCTGAAGCGCTTGCCCAGAGATCAACCAGGTCGCGCGCTTCGAGCATTGCCGACTGGCCGTGCGGTTGCCCCAGGCCCAACTGCCGGGTGCCGCGCGGATCGATCGGCCCGCCATCCAGCCGGAACAGCCCGTGGACCCCCCTGCGGCCGGGGCCTGGCCCAACGCCTTGCGCGCCCATGTCATGCTGGTAGGGGTTCATCGATGCCAGCCGTGTTCGACCATGATGCCAAGCGCGCGATCCGTCAGGCGCTGGCCGTGCGCGCCTATCAGGCCGACAGCGTGCGGATCGTCGATCGCGACCTGGCGGGTTGGCGGTGGATTGTGGCGTCGCATAACGGTGTTTTCGCAGTTGCGCCGGGGAAATGGAAGACGCTGATCCACGGTTGGTTCTTCGGCGTGTGCCGTGATGGAGACAGCCTGTTCCTGTTCGAAAACTGCGGGCGCCACGACCGCAGCCTGAATATGGGCCGGTTGATCCGGATCGGGCTTGCGAACGAAATGCTGAGTGATGCCGTCGTGATCGCCAAGGGCCTTCACGGAAACTGCCACCAGGTAAGAGTGATCGACGGCCTGATTTGCGTGGTTGATACGGCCAACCAGGCGGTTTTGCGTTTCACCCGCGATGGCGCGCCGGTTGATGTCAAACGCCCTTTTCCGATCGCCCCCCCGGATGATCGCAGCGGAGCCTATTTGCATATTAACTCGATTGCCCTGATCGGAGGACGATTGGCGCTGCTGCTGCACAATGGCAAGGCCTTGCCGCCCAAGCAAAGCGAAGTGGCCTGGCTTGATGATCAATGGCAGCTGACCGAGCGCCATTTCATTGACGGATTCCAGTGCCATGATTTGCTGGCCGATTCGCACGGCACGATCTGGCATTCAGACTCGGCACATGGGGCAGTGGTGGCCTCAGACGGTCGTCGAGCCCTTGTCCACGATAGCATGATGACCCGGGCTCTTGCTTTTGATGGCGAGAAACTGGTCGTCGGCCTGTCGATCTTTAGTGAACGCCACCTGCGCGATGGATTGCGCGGAAGCCTCGCGATCCTCGACCGCGAGCTCAAGCTGCTGGAACTGCTGGATTTGCCGGGGTCGCCGACCGACATCGTCGGCCTGGCGACCTAGGCTCGCAGCTTAGGAGCGCTGGCAGTCCGGCGCGGGGTTTCCGCCGACGTCCGCGCCCAGATTTGGAAAGGCATGGGTTTCGTCGATCTCAAGCTCGGCCACTTCAGGCTCGATCCAAGTCTTCGGTGCTTTCGTGGTCATGATGGCGACTACCTATCCAAAAAATGTTCAAAGAATCTGCGAACCCAGTTCCTCTTAACACTGTCCGGCAGAGCAAGGCAATATATCTGTTAAGCAAGACCAACGGCATCACGCCAGAATTGGCTTGGCCCGGACGTAAGCTCCTCACGCGTTACCGGCGGAAATTCTGATGGAAGTTGATTCCACATGATTGGAGAAATCTCTAGCAGTGCACGAGACTGTCGCTTCCACGCTCGGTTTGGCCTTGACCGGGACGTTCTGCTAGGCACGCCTTGATGGCTGACGATGCCCCTTTGCCCCCTGGCCTTGATCCGGACCGTGTGCGAGCGATCCGCAGCGCGCTTGCGCGCAAGGCCTATGCAGAGGGGGAAGTCCGTTTCGCCGATCCCGACCTGACCGGGATGGACTGGCTGGCCGCTTCGCCGCGCGGGCTCTTCGCGATTGGCGCGGGATCGGCGCGGCTCGCGATCCACGGCTGGTTCTTCGGAATCTGCCGGGACGGCGACGCCTTGTACCTGTTCGAGAATTGCGGCTTGCGTGATCGCAGTTCCGCGCTGGGGCGATTGCTGAAACTGCGGATCGCCGAAGGACGACTGACCGATCCGCAAGTGCTGGCGAGAGGGCTCGATGCCAACTG
This sequence comes from uncultured Novosphingobium sp., assembly GCA_964582485.1. Classification (GTDB taxonomy): domain Bacteria; phylum Pseudomonadota; class Alphaproteobacteria; order Sphingomonadales; family Sphingomonadaceae; genus Novosphingobium. The sequence goes on from CAZOSI010000003.1 coordinate 52,333, forward strand.
CCATCAGGTACGCGTGATCGATAAACTCGTTTGCCTGGTCGATACAGCCAACCAGGCTGTGCTGCGGTTCGATGCCGAAGGTCGGCAGATCGATACCAGGCAGCTGTTCCAGCCTGCCGATATTCAGGACACCAGCGGCGCCTATCTGCACATCAATTCGATAGCCCGGATTGATGGTCGGCTGGCCGTGCTGCTTCACAACGGCAAGACCAGACCTGCCAGACCAAGCGAAATCGCCTGGCTTGATCAGCACTGGAGCGTAGCTGAACGCATGCCGCTGCAAGGACATGCCTGCCACGACCTTGCCACCGATCCCGCCGGCTCGACCTGGTTCTGCGCATCGATGAGCGGCGAGATCGCCAGCCTGGATGGCCGACGCGTGACAATCGATCCTGAGCTGATGACCCGCGGGATAGCTTTTGCCAAGGATCGGATCGCAGTGGGCGTCTCGATCTTTGGACCGCGCGAGGCCCGGGACGGATTGCGCGGCGCAGTGGTCATGCTGGACCACGAATTCAGGGTCTGCGAACGGGTCGAGCTGGATGGCCCGCCGACCGATCTGGTTTCGCTTTAAGCCGAAAGGTCGTCCAGCAGGGCGCTGGCGGCGGCAAGTCGCTCGGCCCGCGATGCGGCATCGAATTCTGACAACGGTGGAAACCCTGCGACAGGAAATGCCCCGGCCAAAGCCAGCAACCAGGCCCGACGCTGACCATTGCCGGGCAGCACTTCCGACCAGCGCGGACGGAACTGGTGCGGCGGGAGCAGCCGCATTGCTTGAGCTGGGGAGAGCAAGCCGCGATACCCACCGATCAGGATCAGCCCGGCCAGTTGCACCTCGCGCAGCTTGCAACGCTCCTCCGGCCGGACCAGCAACTTGCCGCGGGGATCGTCGGGAACAGCTTCGCAGGAAATCGAAGCCAGCGCGGCAGCGCTGGCAGGATGGAGCCGCATTGCTGGCCGACCCGGCAGCACGGTGAACGTGCCTGCGGCGGGGGCCAGCACAGTCAAGTCATCGCCGATCAGGCGTGCGCCTTGGCCAAGCAATTCAGCAGCAAGGGTAGACTTGCCCGATCCAGCCTTTCCAGCCAGCAGCACACCCCGTCCGCGCCATTCGATCGCGCTGGCGTGCAACGGCAAGCGCCCGTTCCAGGCCGAGGCTAGCGCCGCGACGGTGCTGTAGAAGCTGTCCGGAAATACGCCGCACCAGTCCGTTCCGGGAAACCAGCTAATCCGGCTTGGGGCGTGAAAATCAAAGGTAACCTCATCGCCCCAGGTAAAGCGGAAGCCATCGGTGTGAATTGTCCCCCGGTTGCGCCGGGCCAACACCGGGCGTTCGACCAGTTGGGCAGCGCGGGACACCTGGATCACCGGCCAGTCGCAGTCTGGCCGAGCCACATCAAAGTGGGGCAAAGGCTGGTCGGCCTGCCACAGCGTTCCGAACGCCTCGGCCTTGTGAACGGTCGCTCGAACAGCCATGTCGCTCAGCCCAGCCCGATCATGCCGCGCAGCCATTGCCCCAGCCAGATCGTGGCCGGATAGGCAGCGAGGAAGGCCAGGGGATAGGTATTGAGCCCCATGACGAGCGCAATCACGGCATGAAACAGCAAGAAGCAGCCAAGTACAGCTATCAGCCCAGGTGTGGAGAGCAGCAACGCCAGTGGAAAAAGCATTTCAAGCAACATCACGGTCCAGGCCAGCAGCACCGCTGCACCAGGCAGACTCACGCCCCAGGCGCTGAGCCGGTTGCCCCACATGTAGGAACCCAGCGCCGCGCGGGGCGCTACGCCGCTGCGCCAATCGGCAAGGATCACCTTGCTCGCCCCGGCTGCAAAATAGGCGATCGTCAATTGCCCACCGGTCCACAAGGCTCCGGCGAGGACAAGCGTGGTATTATTCAGCGTGAGCCCAAGCGCCACAAGGACGGAACCCGAAGCGACTACAATCGCCATCTTGTCAGAACCATCCGGGATGGTCCGCTGTCCCAGCAGCAGGGCCAACACCAGTGTTGCAGTCAGCAAAGGCAAGCTCAACGGGCCGACCGGGAGCAGGACCAGCAGCAGACCAACCAGAAACAGCAGGGCGGAAAGTGTCCTCAGTCCGCCTTCGCCGTAGAGCGCCGCAACGCCTGCGGAGCGCCCCTTGATGCCTTTGCGCAGGCCCTGCAGATCCCATCCGATCGCAGTGCCGCTCCGCCAGTTCGGGAGGTCAGCCAGCCATTGGGCGGCGTGCAGCAGGCTCCACAGCCCAAGCAAAGCGCAGGTAGCGCGGAGCATGGTCTCGGCCGCGATCACGGGCAGTGCCAGGCCGAAAGAAAGCGAATCCGTGGTTCCCGTCCGACCCGTCCGTCGGTGGTCGCGATCGCAAACTGCAAGGTTTTTTCCGAACCCGTCGCGGTACTATCA
>CAZOSI010000004.1:0-23978 GCA_964582485.1 uncultured Novosphingobium sp.
CGGGGTGTGGAAGGACAGCGAAGTCCCCAGTTTCGCGCTGCTGACCTGCGAGCCGCTGGCCAGCACGCCGCAGGGCCAGGCCGACCAGCTGATGGAAGCGTGGTACGATCCCGCCCATCCGGGGGCAGCGGTGGTGGTGCTGAAAGACGGCAAGCCGGTCTATCGCCGTACGATCGGGCTTGCCGATGTCGAACAGCGGATTCCGATCACCCGACGGACCCGGTTCGAACTGGCTTCGGTTTCAAAGCAGTTCACCGGCTACGCGGCAGCGATGCTGATTGCCGACGGGCGGCTTTCGCGCGATGACGATGTCCGCAAATACCTGCCCGAACTGGCCGATCTGGGGGCGAAGATCACGGTCGGGCAATTGCTCGATCACACCAGTGGGCTGCGTGACTGGGATGCCGGGCTGGCGATTGCCGGACTGACCCCGGAACGCGGGATGACCGTGCAAAACGTGCTCGATTTCGCCGCCCGTCAGCGCAGCCTCAACTTCGTGCCGGGCAGCCAGCAGCTCTATTCGAATACCGGTTACGCCCTGCTGGGCGAGATTATCACGCGGGTAGCCGGGCAACGCGCGGATCGCTGGATGGCGGACAAGCTGTTCGCCCCGCTGGGGATGGCAGACACCCGGCTCAACCTCGATCCGGCAGCGTTGACCCCGGGCAAGGCGCAGAGCTATGAAGGTCGCATTCCCGCCACCGGCCTCGCTTCTGGGGCGAGTTCGGCGGCCGGTGGATCGACGTCAGTCTATTCCAGCCTGGACGATCTGGTTCGTTGGCTCGCCAATCTCGACAGCGGCAGAGTCGGCGGTCCGGCGGTTCTGGCGCTGATGGCCAGGCCGGCCGATCTGCCTGATGGCAAGTCCACCGGCTATGCCTTCGGGCAGTGGCACGGCACCCATCGCGGCCTGCCCAGCATTGGCCACCTCGGGCTGGTCAGCGGATTTCGCACCCGGATCGAGCGTTTTCCCGGCCAGCACGCCGCGATCATTTTCCTCAGCAATGATGGCGACGATGCGGCCTATGCCCGTTCCGAACGGATCGAGGAACTGTTCCTGCCGGTCGAACCGCGCCCGCCGGTCGAGGTGCCGAGCGACAGCCCGCCCGAACCGGCCGCGCCGCTGCCGCCGATCGACCTGGCAAGCTATGCCGGACTCTATTGGTCGGATGAAATGGCCACCGGCTATTCGATCGCGGTCAAGGGCGACAGGATCGTGGCCAGTCACCCGATCAATGGCGCGGCGGCCTTGACTCGGACCGGGGCGGAGACGTTTTCGAGCGGGCGCTGGTACATGCCCGAACTGAAGTTCAGCCGGGATGCCGCCGGAAAAGTCACCGGTTTCACGACCGGGACCGACACGGCCCGGAACATGGCCTTCCGCAGACTCTAACCCAGCCGCCCACCCCCGACCACGCTAAGCACCAGCCCGAACGCCATGGTGCTCAGCGCCCAGCCGCGATGCATGAAGCTCAGGTTCTTGAGCCAGAACTGGGTGTAGATATCGACGAAGCCCAGGATCGCCAGCGCCTCGACCATCATCAGCCCGCCCAGCGCCTTCATCGCGCAGGCAGCCAGATCGGCCGGAACCCATGGGTTGGCCAGATAGACCACCGCGCCGATTACCAATTCCATCAGCCCGCACAGGAATTGCAGCGCCGGGCTGCGTTCCACCTCGTCCAGCATGATCCGCCAGGCCCCCGGCTTGCGCAGCGCGCCGATCCCGGCGAACAGCGCGGTCAGGCCCAGCAGCAGCGCCGACCAGGCAGTTGGATCGATGGGTGCAGTCATGGCCGTCTCTCTCCGTGGTTGGCGCTTGCCGTGCGCAATGCTCCGAGCACGCGTTATGGGCCTTTAGTGGGCAAAGCCTTGCGCTGGATCAATCACCGCGCTTCGCGCTAGACATTAATCGCACGATTAAACATACTCCCGCCAACACGAAGGGAGCAAGACCGAATGGCCCAGACCAAAGCCCTGCCGCGGGTCTGCATCATCGGCGCGGGCTGCAGCGGCTTTACCACTGCCAAGCGGCTGAAGGACCACGGCATCCCGTTCGATGTCTATGAGGCGTCGGACAACATCGGCGGGACCTGGTACTATGGCAATCCCAACGGGATGAGCGCCTGTTACCAGAGCCTGCACATCGACACGTCGAAATGGCGGCTGGCGTTTGAGGACTATCCGGTGCCGGCCGACTGGCCCGACTATCCGCACCATTCGCTGCTGCTCCAGTACTTCCACGATTACGTCGATCACTTTGGCTTGCGCGAACACATCCGCTTCAACACCCGGGTCGAGAAGGCGGAACGCAAGGATGGCGGCGGCTGGACGATCACGCTCTCGACCGGTGAGGTGAAGAATTACGATGCCCTGGCGGTCGCCAATGGCCATCACTGGGCGGCGCGGATTCCGGACTATCCCGGCCACTTCGACGGTGCACAGATCCACAGCCACAACTACCGCACCCCGTTCGAACCTGTGAACTGCATCGGCAAACGGGTGCTGGTGGTCGGCCTTGGCAACAGCGCAATGGACGTGGCGAGCGAGCTGTCGCAGCGGCCGATGGCCGAAAAGCTGTTCGTTTCGGCCCGGCGCGGGGTGTGGATCTTCCCTAAATACTATCGCGGCCAGCCGCTCGACAAGAATCCGGCCCCGGCCTGGCTGCCAAAGGGGGTCAAGCAGTGGCTCGGCGCGCGGATGATCAAGGGGCTGGTCGGCAAGATGAGCGACTATGGTCTGCCCGAGCCGGAGATCGGTCCGTTCGAAAGCCACGGCACGGTCTCGGGCGAGTTTCTGGTCCGGGCCGGATCGGGCGACATCACGATGAAGGGCGGGATCGAGCGGCTGGATGGCAAGGAGGTGGTGTTCAGCGACGGCAGCCGCGAGGCGATCGACGTGATCGTCTGGGCGACCGGTTATGACATCAGCTTCCCGTTCTTTGACGAACCAAGCTTCAAGGCCGATGCCGACAACCGCCCGCCGCCGCTCTATAAGCGGATCATGAAGCCGGGCGTGCCCGACCTGTTCTATATGGGCCTGGCCCAGCCGCTGCCGACCCTGGTCAACTTCGCCGAGCAGCAGTCGAAGCTCGTCGCCGCTTATCTCACCGGGCAATACTTGCCCCCGCCGCCCGCCGAGATGGAGCGGGTGATCAAGGCTGACGAGGATTACTACACCGGGCAGTATTATGCCGCGCGGCGACACACGATCCAGCTCGATTTCGATCACTATGTCCGCGCGCTGGGGAAGGAACTTGCGCAAGGCGCCAAGCGGGCCAAGGCTGCAGGCAATTCGCCGCCGGTCCGGCCCCGCACCCCAGAGGAGATTTCCGCATGACTGCCCGCGCCCTGACCCCGGTCGATCTCAGCGATGCGACGCTCTACACCGAGGACCGCTGGCGCGAGCCGTTTGCTGCGCTGCGCCGCGATGCGCCGGTAAGCTGGCGCGAAGACAGCCCCTACGGCAGCTATTGGTCGGTGGTGACCTATGAACTGTGTCAGGCAGTCGAGCTCGACTGGGAGACCTATTCCTCGCAGATCGGCAACATCACCATCGCCGATGGGGTGGCCGGATCGGAATTTCCCAACTTCATCGCGATGGACCCGCCGCGCCATACCGAGCAGCGCCGGGTTGTGGCCGCAGCCTTTACTCCGAGCCAGATGCAGAAGCGCGAACGCCAGGTCCGAGAGCGGACCAGGGAACTGTTCGACGCGCTGCCGATTGGCGAGACTTTCGACTGGGTGGCCGAGGTTTCGATCCCGACCACCATCGCGATGCTGGCGATCGTGCTCGACTTCCCGTGGGACGAACGGATGTCCCTGCGCAAGTGGTCCGACATGGCCAGCAACGTCTCGCCCGAGGTGATGAACGAGGAATATTCGGCCAAGTTCTTCGCCGAGATGGGGCTGATGCTGGCCCGTTTCGATCAGCTGCTCGAGGCGCGCCGGGCACTGGAACCGGCCGACGACCTGCTCAGCCGGATGGTCCATAGCGAAGCGATGGGCAACCTGACCGCGCTGGAAAAGATCGCCAATATCGCGCTGCTGATTGTGGGCGGCAACGACACCACCCGCAATTCGATGAGCGGCCTGATCGAAGCGTTGCACCGCTTTCCCGAAGCCCGCGCGGCGCTCAAGGCCGATCGCGGCCTGATCTCAAACGCCTCGCAGGAAATCGTCCGTTGGCAAAGCCCGGTCACCCACATGCGCCGCACCCTGACCAAGGATGCGGAGCTTGGCGGGCAAAGCTTGAAAGCGGGCGAGAAGATCGTGCTGTGGTACCTTAGCGCCAACCGCGACGAGACAGTCTTCACCGATCCCGAACGGTTCGACGTGCGCCGCGACAACGCCCGGCGGCACATCGGCTTTGGTCACGGAATCCACCGCTGCGTCGGCGCGCGGCTGGCCGAAATCCAGCTCGATACCGTGATCGAGGAGCTGCTCGACCGCGGCCTGGTGGTAGTGCCGCAGGCTGCCCCCACGCGCCTGGCCAGCCCGTTCCTTCACGGCATCACCGAATTTCCGGTCAAACTGGTCCGCGAATGAGCAAGCGACTATGCAATCAGAAGCTGTAGGACAGCCCGGCCACGGCAAAGACCTGGCTCGCGCTGCCTGCATCTTTCACCACGGGGCTATCTGCGAACTGACCGAGCAGATGCTTGTAATTGGCCAGCCCAAACAACCCCAGCCCCTTTCGCGGGTTGCCGCCCAGGTCATGGGTATAGAGCAGCGAAGCGCCCATGCTCTTCCAGCCCGCGCCGGAGGTGGCATAGGGGGTCAGCGTATTGCCCGGAGCGACATCGAAATAGGTCCGCGCATAGCCTTTGCCGACATAGTCCGCCGAAACGCCGAGCCGGGCAAAGCTGCGCTGCGAAACCGGCGAGCTGAGCGACAGCGCCGGGGTGACGACATAGCTTTTGTGAGCACCAGCCACGTCGTGCAGGAAAGTCACGTCGAAGTTGAGGCTGGCAGGCGGGATCAGCACCCCGCGTTTGCCGATCCCGGCAGTCAGGCCCAGCTCAACCGCGGTCTTGCGCTCACCCAGCTGGGCGACGCGCGGATCCTCGACTGTCTTGGTCCGGTCAAGCCGCAGCTGGACCACCGGACCCAGCACCAGCCGGGTTTTGCTGCCCGGCTTGTCGGGCACGAAATCGGTATAGAGGTTGAGCCCGCGCATCTGGAACTCGATCCCCGAAACCCGGCCCTGGAAAATTCCGCCAGGCTGCAGTTCGTAATCGTCGGAGCCTTCGTAGTCGGGGGCAATGCCCAGGCCGAAACCGACGGTAAGCCGGTCGCTGCCATCGTCACGCATGCCCGGTGGCGGGCCAGCTGGAGGCCCGGCGGGAGGGTCTTCCTGCGCAAGAGCGGGCATAGCGCCAAACATGGCGGCGGACAGCAGGGCGGCACGGATCAAGGACATGGCTTTACGATACTCCGGTCTTCGCCCCACAGCGGCGGTATAGGGCAAAGAGCCAAACGCTCAACGGTACGAAAGGACAGGTGGCGGACATGACCTACAAACTCTTCGGCGCGCTCGGCTCGCCCTATTCGCAAAAGCTGCGGGCGCTGCTGCGCTATCGCCGGATCCCGCACCAGTGGATCGACGGCGCGGCGACACGCGAAGCGCTGGGCCAGGTCCGCGCGCCCGTCATCCCGGTGCTGCAATATCCGGACGGGCATTTCGACAACGACAGCACCCCCGTGATCTACGATCTCGAAGCGCGTCATCCCGAACGGCGGGTGGTGCCGGATGATCCCGCCCAGGCCTTCATCGCCCACCTGCTGGAAGACTTCGCCGACGAATGGCTGACCAAGGCGATGTTCGGCTATCGCTGGCTGCTGGAAGTCGACCAGATCCAGATGAGCCGCTGGCTGGCATTCGACAATCTCAAGGGCGGGGGACTTGAAACCAGCCAGAAATTCGCCGCGATGTTCCGCGACCGGCAGGTCAGCCGGATGGCGCTGGTCGGCTGCACGGCAGAGAACTTCCCGCTGATCGAGGCGAGTACCCGCGCGGTGCTGGCCGCGCTCGAAGCCCATGTGGTGGACCGGCACTGCCTGTTTGGAACCCGGCCCAGCCTGGCCGAGTTCGGGATTTTCGGCCAGCTTTCGCAGCTCGGCACCGATCCAACCGCCCAGGCGATGATGCGGGCCGACTATCCCTATACCTACCGCTGGCTGGCCCATATCGATGACATGAGCGGGCTGGAGGGCGAATGGCAGCCCGGTTTTGCCCAGATAGTGACCGAACTGGTCCGGATTGCCGGGCAGGTCTATGTCCCGTTCCTTGCCGCCAACGAAGCGGCGACAGAGGCCGGGGCGGAGACCTTTCGGATGGAAGCGATGGGGCTCCCTTACGAACAGGGCGTATTTAAATACCAGCTCAAGTGCCTGCGCGAATTGCGCACACGGCTCGCTGCGCTGGACGCCGCAGCGCGCGACAGGGTTAACCCGCTGCTCGGCCCGGACTGGCTCGGCCTGCTGACCTAGGGCACGCGCGGCAGTTTGAGCAGCGCCGCCTCGATCGTCTTGGCGTCGCCGCCGCCGACGATCAGCGGGGCCAGCTCTACTTCCACGTTCTGCCGGTAATAGTGCAGGATCGGGGTGGACGAATCCTCCTGCTGAAACCATGCCTTGTCGGGATCACCGGCAATGTCGCGTTTTGCTCCGGGGCGGGTCTTGCGGGTCATCTCCGTCGCCTGGACGAAGTAGACCGGATCGTGAGCAATGAAGTTCAGCCGCAGCGAGGCCCTGGTCCCGCGATAGGTGCAGCCGGTCATCGCTCCCATGGTCTCGGGCTCGGTCTTCTCCACTGCAAAGCCCAGCGCGTCTCCAACCGCCTTGGTGTCGAGCAGGCACGGATTGGTCAGCTTGGCGGGATCCATCGCCGCAACAGCAGGGGCCGCCGGCCCGGCACTGGCCGCACTCTCTCCGGCGGGACGGGCAACTGCCGGATCGCTCGGGGCAGGTTGTTCCTGGCCGCAGGCGGCCAGCAATCCCACGGCGGCAAGAGCGGACAGGGTTCTGGTCATGACGATCCTTTCAGCATGTGATTCCGAAGCGTTTCCGTGCGCTTGCTGCTGCTTCTCACTTGGCAAGGCACTACCCCGACGGGTAGGATCGGGTTCAGGAAGGAATGGAATGGGCGATCTGCTGGACACTGCTGATTTCAGCGCTGTCGTTTCCGATATCTACGAAGCCTCGCTTTCTCCGGCCCATTGGGACCTGGCGCTGACTGGATTGGTCAGCCGCTTCGGCCCGCCGCGCTGGGACGTCGCGATGCTGGTCTGGGAACGGCTGGATCCGGGCGGCGGGCGGTTCGTCGCCAGCGCCGGGGTCAATGATATGGCCCGCGCGGTCTATCTCCAGCACTTTGCCGGGCGCAACGAATGGTCGGTGCGCGGGCACGATCTGATGATCGGCAGCCTGGTCCATTCCGACCGGCTGATCGACCGGGCAGATTTTCTCCTGACCCCGTTTTCGCGCGAGTTTCTGGGGTTGTTCGGGATGGAAGTCGGGCTGATCGGCGCGCTCGACAAACATGGCCGCGATCACCTTGGCCTGTGCCTGCCCGGGCCCGACGCGGGATCGACCGAAGTGCTGGAACAGGCGGTACGGCTGTGCCTGCCGCATGTCCAGCGGGCGGTGCGGATCGCCCGCCGGATCGGCGAGGCCGAGCTTGGCCAGGCCCGCTCGACCGCCGCGCTCGATCGCGCGCCCTCTCCCGTCCTGATGTTGACCGAGCGGTTCGAACTGGCTTTCGCCAATGCTGCAGGCAGGGCGTTGATCGAATCCTATCGGCTGGAAAGCGGTGGCAAGCTGCGGCTTGGCCCGGCGGCGCTGCACGATGATCTGGTCCGCCTGCTTGATCCTTCAGCCAAGGCCCATTGCCGCCCGTTCCGCCTGGCCCAGGGCACACCAACCGAGCGTGCTGCGATGGCGATGCGGGTCGATCCGGACCGGATCAACGGCGCCCGGACCGAGGGCGGCGAAGCCCGGCTGATGATCGTGGCCGCGCACAACCCGGCGATTACCGAGGAACACATCGACCGCCTGCGCGACTGGTTTGGGCTGACACATGCCGAGGCGCGGCTGACCGCGCTGCTCGCCGATGGCGGTTCAACCGAAGACTATTGCCAGCTGCGCGGGGTATCGGCCAATGCCACCCGGTTCCTGCTCAAGGGTATCTTCGCCAAGACCGGGGTCAACCGCCAGGCCCAGCTGGTCCGGCTGGTCAATCAGGCTCCGCTGCACTGGAACCGCGAACTGCCGACCGGCGATCTTCCCTCGCCGATCTGATTGCCCCTACCCGTTGGGGTAGCGCGGCAGCTTGCCGGGAATGCCAGACCAGTCTCCGGTTCGAACGATCCGGAGAAACCGATGCGCGCCATAGTTACTGCCTTGCTTGCGGCCATTGTCATGGCCAGCGGTTCGGTCGTTCGTGCAGAAGGCGATCCTCCGCCGTTGGTCTACAGTCCCGGGCCGGTCGACGGAAAGTTGGTCGTTAGCGAAATCACTCCGCTCCAGCGCAGCGCGCTTTACCCACCGCGCGGTCCGCGTCCCGGGTTGTACCGGATGCGGGTGCTGCATACCGGTTTGTGCGTGGCGCTCCACACCGGCCTTGCCGAGAACCGGCAGGATCGCCCCGTGCAGAATACCTGCCGGACGGAGATGCAGCCGCGGCTTGAGGACAATCCCGATCTGTTCGCCTTCATCCCGCATCCGGCCGGTGGCCACACTATCCGAGTGGTCCGCGCCAATGTCGAGAACGGACGGGCACCGGTGCCAGGGCAGCTGTCCAACTGCCTGACTGCCGCACCGGGGGTAATTTTCGGTCCGGTCCGGGTCGAGGCAAGGGCTTGCGAAGTTCCGACTGGCGAGGGGTGGAGCGGGGCTGGCTCCAACGATCAGCGCTTTCTGGTGCAGCAAATGGCCCGCGATGCCTGGGAACTCCGGTTCGCCGCCAGCAATGTCGATAGCCCCGACTGTATGGCCATGCAGGGCGCCTCTCGCGAACTGGCCCGGGACTTCATCAAATGGGGCTGCAATGGCAATGCCGACCAACGCTTCATGCTCGAATGGGTAATGCCGCTGCCGGCTGATCTCGAAGCGGCGACGCTTGCCCGCAGCAAGTGGTTTCCGTTTGCCGATGGGCCGCACTGGCTTTCCCCGGCCAACGGGGTTGAGCTGATGGGCCCCAACTATGCCAGCTTCGAAACGATCGCCGATGGCGGCGAATACTGCATGCGGCGCTGCGCCGAACTGACCGAATGCAAGGCCTGGACCTGGACCGGGCCGGGCTGGCAAGGCCAGGCCAAACCGATGTGCGGTTGGAAGCGTGATCCCGGCAGCGCGGTCCACCGCGGGCGGCTGTCCTATGGCAAGATCTACAGCGGCATCGTGCGCTGATCAGGCAACGCAACATTGCAAGGAGAATATCAATGAACCGCAATATCATCGGCGCGGCAGCGCTCGTCTGCAGCCTGCTGGCCAGTCCGGCGCTGCTGCTCGCGGGGCCTTTCTCCGGCCCTGACCTATGGACCGATCCCGCCCCGGGTTTTCATCAGATCCGCGCCGAGGGGACGAGCCTTTGCGTCCAGCGGGTTGGTGGGGCAATCCGGACCCAGCTGCCGCACCTCGAGTTGCAGGCCTGCAATCCCGAACTGTTCGATCAGAGGGTCGAAATGGCACCGAGCGGCGTACTCACCAGCCCGCCGCTTAACGCCTCGCCGGTCACCTGGCGGATCATGACGCGCGAAAAATGTCTGACAGCGGCGCGCGGCGTGGTGTTCGGCGCCCCGGCGGTGGATGAACTGACCTGCGATCAGGTCTCCAGCGGTTCACGCCCGACCCTGTTCGGTTCGGCCGACCAGACCTGGTCGCTGGTCCGGGTGCCTGTCCCGGGCCATGTCATGATTGCGGGCGGCGACGGACGCTGCTGGACCGCGCAGGGCGGCGAAGCGCGGGCCGGGGTGCAGCTGGTGATGGAGCCCTGCGGCGCGTCGCGGGGGCAGCGCTTCAAGGTCGGTCCAGTCGAAGGTGACGTCAGCACCGTCTTCAACGTGCCTGCCGCCGAACAGTTCGGCTGGCAGCGCCTGACCAGACCGCTGCCGGACGGAGTGGCGCGGTTTCGTTCGATGCCCGCGCAGAACCTGCCATCGGGAGATTACACCCCGGGCATCGCCACCGCCAATGACGAGGGTGCAGCCTGTGCCCAGGCCTGCGCCGAGGACCAGCAGTGCAGGGGCTTTACCTGGGTCGACCCGCGTGCACGGGGCGGGACGCCGATGTGCTACAAGAAGAATACGCTGAATGCTCCGGTGGCAGACAATTTCACCCGTTCGGGGATCGTGCGCCCCGGCTAAGCCCCGTCAAATATCTGAGCATCGCCCGCCAAACGTTGCGACCCCGCTTGGCGGGCGGGATCTGCCGGGAGAGCGCCTTGACGTTCTTCCGGCATTTTTGTCCAATCGCTACAAGCAAAACCCGGGCATTCAGGTTAAAGCAACGCTTGAAGCAAGAGAGCGTTGACGGCATTACTGAGCCAACGTGACCGCCTTCCAGCACATGGAAGCGGATTCTGGTCTGGAGCGAAAAATGATTGTGCGGGGCAAATATCGTCTGGGCTTCGGCCTTTCGCTGGCATTGGGGCTGACTTCGGCGGTCGCCTTCGCTGCGGCCCAGCCCGAGAATATCCTGCCCAGCCCGGCTCCGGCCCCCGGCCCCAGCGCGGCAACGCCCGTCCCTGCGCCGACGATTGCCCCGCAGATGCCGGTCGAGGTCCCGAAGACCAGCTGGACCGTGGCCGATGCCCGCTCGCTGCTCGGTGTGATCGAGGGGATCGACGCCGATGGGCTGATCCCGGCCGATTATCAGCCCGATGCCTTGCGGGCTGCGATCACAGCCGGGGCAGGCGCTGCGCTCGATGCGCAGGCCAGCAAGTCGTTCGCCTGGCTGGTTGAAGACATGCGCGACGGGCGGACCCGGATGGATGCGCGCCAGCAGTGGTTTGTGGTCGATACCGATCTCGACCGGGACCCGACCACCGATGTGATGGCGCGGGCTCTGGCCAGCCGCAATATCCCCGGCGCTATCGCCGATCTGGCCCCGACCGCGCCGGACTATGCCGCGCTCAAGGGTATGTTGGCGGTGCTGCCCAAGGCGGATCGGGCCAAGCGCAACCAGATCCGGATCAACATGGACCGCTGGCGCTGGCTGCCGCGCGATCTTGGCAAGTTCTACCTGCTGACCAACGTACCCGAATTCCAACTGCGCCTGACGGTCGATAATTCGATCATCCGTTCCTACCGCACGATCGTCGGCAAGGTTGGCAAGACTGCCACACCGCAGCTCGCCGAAGTGGTCGAAGGGGTGGTCTTCAACCCGACCTGGACGGTGCCGCAGTCGATCGTCAAGGGCGAAGGACTGGGCGCGCGGCTCTATGGCAATCCGGCCCAGGCCGCCCGCGAAGGCTATAAGGTGACCAAGGCCAAGAACGGCATGATCACCGTGGTCCAGCAGCCGGGGCCGCGGAATGCGCTAGGCTTCGTCAAGCTCGACATGCCCAACGAGCATGCGATCTTCATCCATGACACCCCCTCACGCGGACTGTTCGGCAATGCCTATCGCGCGCTCAGCCACGGCTGCGTGCGTACCGAGCGCGCCATTGAGCTGGGCATGACCATGGGCATTCTCGGTGCCGGCAAATCGACCGACGAGATGGTCCAGATCGTCAAGTCAGGAGCCTATACCCGGGTTCCGATGACCAAGACTTTCCCGATCTATATCATGTATTTCACCATGGCGACCGACATCAACGGCAAGATGGGCACTTTCGCTGACATCTATCAGCGCGATGCCCCGGTGCTCGCTTCGTTCGCTGCCCCGCGCAAAACCTGGGACGGCAAGCGCAAGAGTACCGAAAAGGTGATCAAGCTGGATAACCCGCTGTAAGACAGGGCGCTTAACGCGCGGCGCAGCTTTCGAGCTGCGCCCGCTCTCCGGCTGACAGATTTTTACCCTCGGTAATCCAGCCGCGGACCCGTGTGCCCGTCCCGCGCGGTTCAATCCGCACGACGATTCCCCGCGCGCTGTCGGAAAAATGATTGGGGCTGACGATGCTGAGTGAAAGACTGCCGCTCATCGGGCGTTTGACCAGACAGCCCAGCACCGCGCTCGACGGACGTGGTGAAACAATCTCAAAGACCTGCCGTTTGCCATTCAATTCCTGGCTCGTGGTCCAGGCCTGCCACAGGAATGGCGCCGCCAGCAGCACGCCGCCGAGCAGCAGCACCCCGATCAGGTCGCGTCGTGATTTCTGCTGGTTCAAATCAGGCGTCGCCGATTCGGTCGGCAAACAGCAGGCGTCCGCCTGAGAGGTTCCACAGCGCTTCGTTGAAATTCTCCGGACCCATCGCGAAACAGCCTTCGCTGCGGCCAAGCTTGCCGAACTTGGCGATGTGGCTGGCCGCAGCATAGGCGGCGGGATGCATCACGATCGCGCGTTCCAGTGCGGTGAAATTGTCCTGATCAAGCCCGACCAGCCGGATCGACGTGCCGTACTTGCCCTTGTACCATTCGGCGGTCAGGTACGCCCCGCGCGAGGTCGCTTCCGATCCGGGAATGCCCGAGAACTGCTGCAAAAAGCCTGAGTGGGCCGGATCGGACCCGCGCCCGTGACTGACCAGGAACGAACGGATCGTGCCGTTCTCCAGATTGACGAAGTGGAACCGCGGCAGCGTGCTCGCCCGGGCGAAGTCGGCAATCCCGACGATATCCTGGCGCCAGACCCGCGCCCCGGCACGCTCAAGCTCGCGTTTGGCAATCCCGACCAGCTTGGCGTCGTAGGCGGGATTGGGCGCGGCAAAGACCGGCAGTGCCGGTTCGACCACTGCAGCAGGCGCTTGCGGCGTGGTGAGGAGGCCGAAAGCTTGATCGAAATCGTTGGTCAGGGCCCCGTCCTGCGCGGCGCGCGCCAGGGCGCGACCAGGCAGCGAGAGCGCAGCTCCCGCAGCCAGACCACTGAGAATCAGGTCCCGACGTTTCA
The DNA here is from genome assembly GCA_964582485.1 of uncultured Novosphingobium sp. GTDB lineage: Bacteria > Pseudomonadota > Alphaproteobacteria > Sphingomonadales > Sphingomonadaceae > Novosphingobium. The sequence continues at coordinate 13,045 of CAZOSI010000004.1, forward strand.
TGACCCCCGTCATAATGCCTCGTGGATAACCGAGCGCTTAACGAGTCGCCAAGCCCTAATCGGCGGAATCGCGTCTGAGTGCGCCGAGCCGTGCCAGATTTCCGCCGTCAAGCCGCATCACGGTCCACTCATCCATCAGCCGCGCGCCGAGTTTCCGGTAGAATCCGATCGCCGGCTGGTTCCAGTCGAGCACCGACCATTCGAGCCGCGCGCAGTCCCGCTGAAGCGCCAGGGCGGCCAGTTCGGACAACAGCGCCTTGCCAAGGCCCGAGCCGCGCGCTTCGGGCCGCACGAACAGGTCTTCAAGGTAGATCCCCGGACGCCCTTCGAAGGTCGAAAAGTTATGGAAGAACAGCGCAAACCCTTGCGGCATTCCATCCAGCTCACCGATCAGCACCTCGGCATAGGGCCGCGCGCCGAACAGTTTCTGACCGAGAACCGTTTCGTCGAAGCGGACTTCGCCCGCCAGGCGTTCGTATTCGGCCAGATCGCGGATCAGCTGGGCAATCAGCGGCAGGTCGGCAGGGGTGGCGGAGCGGATCGAGATGGTCATGGCCGCGCCCATAGCCCGGCGCTGCACTGATGCAAACAGGCCTTACTTGGCCTTGATCACCATCTTGTCGCCCTTGAGTTCGATCCCGCCAAGCTGACGCAGCGCCGATTGGCCGAGCAGGTTGGTGCCCAGATCCTTGACCACCACGGCCTCGACATCGTGGAGCCGCTGACCGGCGATCTCGACTTCGTCCAGTGTGACCGGAGCACCGTAGCCGGTGCCCGAAGCGGTCTGCATGGTCGGCAGGAACTCTTCCTCATCGGGCAGGATGCCCAGGTTCGCGGCTTCCTCTTCGGTCAGCGCGACCATGTCGGCCCCGGTATCGACCAGGAATTCCACTTCGCTGCCATTGACGTCGGCCCGCAGGGTAAACTGCCCCGAACCGTCGCGGTTCAGGGTCAGGGCCTTTTCTTCTTCAACCTTCGGCTTGGCTGCCGGAGCCGCCGTAGTCGTTGTTTCGCCCGGAATTGGCGCCAGAAATGCTGCAGCGATGCTCATCAGCCCAACTGAGGCCAGCGCGATGATAGGAACCCGGTTCATGACCGAGGCAACCTAGCGCCAAGGGGTTACGAAACTCCTTAGGCGGCCTTGCCGTGCGCCACATCCATGCTGACCGAAACGCCAGCCTCGATTTCCGCCGCCTTGGCTTCGACCAGTTCGACGATGTGGGCGATCATGTCAGCGTCAGCCACATGATGATCGGTAATCCCGGAAAGGTATACCATGTGCTTGCCATTGCCGCCGCCGGTGATGCCGATGTCGGTTTCGCGCGCTTCTCCGGGGCCGTTGACGACGCAGCCCAGTACCGAGACCGACATCGGGGTCTTGATGTGGCCCAGCGCCGTCTCAAGCTTTTCGACCGTGCGGATCACGTCGAAGCCTTGCCGCGCACAACTTGGGCAAGACACTACACGAACGCCACGGGTGCGCAGGCCCAGCGATTTGAGGATCTCGTAGCCGACCCGCACTTCTTCTTCCGGTTCGGCCGACAGCGAAACGCGGATGGTATCGCCGATCCCGGCCCACAGCAGGTTACCGATCCCGATGCTTGACTTGACCGTGCCGCCGATCAGCCCGCCGGCCTCGGTGATCCCCAGATGCAGCGGGCAATCGACCGTTTCGGCCAATTGCATATAGGCCGCCACAGCCAGGAACACGTCGCTGGCCTTCACCGCCACCTTGTATTCCTGGAAATCGTGGTCCTGCAGCAGCTTGATATGATCGAGCGCGCTTTCCACCAGCGCTTCGGGGCAGGGCTCGCCGTATTTCTCCAGCAGGTCTTTCTCAAGGCTGCCGGCATTGACCCCGATCCGGATCGCGCAGCCGTTGGCTTTGGCCGCGCGGACCACTTCAGCCACGCGTTCGCTCGATCCGATATTGCCGGGATTGATCCGCAGGCAGGCCGCGCCGGCGTCGGCGGCTTCCAGCGCGCGCTTATAGTGGAAATGGATGTCGGCGACGATCGGCACCTGCGCCGCGCGAACGATCTGGCCCAGTGCGGCGGTGCTTTCGACATCGGGGCAGGATACCCGGATCAGGTCAACTCCGGCATCCTCGCAGCGGCGGATCTGGTCGATCGTAGCGCGGGCATCGCTGGTCAGGGTGTTGGTCATGGTCTGCACGGTGATCGGCGCGCCGCCGCCTACGGGAACCTTGCCCACCATGATTTGCCGGGACGTGCGCCGCGCGATATCGCGCCAGGGTCTGATCGAGGACATGGCCGCGATATAGGGTGGAGCCCGCAGCAGCGCAAACGCGGTTTGTGTGTCGGTTCGGTTCAGGCCCGGCGACGCAGCGGGCCTGGTGCGGGCAGGTTCGCCAGTGGGGCGGGTTCACGCTGGCCTAGCAGCAACTGCTGCGCGGCGACCACCGGCATCGGACGACTGAACAGGTAGCCTTGGGCAAGCGGCACCCCGAGCAAAGCAAGGACCGCGCGCTCGGCTTCGGTCTCGACCCCCTCGGCGACCAGTTTGGAGCCGATCTCGCGGGCAAAGCTGACCAAGGCGTGAGCCAGCGCGCGACGGGCCGGATCGGTATCGATCTGGCGGGTCAGGCTCATGTCGAGCTTGAGGATATCGGGCTTGAGCTCAACAATGTGGCGCAACCCGGCATAGCCCGAACCGACATCGTCGATTGCGATCCGGGCGTGATCACGCAGGACCGCGAGTTCGGCGGCGAGCGCGCCGTAATCGCTCACCGCATTGTGTTCGGTCACTTCGATAACCAGCCGTTCGCGGCTTGCTTGGCCGACCAGGGTGCGCAGCGCCCCGCCGATCACTGTTTCCGGCGAGACGTTGACCGCAACATAGCAGCCCTGCGGAACGTGTGGCAGGGTTCGCAGCGCAGCCCGAACGGCCAACAGCTCCAGCTCCTCGCCGAGCCCAACTGCTGCCGCCTCGGCGAACCAGCAATCGGGTCCGCGGACTTTGGCGTCGGCAAATCGCGCCAGGCATTCCACGCCCACCGGGTTCCCGCTGCGCAGATCGTGGATCGGCTGGTGCAGGATGGTGAGCGTATCAGCGGCCAGCACCGCAGCTATTCGCTGGGTTACCGAAGCGCGATCACGCTGGCTGGACAATTCGCATTCGATCTGTTGCGCTGCCAGTTGGGCAAAGGCGCGCAGCGTGGCCATGTCGCGCTCGGTCAGACTGAGGTCGGGGGTCCGGCTGACGCAGCAGAAGGTGCCGTAAACCTGCCCGTTGCTGAGTGTCAGGGGCACATTGAGGTGCGAACCGACCGGCAGTGCCAGCGTGATCGGCATCGGCAGCGCTGCATCGTGCTGGCTGGCATCGTGCATCAGCGCCGGGAGACGGCCATCCAGCACGGCCTGGCACAGCGTCTGTTCGAGCGGCTCAGCCACGCCGGGGGATACCGGTACAGAGCAATCGGCCCGGATATGGGTAAATTCACGCAACCCATCGTGGATCCGCGAGGCAAAGGCGATTTCCATCCCGAGGTGGCCGCGCACAGCGTCGAGGATGCGGTCGATCGGGGTCAGCCCATCATCGCCAGTCAGGGCGGCATCGGCTTGAAGATAACGGTGCAGCGGATCGATCGGATATTGCTTCATGGTTTGCAGTCTCGCTGCAGCGCGCTAAGATCGCGTTAAGGCCGGCTAAGTCATGAGATCCGCGCGAACAGGAACTCTGGATCGATATGGTCGCCGACGCGGAAGGTGATGTCGGCCACCTTCTCAAACCCATAACGCTGGTAAAAGCGGTGTGCGCCGTGGTTTTCGGCATAGACCGAAATCTGCACCTCATCCGCATCGCGCGCGGCAAACTGGTCCATCGCCCAGTCCATCAGCGCCGCGCCGATCCCCTTCCCGGTGGCGTCGGGCGCGGTGTAGAGCTGCTTCAGCTCCATCACCCTGTTGCCGCGGGCATAGTCCGGGAAGCCGCAGGTCAGGCCGATCTTGGCAAAGCCCAGCAGCGCGCCGTCCGCGTCCGCCGCCAGCTGGTAGTAGCGCGAGGGATCGGAAAGCTCCGCCGTGATCGCCGCTTCTGACAGGCTCTCATCGAGGAACAAATGCAGGTTCTCGGCGCTGTAGAGGTGGCCGAACTTGGCGATAAAGGCCTCGCTCGCCAAACGGGACAGGGCCGGCACGTCGGCCGGGTTCGCATCGCGCAGGATCACAGCTGCCTCGTCATGAACACGCTAAACGGATCGGGGCGATAGTCACCGAAAGGTTCGCAAGGAGTGAAGCCGTTGGCGGCATAGAGCGCGCGGGCTGGCAGGAATTCGTCCGGCGCGCCGGTTTCAAGGCTAATCCGCTCGTAACCGCGCGCCCGGGCAACTGCGATCAGGTGGTCGAGCACCGCCTTGCCTGCGCCCTTGCCGCGATAGGCGGGATCGGCGCGCATTGATTTGATCTCGCCGTGGCGGGGATCGAGCTGCTTGATCGCTCCGCAGGCGGCCAGGTGCTCTCCGTCCCACACCGAATAGAAGGTAACATCCGGGGCGCGCAGCCGGGCGATCGGCATGGCATGGACGCTTTCGGGCGGCGACCACTGGTGCATTTCGTCAAGATGCAGCCGGAGCAGCGCGGCAATCGCCGCGCCAGTCAGGTCGTCTTCGCGGATGGCATATTCCCCCATGGCCACTCTCTGCTATCGTCGCGGGCATGATTGCAAGCCACTTGCGCCGGAATCTCGCCGGTTTCGCCCTTTTCCTGTCATTTTTCGCCGTGCCTGCGGCCGCGCAGGATACCGCCTCCGATACCGCGGCGCCCAAGCCGGTGCGTTGGTCGATCGCGATTCACGGTGGGGCCGGCACGATCACCCGCGATGCGATGACCCCCGAAAAGGAGGCCGAATATCGCGCCGCGCTCGACCGCGGGCTGGCCGCCGGGGTCGCGGTGCTCGAACGCGGCGGGACCTCGCTCGATGCCGTGACCGCCGTGGTCGTGACGATGGAAGACGATCCGCACTTCAACGCCGGACGCGGCGCGGTGTTCACCTGGGACGGCACCAATTCGCTCGACGCCGCGATCATGGACGGACAATCCCGCAAGGCCGGGGCCGTGGCCGGACTCACCCGGATCAAGAACCCGGTCAAACTGGCCCGCGCAGTGATGGAAAAAGGCCCACATGTGTTTTTGGTCGGCGAAGGGGCCGAACAGTTTGCTCGGGCGAACGGGATTGAGGAAGTCGATCCGGCCTGGTTCCATACGCAGGAACGCTGGGAGCAGCTGCAGAAGCTCAAGGCCCAGAACCTGACCCACCGCGATGTCGATTACAAATACGGCACGGTTGGCGCGGTCGCGGTCGATGGCGAGGGCCATGTTGCGGCGGCAACATCGACCGGGGGGCTGACCGGCAAGCGCTGGGGCCGTGTCGGCGATACTCCGGTGCTGGGTGCGGGGACCTATGCCGACGACCGGGCCTGCGCGGTGTCGGCCACCGGGACCGGCGAATTTTTCATCCGCGAAGGCGTCGCGCACGAGATCTGCGCCCGGATCCGCTTCACCGGCGAGAGCCCGCAGGCCGCTGCCGATGCGGTGATGCTGGAAACCGGCGAAATGGGCGGCGATGGCGGCGTAATCGTGGTCACCCCGGATGGACAGGCCGTATTCTCGTTCAACACTCCTGGCATGTACCGTGCCCGCGCGACCAGCGACGGACTGCGCCAGATCGCAATCTATCGCGACGATGGTCCGGGGGGGATTGCCCCGCCCAAAGGGATCGAGCCGGCCTCGGCCGCCCCGGCCGAAGCAGTGCCCGTACCGAGGATCGAACCGAAGCTCTAATTCAACCAGCGAACTTGTTGGCTTTACGCTTGCCCATCCGCATCCCGGATTCGAGCCGGTGGCGCAGCTGGGTGTAATAGGCCTCCAGAAAGGCCCGCTCGTCGCCCGCGCCTGGGTTCCAGCCGATCTTGCGGCAGATCGCTTCGTGCACCGCGATCAGCGCTTCATTCTGATCGTCGCGCAGCACCCTTTCCAGGGTCTGCAGCTCATACTCGCCGTAAACCGCCAGTTCCTCGTCGCTGAAGCGATAGGATGCGCCGGTATAGGTGCTGGTCCCGCTTGCCAGGTTCTGGCCGGTCGAGAGCACTTGCTCCAGTTTGATCCGTGGCGCCTCGACCACCCAGGTCCCCGCCACAAGATCGCCCGCGCGCATCCGGTCGCGGTTGAAAAAGGGAAACAGCGAGAAAGCGAGGATCCAGGCCAGCATTGGCCATTTCGACAGACTGTCATCCCCCAGCAGACTGCTCAACCCGGCGAGTGGCAGCAAAATCTCGACATCGCGCATCAGGTTGCGGGCCAGCACCATTTCAGTGGTCAGGCGCCCACCGCCGGCGGCCGCCACGCGAATCCCGGTCATCCGCTTGCCCGGTGTCGCCCCGCGCGGGCCCAATTCGAAAGCCAGGAAATAGCCATAGCGGAACAGGAAGGCAGCGGCGATCAGCAGGATGATCATGAATTCGAACGCGGCGGGCATGTCCTTGCCCTTCTCGCCAATCTTTTCGATCCCGCCGGGGATCAGGCCCGAGGCGATATAGCTCAGCACCACCGCAACCACGGTCAGCGCGACCGAGATGATCAGGAAATCGAGCATCAGCGCGCCGAACCGGCTGCCGAGACTGGCCAGCTTGACCGGCATGGCGATCCCCTCAGGGGTAACGAGCACCCGGGCCGGATCTTTGCGGGCGGGCGGGGCAATGCTGGCCATCAATCCTCGCTCCCCTGCGGCACGTGGCGGAACAGGAAGAAGTAGGCCAGCCAGAACACCAGCATTGTGCCGCCAATCGCCAGGCGGGTTTCGGTCACATCGACCAGCTGGCGACCGAAGCCTTCCAGCATCCCGGCGCAGAGCAGCATCAGCACCACCCCGGCCATTACTGTCGCGGTCCGCTGCCCGGCGGCTGCGGCGGCTTCCACAACCGACAGGGACCCCGGAAAGGCCATCGAGCGCCCGACATGCAGCCCGGCCGCGCCTGCCAGCAGCAGGGCAAGCAGTTCGGTCGTCCCGTGGATCGCCAGCCATCCGGCGATTTCGTAGTCAAGCCCGACCCCGTTGTAGAGCCACAGGATCGCGCCGAGCATGGTGGTGTTCTGGACCACCAGCATCAGGGTCGGAACCCCGAAGGCAAAGCCCAGCGCGTACATCAGGATCGAGACGCTGGAATTGTGGCTGAACAGGCTGGCGGCGAAGACCGACAGGCCATCTTCGTTGGCCTTGCCGAACAGCCCTTCGCGCAGCACCTCGCGGGTTGCGCCAGGGACCCGCTCACCGGCCAGCTCGGGCGAGACGAAGGCATAGTACCAGTCCGGATCCTGCGCGCAGAGCATCCAGCCGACTAGTGTGCCGGCCACCATCAGCGCCAGCGAGACGAGTATTTCAGGCGTGATCGCCCGCACCGCGCGGCTCCATTCCCCGCCCAGAAAGCGCCGCAGCCATGACCACAGCGTGGTTCGCGGGCCATAGACAAGGAACCAGGCGCGCTGGACCAGACTATCGAGATAGGCCAGCGTTGCGGCATCGAGCGAAGTCTCGCGCGCAACTGACAGGCTGGAGGCGACCGTGCGATACAGCACCGGCAGCTCGAGCAGATCTTCATCGGACAGTCGGCCAATCCGGCCCTTCTCCATCCGGGTGACGATCAGTTCCAGCCGCTTCCAGTCGGGCTCGCGCTCTTGCCGAAAGCGGTCAGAGCGCAGTGCGGCCGCTTCGATCGCCGCTTCGGCATTGCCGCGCGCCATCGAGATCAGTGCCATGGCCGGAAGCTCCTTATCATCCGATCGATCCCTTGCGCTTGATAGCCAGATAGCTGTCGAGCAGCCGGGTTCCAATCCGGTCCCACGGCGCCTCAATCACGTCCACCCCGATCTGGCGCAGCTTGCCCAGTACCAGCGCGCGCTGGCGCAGCAGGCTGTCGGCGCTTACCGCCATGGCCAGTTGCTGCATGTCTTCGGGCGCGGCAGTGGCCAGGCTGGTCAGTTCCTCGTCTGCCATGGTCACGAACAGCACCAGGTGCCGGTTGGTCAGCCGCGAGATGCTCTCAACCATAAGTTCGGCGCTGGTCGGGTCGGTAAAATCGGAAAACACCACGATCAGACTGCGGCGCTTCAGCCTGCTTGAGAGGCTGGCGAGGGCGAGCGTAAAGTTGGGTTCCTGGGCGTGATAGTCGAGCGAAGCCGCTGCCCGGTGCAGGCGCTGGAATTCGCGCGGATCGGTTACGAACGGGGTGAACAGTTCGGGCCGCGCGGCAAAGCCGAACAGACCAACCCGGTCCCCGCCCTTCAGCGCGACATAGCCGGTTGCCAGCGCGGCCGAAACCGCGCGGTCGATCCGCGGCAGGCCGCCGACTGGTTCCGACATCGCGGCCCCGCAATCGAAGGCGAAGACGATCTGGTTGTTGCGCTCGGCCTCATACTCCTTGGCATAGAGATGCGCGTGGCGGGCGCTGGCCTTCCAGTCGATCCGGCGCTTGTCCATGCCCGGTTCGAACTCGGCCAAGGCCTCGAACATCGTCCCTTCGCCGCGCATCCGCCGTGCCAGGATCCCGAACTGGGCATCGCGCAGAAAGGTCTGCAAGGCGGGCGAGCGGACCGGGGCCAGGTTGGGCCAGACTCGCACCGGCCGCTCGATCGCACGCTGCAATTGCCGCGCGCCCAGGCCCAGCGGACCGGTCCAGCGGAGCCACAGGTCTTCGACTTCGCCAGTCCCTCGGCGAGTTGGGCGAAAGCCGATCGCGGCGCGCCAGAGCCCGTCTTCGCCGCGTTCAAGGCTGGATTCGGCACGCCCCCCGGGGAGCAGGCGCGGATCGGCGGCGAGCGCGCAATCGACTCGGCTGCGCAGTCCGCCGGAGAACAGGGCATCAAGCTGCAGCCAGCCTTCCTCGCCCACTTCGACATCGCCCTGAACGCTCAGATCGGCCGAAGTGATCCGCCCGGCCAGCATGGCATCGAGCAGGACCAGCGCCAGCACGGCGGTGCCAATTGCTGGCGCGGCGGTCCACAGCGCCGGGGCAGCGACCGCCACCAGCAGCGCCAGCGGCGCTGCCGCCGCGACCAGCAAGGCAGCCCGTCCAGTCGGGATAAAGGCGGCGCGTTCACTCATCCGGTCTAGCGCGGTGCCTCGGTGCTTTCGACCATTTCGGCGACCAGCGCCTCAACCTGCTTGCCTTCGATCTCTGCTGCCGGAGACAGCAGCAGACGGTGGCGCAGCACCGGGGCGGCCAGCGCCTTGACATCGTCGGGCACGACATAGTCGCGTGCTTCCAGTGCGGCGCGGGCGCGGGCGGCATTGGCCAGCAGCACTGCCGCGCGCGGGCTGGCACCCGAGGCAAGGTCCGCGCTGTCCCGTGTCGCGCGGATCAGACGGACGATGTAGTCGATCACGGTTTCCGCCAGTGTGACGGTCTTTACCGCCCGTGCTGCGGCGGCAAGAGCGCCAGCTTCAGCTACCCGTTCCACCCCCATGTCGGCGGCGCGTGGCGGTCCGGCGTGACTGCCGAACGTCGCTACGATTCTGGCCTCTTCGGCGGCGCTGGGATAAGGTATGAGCAGCTTGAACAGGAACCGGTCAAGCTGAGCTTCGGGAAGCGGATAGACCCCCTGGCTCTCGATCGGGTTTTGTGTGGCCACTACCATGAAATTGTCGGACAGGCTGTGCGGCTTGCCGTCCAGCGTCACCCGGCGTTCCTGCATCGCTTCCAGCAGCGCGGCCTGGGTCTTGGGCGGAGTGCGGTTGATTTCATCGGCCAGCAGCAGCTCGGTGAAGATCGGCCCCCGGGTCAGAGTGAACTGGCTGGTCTGGAAGTTGAACAGGTTCGACCCCAGGATATCACCCGGCATCAAATCAGGGGTGAACTGGATCCGCGCAAAATCAAGGCCGAGGCTGGCCGAGAAACACTGCGCAAGAAAGGTTTTGGCGGTTCCCGGCGGGCCCTCCAGCAGGACGTGGCCTTGCGCCAGCAGCGCTACCAGCAGGGCATCGACGGTTTCAGTCTGGCCGACGATCGCCTTGCCGACCTGTCCTCGGATCTGCGCGGCAAGATGGCTTACCTCGGCCAGAGTCATTTCTTTTGCACTCATCGCGTCAGGGTCCTTTCCAGCGCATGGAGTTGCCGCGCGGCGCGCAGCATGTCGGTGGGTTTGCGGGCCGCGCGCAGCTGGGCGGCGGCGGCGGAAAAGGGCAGCGATCCAGGCGCGCGTGCGGCCAGCGCGCGGTCAATTGCCAGTTCGGCCTGATCATGGCTGAGCCTTGCGGGCAAGGCTAGGGCGCGGGCCAACCGGTCGCGCGCGGCATCAGCATAGGGAACGCCCAGCAGGTGCAGGCGGCGGGCCCGGTGGATCAGCCCGGCGGCGTTGGCAACCAGCGCGCGCTTGCCAAAAGCAACCGCCCGGCCGCCCAGCAGCGGCGGGCCAAAGCGGCGATAGGCCCGCCACAGCGCCACTGCCACGGCCAGCAGCAGGCAGACTGTCGCGGCCAGGAAGGGCGGGGTGAAGGCCAGGCTCAGCAGGTTGGGTGAACGGCCATAACCGACCATGGTTAGGTCGAAGACGACCTTGTCCTCGGCTCCGTCAAGCGCTGCGACGATCAAATGTTCGGCCAGCTGGGCATTTTCGGGGCGGTTCATTCCCCAGTTGTTGAGCAGATCGGCATCGAACACGAAGACCACCGGGTATTGCCAGTTGAGCTCCTCGTCGAGTTCGGTTTCATCGCCCCCCAGCGCCATGTCGCGCAAGGCCGGATAGTCGCCGCCATCGGCGATATAGGCCGCAATCGGGCGCTGGGTGTTCTCACCCCGCACCAGCGGGATCACTGTCTTTCCGTGGCCCGAGAAGACCTTCTTTGGTTCGGGCATGACCCCGGTCAGTCCGTCCGCCTCCCAAGCGCCAGGCCGCGATCCGGTCTGCAAGGCGCCGCGTTCA
>CAZOSI010000004.1:23988-43417 GCA_964582485.1 uncultured Novosphingobium sp.
TCCGCTTCGATCAACTGGACATAGCCTTCCTTGACCTTGTCCGATTTCTGCGGCGCAGCCGCGGCGCGCCACTTGGGCAGGACAACAAGGGTCGGGCCAAATCCGCGGTGGCCGTTGACGACTTTGGAAAGCTCCTCGGGATCAGCCGAATGCAGCGGCGTCAGGATCAGCAAGCCAGGTTGCTTGAGCGCATTGCGCGACTGGACCGAACTGACCTGATAGCCGCGCTTGCCCAGATACTGGTAGAGCGCGGCATAGCCGTTGAGCGACTTGCCCTGGGCGTGCGAACCCAATGCGCGCGGCCCGGGATCGCCGATTCCGGTACCAACCATCCACAGCAGCACCACGAACGAGACGATTCCGAACAGCGCCAGGCCCAGCGCAACGCGGGGCGAAAACGGGCTGGCGCCGCGGCGGCTCATCCCGCGATCCGTTCCAGCGCAAAGCGGGAATAGGCATCGCGCGCAGCTTGCCAGTCGTCCGCGCCAAGCCTGCGCAGCGCGAACAGGCTGCGCTCGACCCGGGTGGCAATCAGGCCAAATGTGCTGCGCGCGCCGTCGGGCAATCCGGGCAGCAAGGCAATCTCGCGCGCGGTGCTGGCCTTCAGGACCCAGCCCGGACGGACATTGGCGATCTGCTGGACCGAACGTAGCAAGAGCAGGTGAGTCGCCTCGTCATAACGGCCTTCGGCCGCCAGCCGGTCGGCATCTTCCAGCAGCGCGCGCGCCTCGTGCTCCTGGGGGATCCATTCCTCTTCACCGACCGGTGCCTTGCCTTTGGTGCGGCGTCCAGCCAGCGCCGGTTCGAAAATCCGTAACAGACCATAGATCACCGCCAAGGCGAACAGCGCGATCAGCACCCACATCAGCACGCTCCACGACATGCCGAGCGCCTGGCCGATCGGTTCGAGGATTGCCTTCAGGACATCGCCGATCGCCTTCAGCCAGCCCGGCACTTCGGCCGGCTTGGCATCGACATTGATCGGGGTGAACTGGATCGACTTGTCGGCATGCACGGCTTCCCAGTCGCGCGCGGCGTCCTGTGCTGCGGTTGCCCCCTCAATGACCGGTGCCGGTGTGCTCACGCGGCGATTGTTTGCACGGCGGCGATGGAGGAGCAAGCCATGCTTGTGGCTAAATGTTTCTTAACCGCGAACAAGTTCCTGCCGATAGGTGCCGAGCAGGCGCAGTTCCTTGCAGTGGAACGCCAGTTCTTCCAACGCGCGGTCAACTGCCGGATCCCCCGGAGCGCCGATGATATCGGCATAAAACATGGTCGCGGCAAAGCTGGCGCCTTTCTGATAGCTTTCCAGCTTGGTCATGTTGACGCCATTGGTCGCAAAACCGCCCATCGCCTTGTACAGTGCGGCGGGGATATTCTTCACTTCGAACACAAAAGTGGACATCGCCGGTGCGCCCGCCAGGCTGGCCGGATCAAGCGGTTCGCGCGCCAGCACGACGAAGCGGGTCATGTTGTCGGCCGCATCTTCGACATTGTCGTCGATCACCTTCAGCCCATAGAGTTCGGCGGCAATCCTGGGTGCGACAGCGCAGGCCTTGGGATCGCCCAGTTCGGCGACATAGGCCGCAGCCCCGGCGGTATCGGCATAGCTGATCGGCACGATCCCGCGGGTCCGCAAATAGAACCGCGACTGACCTAGCGCCTGGGGGTGCGAATAGGCGACCGAGAAGGGTCCGTCGCCCAGCGCCATCAGCGAATGGTTGATCGCCATGAAATGCTCACCGACGATGTAGAGACCGCTTTCCGGGAGCAGGAAGTGAATGTCGGCGACGCGGCCATGCTGCGAATTTTCGATCGGGATGATTGCCCGCGCGGCGCGGCCGTCTTTCACGGCTTCGAGCGCGTCTTCAAAGCTGAAGCAGGGTAGCGGCAAGCACTGGGGATCAAGCTCGGTCGCGGCGCGGTGCCCGTTGCAGCCCGGCGCACCCTGAAACGAAACCGCCTGCGCCGGATCGGCAGCGGCGGCCCTGGTCATTTCCTCGACACGGGCGAGCGCGGGGGCGGGGTAGGAATGCATCGCCGTGCCCCTAGGGTTTCAGCCGTTGGATCACAACTCCGAAGTTTTCATCCCGAAGATCGGTTGGTGCGGCTCATGCGCCGCCATGCGGGTCAGCAGCAGATCAAGCTCGGACTCGGCGATGATAATGCCCTGGTGGGCCGGGCGGATGAAGCCGACCTCGATCATGTGGTGGTTGAAGGCGATCAGGTGATCGAAGAAGCCCAGCGCATTCAAAAGCCCGACCGGCTTGGCATGATAGCCGAGCTGGGCCCAGCTGACCGCTTCCCAGAGCTCGTCCATCGTCCCGACCCCACCGGGGATGGTGACGAAACCGTCAGACAGGCGGGTGAAGGCGGCCTTGCGCTGGTGCATGTCGGCCACCACGATCAGTTCGGTGCAATCGTGGTTGGCCACTTCGCCGCTGACCAGGGCTTCGGGGATCACCCCGATCACTTCGCCCCCGGCCTCCAGCGCGGCCGTGGCCACCGCGCCCATCAGGCCGAGCCGGCCGCCGCCATAGACCACGCCGATCCCGCGCTCGGCCAGGGTCCTCCCGACCTCTGTGGCCAGTTCGATATAGCGGGAATCGGCGGGGGTTGCCGAACCGCAATAGACCGCAAGGCGCTTCACCGTTTTGTCTCCACAATCAACCGGGCGGTCGCCTTAGCACCGGCCAGCGCGGCTGCAAGCCCCGCGCCAGGGTGAGTGCCGGCCCCGACCAGATAGAGGTTGGCCAGCTTGCCATCGCGGTGGTGCGGGCGCAGCGGGCCGGACTGGCGCGGGCTGGCCTCCAGCCCCCAGCCGGCCCCGGCCCAGGCGTTGAAATCGAGCGCCAGGTCGCGCGGAGTGGTGTGAAATGCGGTGACGATCCGGTCCTCGATATCGGGCACCAGCCGCCGCCCTACTTCCTTCAGTACCCGCCGTTGCAGCACCGGGCCGACCGTATCCCAGTCGATCGGCAGCTTGGCCAGATTGGCGACCGGCACGGTTGCATTGAACACGCTCTTGCCCGGCGGAGCCAGGCTGGGGTCGGTCAGGCTTGGGTGGGTCAGCAGAATCATCATGTCTTGCGGCAGGACCCCGTGGGTGAAAATATCGTCGATCAGCCCGGCAAAGCGCGGGCCGAACAGCGCCATCCGGTGCGGGATCCCCGGCCAGGTTCCCTCCAGCGCGAAGTGGACAGTAAAGGCCGACGGCGAAAAGCGTTTCTCGACCAGATTGCGGGCCATGACCGGGCCGCGCTGGGTATCACGCAGAAGGTCGCGGTAGGTGTGGATCACGTCGGCATTGCTGACCGCCAGCGTTACCGCGTTGCGCCAGCCGCTGGCGCATTCGATCTCGGTCACCCGGTTGCCGACCGTGTGAACCCGCACCACTGGATCGTGCAGCCGCAACTCGCCGCCCAGCTTGATGAACCGTTCGCCCAGCACCGAAGCCAGACGGCCCATCCCGCCTTGGGGCCACCAGACCGGGCCGAGCGTTGGCGGGATCTGCCCGAGCAGGCCCAGCGCTGAGGTCTTGTAGGGATTGGCCCCGCTCAGCAGGGTCTGAAAGGCGAGTGCCTCGCGCAGCTTCTCGTCCTTGACGAAATGAGCGGCAAGACCGACCGCGCTGCGCCAGCCCTGGTGGCGCAGCAGTGGCCCGGCGGCTTCGAACAGGGCCAGCGCATTGCCCTGTGGCTGCTCGGCCAACCGCTGCCAGGCATCGATCCGGCTGTCGGCGCACCATTGCACGAACTCATCGTAACCGGACAGATCCTGCGGGGAGATCCGGGTAAGCTGGGCCGGATCGGCGGGAAGGTCGAGTACGCTGCCATCGGGCCAGTTGCAGCGCCAGGCCGGGGCAACCTCGTGCAGCGTCAGGTCATCGGTCAGATCCTCTCCGGTCAGGCTCCACAGCTCTCGCAGCGGCGCCGGGTCTGAAAGGGCGCCGGGCCCGGCATCGAAGGTAATGCCTTCGCGCTGCCAATTGCGGATCATGCCGCCGACCTGTTCGCGTGCTTCGATCAGGACGGTCGCCTGCCCAGCTGCCTGGAGGCGGATCGCCAGCGCCAGTCCGCCGATCCCGCCGCCGATCACGCAGGCCCGCGGTGCGACCTGGGGCGGTCGGGAGGGCTGTAGAGAGGACTTGCGGCGCGCCATGATCGGGGGTTGTAGAGCCGCCGCGCGGCAATGGAAAGCGCGTGGAATTCGGCTGCGTTCGGATCGGTCAGTTGGCCATGGTCTTTTCGAGCAAGCCCCGCAAGGCCTGGCCGAAAGCTTCACGTTCCTCGGAAGTCGACAATTCGTCGATCCCCGGCTGCGGGACTCCGGCCATTACCTCGCCGATCAAGCCCAGCTTGCGAAACGCTGAGCTCTTGCTGATACGCAGCAGCTGATCCTGTTCTGCCGCAGTCAGGGTGGGCAGCAATTTGGCCAAGGCGCGATCGACGCCTTTTTCAACGTCCTGTTCGGCAATGCCCTGGTTGTAGCGCGGATCGCCGGTCTTGATCGCCTGGTCCGCGGTTGCGTCGAACTTGAGATTGCCCGAGATCGCCTGCATCATCTTACGGCCCAGCGGAGATCCATAGAACCGGGCGATTTCGTCGGCTTCGGCGACGGTAAAGCTTTTGGCAAACTGGACGGCAACCCGGCCGCGCATGGCCTTGGTCGAACGCTCCATCCAGACCTTCAGGAACGGCACGGCAATGGTGCGGAATTCCCCGCGCAGGCCCGGATTACGGCGCGACAGTTCCGCCATGCGTGGTTCGTTCTTGACCAGACTGTCGAAAATCGAATCCGCGCCATTGACCGACATGACCGAAATATCCGCGCCGCCTGCCATGGTATCATAGAGCCGGTAGAACGCCTGATCGACCTGGGTCTCAAGCTGCACGGGCGCTGGTGTTGGCACCGATTGGGCCTGCAGCGAGGCGGGAAGCAGTGCGACGGCGAGCGGCGCAAGGCGCAAGCCAAGAGAGCGAGTGGTCAAGCGATCCTCCTGAATTCGCGCGATGACTTAGCATTGCTGGTCCTCAGCCGGAAGCGCCTTGGCGATTGCCAGAGGAGAAACAGGCGCTACCATTCGCGTTATGAACCAACCTCAATCCAGCCTGATGCCCGATCGCCGCGGCCTGTTGCTCAGCCTGATTACCGCGCTCGGTGCCGGGGCGATCCTGCTGGCCATGGGCCGGGCCGCGATCTGCAAGTGCGGCACGGTCAAGCTGTGGCACGGGGTGGTCCAGTCGAGCGAGAACAGCCAGCACATTGCCGATTGGTACAGCTTCAGCCATGTCATCCACGGGCTGCTGTTCTATTTCTTCGCGCATATCCTGTGGCGGCGCTGGAAGCTGCTGGGGGGCAAGCCGGCGATCTGGGCGCTACCAATCGCCATTGCTTTCGAAGCGTTCTGGGAATTGCTGGAAAATTCCCCGCTGATCATCGACCGTTACCGCGCGGTGACGGTCAGCTTCGGCTACGAGGGCGACAGCGTGCTCAATTCGCTGTCCGATATCGGCTTCATGGCGCTGGGCTTCTGGATCGCCAGCAAGCTGCCGTGGAAGGTCAGCCTGGCCATGGCAATCGTGTTCGAGCTGTTCACCCTGTTGATGATCCGCGACAACCTGACGCTCAACGTGTTGATGCTGGTCTGGCCGCTTGAAGCGGTGCGGGCATGGCAGGCGGGGGGCTGACTTTCTCCCTTTTGACCCCCGTCAATTACGCGCTTGGCAATCGTGGCGATACAAGGTTTAATCGCGCAGTTAAGAGAGTGGGAAAGAGGAGAGTCGCCAATGAGCGCCGCCGTTGCAGCCGAAGCCGCCCAGGATGTCACCCACGTTGACGTGCTGATCGTCGGAGCCGGGATTTCCGGGATCGGGTCAGCCTATCACCTGCAGGAACAGTGCCCGGGCAAAAGCTATGCAATCCTTGAGATGAAGGACACTTTCGGCGGCACCTGGGAAACCCACAAATATCCGGGTGTCCGTTCGGACAGCGATCTCTATACCTTCGGCTATCGCTTCAAGCCGTGGGTCGGGACGCCGATCGCTTCGGCCCAGGCGATCCTTGATTACATGGGCGATGTGATCGAGGAGAACGGGATCGGCCCGCACATCCATTACGGGCATCGCATCACCAAGGCAGCGTGGGACAGCAAGGCCAACCTCTGGACGATTGAGGCGATCCGCAAGTCGGACGGCGCGGCAGTAACCTTCTCCGCGAACTTTCTGTGGATGTGCCAGGGCTATTACGATCACGAAAAGCCCTACATGCCCGATTGGCCGGACATGGCCAATTACAAGGGCCTGCTGATCCACGCCCAGCTGTGGGATCCCAAGATCGATTACAAGGGCAAGAAGGTGCTGGTCATTGGTTCCGGCGCCACTGCGGCAACGGTGATCCCCGAATTCGCCAAGGATGCGGCCCATGTCACCATGCTGCAGCGCTCGCCGACCTATTTCTACTGCGCCGAAAACAAGAACGAGCTGGCCGACAAGCTGCGCGCTGGCGGGATCGACGAGCCGACCATCCACCGCGTGGTCCGTGCTCAGATCATGCACGATCAGGACGCCCTGACCAAGCGCTGCATCGAAGAACCCGATGCCGTGTTCGAAGAGCTGAAGATGCTGGTCCGGGCCTTTACCGGCAAGGAAGACTTCGAATTCGAGCCGCACTTCACGCCCAAGTACCGGCCCTGGCAGCAGCGGCTGGCCTTCTGTCCGGAAGGGGATATCTTCAAGGCCGCAGTCGAAGGCAAGCTGACCGTCGTCACCGACGAACTGGAAACCTTTACCGAAACCGGCGTGCGGACCAAGGACGGGACCGAGATCAAGGCCGACATCGTCGTCGCCGCCACCGGCTTCAATCTGCTGATGATGGGCGGCATCCCCTTTACGGTAGATGGCGAGCCGGTCGATTGGCACCAAACGGTCAACTACCGCGGCATGATGTTCACGGGCGTTCCCAACATGGTCTGGGTAATGGGCTATTTCCGCGCCAGCTGGACGCTTCGTGTGGACATGCTGGGCGATTTCGTCTGCAACCTGCTCAATCACATGGACCAGAAGGGCGCCAGCCGCGTCGAGGTGGCCTTGCGCGAGGAAGACCACAACATGCCGCTGGGCGATTGGATCGAGAATGACAATTTCAACCCCAGTTATCTGATGCGCGGACTGAAAAGCCTGCCAAAGCGCGGCGACAAGCCCGAATGGCGCCACAACCAGGACTACTGGGCCGAACGCGGGGAGATCCCCAAGACCGATCTGGAAGGCAGCGAGTTTCTCTATGACGGGGTCCGCGCCGGGAAGAAGGTCACCGAAGCGGCCTGAGCCTGCCGCCGTCAGGCCCAGCGCCCTTCTGCAGCCCGTTGCTTCATCGCGTCGATGAAGGCGCGGGTGGCGGGGGCGTTGGCGCGAG
Organism: uncultured Novosphingobium sp.; assembly: GCA_964582485.1. Taxonomy (GTDB): domain Bacteria; phylum Pseudomonadota; class Alphaproteobacteria; order Sphingomonadales; family Sphingomonadaceae; genus Novosphingobium. The sequence goes on from CAZOSI010000004.1 coordinate 31,402, forward strand.
ACGGATCGAACAGCAGGCTTACTGGCAGCAGCTCGGGCCGGTCCGGTGGCAGGACTTCGATAAGCCGGCCCTTATCCAGCGCGTCGGCGACCTGATAGCTCAGCAGGTTGGCGATCCCCAGGCCCGCTTCGGCAGCTGCGAGTGCAGAATCGGCGGTATTGAGCCGTAGCCGCCGGCGCGGCGCATCGTCTGCCCCTTCGCGCGCAGCCAGACGCCATTCGGTGCTGCCGCGCGGCCCGGTTGAGGCGATCAGATCATGCCCTGCCAGTGCCTGCCAGCCTTGCGGTGCGCCGCGCCGGGCGAGATAGCCGGGGCTGGCAACGCAAACGGCGCGGACTTCGCCGATCCGTGCTGCTGTCAGCGCCGAATCCGGCAGCGGGCCGATCCGCACGGCGACATCGATTCCTTCCTCGACAAGACGGATGTTGCGATCGACCAGCAGCAAGTTGACAGCGAGCCGGTCATGCCGGGCCAGCAAGCCTTCGACCGCAGGCAGCACGTGCAGCCGCCCGAACAGGACCGGAGCGGTCACGTGGAGTTCGCCGCCTGGCTCGACCGTGGCACCGCGCAGCGCCAGCTCGGCGGCGATCAGATCATCGAGCAGGCGTCTGGCCCCCGGCAGCATGCTGGCACCCTGCGCGGTCAGCGAGACGGCCCGGGTCGAGCGGTGAAACAGCCGTTGGCCCAGATGCTGCTCCAGCCTCTGAATACCCCGCGTCAGCGCCTGCGGGGTAAGCCGCAGCTTGCGCGCGGCCGCGGAGAAGCTGCCGAGGTCGGCCACCGCGACAAACATTTCATAGGCCAGCAGTCGGTCCATATAATTCCTGAAAATGGAATAATATCTTCCGTTATTACCAGATTATCTCTCCTGCGGCAATCCGGTAGCAAGCTCAGCAAGCGGCCCGCCATTGCCCCCCTCTCACCCGGCGGGCCGCACCATCGCCGAAAGGACACCGCATGGCCCGCAACTACGTCCACACCCTGTTCACCGATCAGGCCCGCGCGATGCAGGCGGCCGATGGCAGCCGCGAGGCCTATGCCCGGATGGAAGAAGGCGCCGATGGCAGCCCCGATTTGCTTGGCGAGAAGGAAGCCCAGTTCATCGCCGCGCGCGACAGCTTTTACCTCGCCAGTGTGACCCCTGAAGGATGGCCCTATGTCCAGCACCGCGGCGGCCCTGCGGGGTTCCTCAAAATGCTGGATGCGGGCCGGCTGGGCTTTGCCGACTATCGCGGCAATCGTCAGCACGTCTCGACCAGCAACCTGCTGGCCGATCCGCGGGTTTCGCTGTTCCTGATGGATTACCCGAACCGGCGCCGCCTCAAGATTCTCGGCCATGCCCGGATCGAGACCGCTGAAACCACGCCCGAACTGCTCAGCCGTCTGATGCCCCAAGGCTACAAGGCACTGCCCGAGCGGGCCTACCTGATCGACGTGGTGGGGTATGACTGGAACTGCCCCCAGCACATCACCCCGCGCTTCACCGAAGCCGAACTGGCCAGCGCGCTCAAGCCGATGGCCGACGAACTCTCCCGCCTGCGCGCTGAAAACGAACAGCTGCGCAAGTCCAGCACCTCGAAGGAATGACCATGACTCACCCCCTCACTACCGGCGCCCATCATGTGGGTCTGTCCGTCCCCAACCTTGATGCTGCAACCGACTTCTTCCGCGACGCGCTGGGCTACAAGGTGGTCGGCGAAGTTCCGGCCTATCCGGCACGCTTTGTCAGCGACGGCACCACGCTGCTGACCCTTTGGCAGGTCGAGGATCCAGCCACAGCCACGCCGTTCGACCGCCGCCGTAACGTCGGGCTGCACCACCTGGCGCTGGGGGTGCGCGATGCTGAGGCACTCGATGAAGTTCACCGCCGGATTGCCGACTGGCCCGAAGTCAGCATAGAGTTCGGCCCCGGACCGATGCGCCCCGGCTCAGCCGTCCACCACCTGATCGCGGCGATCCCCGGCGGGATCCGGGTCGAATTCGCCATGCCTTTTGCCTGAGGACCCGATGGATACAAGACCGCCTCTGCCGCCCTTCACTGCCGAAACCGCTGCGATCAAGGTCCGCGCTGCCGAAGATGCCTGGAATGGCCGCGATCCCGCCAAAGTCGCACTGGCCTATACCGAGGACAGCTGCTGGCGGAACCGCAATCTCTTTCCGGTCGGCCGCGCTGCAATCGAGGTGTTCTTGACCCGCAAGTGGCAGCGCGAACACGAATACCGGCTGATCAAGGAGCTGTGGGCTTTCACCGACAACCGGATCGCAGTCCGATTTGCCTATGAATGGCGCGACGATGCCGGCCAGTGGTGGCGCAGCTATGGCAATGAGAACTGGGAGTTTGCCGAGAGTGGCCACATGGCAGTCCGCCATGCCAGCATCAACGACCTGCCAATCACAGAAGCCGAACGCCTGTTCCACTGGCCACAGGGCCGCCGACCGGACGATCACCCCAGCTTGAGCGAACTAGGCCTATAGAAGCCCTTCCCCGCTGGGGAAGGGTTGGGATGGGGGTTCTCACCTTGCGGACGTGGAACCCCCACCCCCAACCCCTCCCCACCGGGGAGGGGAGATTCATTGCCTATAGGCAGTTTACAGCCCGCCTCGCCTGCGCCAGACTGCGTTTCAATGAGCAACGCATCGATCTGGTGGGGCGGTACGTGCCCGCCGCTTGAACCGATGACCGGCCTGGGTGAGAACGCCATGCCCGGTCATCTCGGCATCGAATTCGTCGAGTGCGGCGATGACTGGATCCGCGCGCGGATGCCGGTCGATCACCGCACCCAGCAGCCGTTCCAGCGCCTGCACGGCGGGGCTTCAGTAGCCTTGGCCGAAACGATCGGCTCAGTCGCGGCGAGTTACTGCATCGACCGCAGCAAGCATGTCGCAGTGGGGATGGAAATCAACGCCAACCACATCCGCCCGGCCTACAAGGGCTGGGTCTATGCCATCGCCCGGCCCGATTCGATCGGCCGCACCACCCAGGTCTGGTCGATCCGCATCACTGATGAGGCCGACAAGCTGGTCTGCATTTCCCGGCTGACCGTCGCGGTGATCCCGCTGGAGCGCAAGTGAAGTCGGTCGCAGTCATCGGCGCGGGTGATTTCATCGGCGCGGCCATCGTGCGCAAGTTTGCCGCCGAGGGCTTTGCGGTCCATGCCGGACGCCGCAACGGCGACAAACTCGCCCCCTTGCTCGGCGGCGCGGTGACCGGGCGGAGTCTGGACGCGCGGCAAAGCGAAGACGTTGCGGCGTTCCTTGACGAGGCCGAAGCGATCGCCCCCTTGGCGCTGGTCGTGTTCAACGTCGGTGCCAACGTCCAGTTCCCGCTGGTCGAAACCACCGACCGGGTGTTCCGCAAGGTTTGGGAAATGGCCTGCTTTGCCGGGTTCGCGGCCTTGCGCGAAGGCGCGCGGATCATGGCCCCGCGCGGAGTAGGAAAGATCTTCGTCACCGGCGCTACCGCCGGGCTGCGCGGCAACCCTGGCTATGCCGCCTTCGCCGCGGCCAAGGCCGGGCTGCGGCTCACCGCCGAAAGCGCCGCGCGCGAACTCTGGCCGCAGGGCATCCACGTCGCCCACCTGGTGATCGATGCCGGGGTCGATACCGAATGGGTCCGCGCGCGCGTGACCGAACGGATCGGCGCAGAAGCGCTGGCGGCCAAGCCCGACCTGCTGATGCCACCAGAAGCGGTGGCCGATGCCTACTGGTCGCTCTTCAACCAGCCGAAATCGGCCTGGACCTTCGAGCAAATTATCCGTCCGTACGGGGAGACATGGTGATGCCGACCGAGATTGAATTCCTCTTTGACTTCGGCGGGCCCAATTCGTGGTTCGTCCACCGCGCGATCCCGGCGATTGAGGCGCAGGGCAAGGTGTCCTTCCGCTATGTCCCGGTGCTGCTGGGCGGCCTGTTCAAGGCAACCGGCAACCAGCCGCCGTTGATGAGCTATGGCCATGTCGCCCAGAAGGTGGCCTACGACCGGCTGGAAATGGACCGCTTCATGGCGCGGCACAACATAACCGGGTTCAAGTTCAACCCGCATTTTCCGGTCAACACCCTGCTGGCCATGCGCGGCGCGGTGGCGGCCGAACGGCTGGGCTACGGCCCGGCCTACCGCGAGGCGATGTACACCGCGCTGTGGCAGGACGGGCTCAAGCTCGACGATCCGGCAGTCTGGGCCGATGTCCTGACCCGGGCCGGGCTGGACGCGGCCGCGCTGGGTGCTGCGGTGGAAGACCCCGAAATCAAGGCCGCCTTGGTCCAGAGCACCGAAAGCGCCGTGGCGCGCGGGGCCTTTGGCGTGCCGACATTCTTCCTCGGAAAGGACATGTGGTTCGGCAAAGACCGCCTGCGCGACGTCGTCGAGGCGGCTGGAGGAGAGTGCAAATGAGCGAATATCCACTGCCCTACAACTCGTGCGACCTGACCGGCCGCGTGGCGCTCGTTACCGGCGCTTCCTCAGGCCTGGGTGCGCGCTTTGCCGAAGTGCTGGCTGCCCAAGGCGCGGCGGTAGTGGTGGCCGCGCGGCGGCTCGACCGGCTGGAGGCTTTGGCGGACAAGATCAAGGCTGCGGGCGGCAAGGCGCTGGCGGTGCAGATGGATGCCACCGATGCCGACAGCGTGATCGCTGCCGTGGCCGCCGGTGAAGCGGCCTTCGGCACCGTCGATATCCTGATCAACAACGCCGGGATGCCCGATGCCCAGCGCGCCCACAAGATGAGCACCGAGCTGATCGACCAGGTGCTGGGCGTCAACCTGCGCGGCCCGTGGATCCTCGCCTGCGAAGTCGCGCGGCGGCTGATCGCAGCGGGCAAGCCCGGGCGGATCGTCAACATCAGCTCGGTCGCGCACTTCCGCTATGACGGCGGCGGCGCGGCGCTTTATGCTGTGACCAAGACCGCGATCGCCCGGATGACCGAGGCGCTCAGCGTCGAATGGGCGCATTACAACATCAACGTCAACGCGATCGCGCCGGGGATGTTCGTCTCCGAAATGACCGACGGGATGTTCGCCCGGATGGGCGGCGATCCAGCCCCGCATTTGCCGCGCAAGCGCGTGCCGGTGCCCGAACAGATGGATTCGACCCTGCTCTACCTGGTCGCTCCGGCCAGCGAATGCGTGACCGGCGCGACGATCCGGATCGACGACGGACAGAGCGCTCGGGTGAAGATGTGAGCCTGGTCACAGTCGAACGCGACGGCGCGGTGGCCGTCGTTACGCTTAACCGACCCGAGGCGATGAATGCACTGTCACGCGGCCTGCGGGCCGAATTGGCCGCCGCGATGCTTGCAGTGGACGCTGACGAGACGATCCGCGCGGTGGTGCTGACCGGGGCCGGAACCCGCGCCTTCACCGCCGGGCTCGACCTCAAGGAGCTGGGCCAGGACGGCCTTGGCGCGGCCAATGCTGGCGAGCCGGAGTCCAACCCGGTCAAGGCGATCGAGCAGTGCCGCAAGCCGGTAGTTGGCGCGATCAATGGCGTCGCGATTACCGGCGGATTCGAAGTTGCGCTGGCCTGTGACATTCTGATCGCATCCGAGAACGCTCGCTTCGCCGATACCCACGCGCGGGTCGGGATCCTGCCCGGCTGGGGGCTCAGCCAGAAGCTCAGCCGGATGATCGGGATCAGCCGAGCCAAGGAACTGTCGTTCACTGGCAACTTCCTCGATGCGCAGACGGCCTGTGATTGGGGCCTGGTCAATCGGGTGGTCGCGGCGAACGAATTACTCCCCGCCGCCAAGGCGATTGCCGCCGACATCGCCGGGATCGATCCGGCAATGATCCAGGCATACAAGGCGCTGATCGACGAGGGCTACGCTGAGAGCTTCGGCGAAGGCATGGCGAGCGAACACCGAGTCAGTTCGGCACGCAATTCGCAGGTGTCTGGCGGCGAGGTAGAAGAACGCCGCCGTGCGGTGATGGAACGCGGGCGTAGTCAGGCGGGTTGAGCGGGCCTTGGCTCTGTTTGCGAGGTCGGGATTTTGGGTTCACGCAGAGGCCGCAGAGAAGAAAAAGAGGCGCTGAGATGTCGCGTAGTCCGCGAAGCGGCTCAAACACTCTAACGCTGCGCCAATCGCATCGTTGAAGGTGAAGGCGGCTTCGCCGCAGGCGCTACCCCTCTGCGTCTCCACTTCCTTCTCTGCGGCCCCTGCGTGAACCATTCAGACCTAGCACCCCAAACAACGGCTAGCGGTCTTGCCACTCAGCAGGCCGTTTTTCGAAGAACGCCACCCGTGCCTCGACCGAATCTGCCGTCTGGCTCAGCATGATCTGCTGACGGTCTTCGAGGCCGAAGGCATGCTCCATGCTGGCCGCATCGATGTTGAGGTTGAGCGCGTCCTTGGTCAGGCGCAGCCCCAGCGGTGCGGTTTGCAGCATCTCTTCGGCCAGTCCCAGCGCCTTGGGCAGCAACTGCTCGTGCGGCACCACTTCGCTCACCAGCCCGCAGGCCAGCGCCTTGTCGGCAGTCATGAACTTGCCGGTCAGCAGGTATTCGCTCGCCACCGACGATCCGACCAGCCGCGGCAGGAAATAGCTGGCCCCCATGTCACAGCCGCCCAGGCCGATCTTGATATAGGCCGCGTTCATCCGCAGGTCCGGGGCGGCGTAGCGCACGTCGCTCGCCAGCAGCAGCGAGAACCCGCCGCCGCAGGCCGGGCCTTGCGCGCAGGCAATCACCGGCTGCGGGCACTTGCGCATCGCCTGCATCACCGCCGCGATCATCCGCTGGGTGCGCCAGCCCTGGTGAACCGGCCCGGCATCGGGATCGCGGTCCCACCCGGCAAGGTCGAGCCCGGCGCAGAACGCCCGCCCCTCGGCGCGCAGCACCACCACGCGAACATCCAGCCGATCGCGCAAGGCAGTGAAGTAGTCCAGCAGCGCCTGGATCAGCGCCTCGTTCATGGCATTCAGGCGGTCGGGCCGGTTGAGGCTCACCACCTCGATCGCGCCGCGGTTTTCGATTGTGATCGGCTGTTCGGTCAAACTCAACGCCTCCTTCTGTCAGGCACCAAGGGTGGCGCCATGCGGTGGTTAAGGCAAGGCTTGGTGCGCGTGGAAGTAGGGAATATCGGACGCAGCCGGCGCTCAGCAGGTCCAGCAAATGCTATTGGCCTGGTGGGGCTGATCTGCCGCAGGCTGCATCCGATCCCCATTGGCGGCGGCAAATTCTGCGCTGCGCAAGTCCAATAGCGACACGGCGATCTGCGGGGCGCCAAACAGAATGAAGATCCCGGCCAAGACCCGCACCACCTGATTCAGGGTCAAATTGCCGGTGAGCGCGGAGAAGCCAAGCCCGGCAAGTGCCAGGGTTGCCAGTCCGCTGGCCGCCGGGCCGGTTGCCATCTGAACCATCCAACTAAGTAAGGTGTCAATAGAATCTCCAGATAGGTTCGAAATGGACATAGTTGTTTGCCTATTAAAAAATTCACATGTTGACTTGTTGGCGCAATATGAACGATCCGTTCAATGAGAAAATTTGTTTGTGAAGTTTGGAGCTTAGAAACGGGGGAAATGCCGTGAATTCCGAATGCATTATTGCTCCAAATTGGATGAAGTTAAAAAAATTTGCTTCTGAGTTGGTTTGTGATGTGCTGCGTCGCGCTTTTTTGCAAGTAGCGCGATCGATGGTGTGCTGCGTTGCCTTGCTGGCTTTGGCTGCCGTTGCAGTGGGGTTCGCAGTGCCAGCGGCGAAGGCCCAGCAGGCCGAGGGCGTACTCGGCTGGAACTGGGGGACCCTTTATTACGCAACCCCGGAAGAAGCCTGCACTGCGCAGTGGCGCGGTGCGAGAATGGACAATGGCTACAGCCGATTCATCGGGGCCTTTACGGTAGACGGAACAACCAGCGCGTCGTGTTCCTGGACCCGTTATCAGTATCTGTGCCCTCAGGAGACGGGAAAAGGCATTTCATGCGGCACTGTTCTGCCTTCCGGCGTCAACTTCAAATGCGCTTCCGGCTATGTCGCGACCGCCAGCCTCACCTGCGTACCAACCGCCAATCAGGTCAGCGAGCGCCCATGCTGCGACACGATCAATGGTGGCAACTTGGGCAATCCGGTCCGCGGCGACCCGGTCGTTCTCAAGACCGGCGCTGTAGTCGAATCGGCGATCGACTTCGCTTCCGCTGACGGGCGGTTCATCGTCTCTCGGCATTATCGTAGCAAAGCGGCGGCCGGACAACCCAATGTCCAGAAGCTCATCTCCAGCCTCGATGGACGCTGGTCCTTCGATTTTCAGCCTGAATTGCAGATCGCCACCTCATCAGGGACGCCCGCCAGCCCAAGTTCAAAGGCCACTTTCGTCAGTCCGGATGGATCGGCCTATGTCTTCGTCTTGCAAAGCAACGGCAGTTGGGCACCTTTGACCACCAGCGGGCAGGCAGATGTCGATACGCAGCTCAAACTCGAATTCATCGGAACGCTTCCCGGCAATCTGGCGACTCTCAATACGGCGGTAAGCTACTGGCGTTTGACCGACGCGAACGACACGGTCTGGAACTTTCAGTCCTTTCCCCGGCCAAATTCGACCTACTACGCAATCGGAAGACCCACGTCCCGAACATCACGGGACGGCTACAAGTGGAACTACAGCTACAATCCCGATGGCAGCCTGTTCTCGGTAGCTGACAGCTATGGCCGCTCGGCAACGTTTGAGTGGCGGAAGATGCAAATCACCACGTTGGCCACACCCACCAGCAACTCTCAGCCGATCTCCATGGCGGTCAGCAAGGTGACGCTGCCCGACCAGACCAGATTGCAGTTCAGCTATGATCCGCCTGCGGCAACTTCGCTTTCGCCGGTCATGCCGCGCAGGCTCGTCAAGGTAGAGCGCGTCGATACGGCTGCGGCGATCGTCGATTCGACCACCTATCTCTACGAAGACAGCCGCTATCCCAACTTTTTCACTGCGGTGGTCAACCACCGCGGTGAACGCGTCTCGAACTTTGCCTTCGGTCCGCTCGCCGGGCAGGCAATTCGGGCCGAAGGGCCGGGCGGTGCAGACCGCCACCAGTTTTCCTACACCTGGACTGCAACCGCGATGACCACCACGGTCACCGGTCCGCTGGGCAAGGCGGAGGTCTACACCTTCACCAAGACTGGGACTGGATATGACTTTCGCCTGACAGGTATTTCGGGCGCCGTGTCGGCCAATACCGAGGCCACTAGTTCGGTCTTTGCGACCACCTCTGCCAGCGCCACGCTGGCGTCGCAGACCGACCCGCTGCTGCGCCAGACCGCGTTCGGATACAACAGCCAGCGCCGGACCACTGCGGTGACCGAGGCCGCCGGCACACCCGCCGCGCGGACCACGACATTTGGCTATGATCCCCTGCTCAACCTGCCCGCGACGATCACCCGCCAGGGACTGACCGAAAGCCGCAGCTATTCCGCCGGCAAGCTTGCGTCGCTGACCCTGACTGACACCACCAGCATCACGGTCCCCTATGTCACCGGCGGGCGCAGCCGGACCTGGAGCTATGACTGGTCGCCCACCGGCCAATTGCTTGCGGTCGACGGCCCGCTGCCCGGCACCGCTGATCGGGAAATCATGACCTATGATGCCGCCGGGCAGCTCGAGACCCAGGTCAATCCGCTCGGTCATGTTACCCGCGTTCTGGCGCGTAATGCCATGGGCAAACCGCTCACCGTTCGTGATCCCAACGGTGTTGATACAGCCCTGACCTATGACGCCCTTGGCCGGGTTCTGTCCGTTACCCGCGATCCCGGGCCCAGTCAGTCGCGCTATGCAATGGACTACGATCCGGCCGGCAATCTCACCCGCCTAACCATGCCGACCGGCGGCTGGCTAGACTATAGCTATGACGGGGCAAACCGCGTCACGCGGATCGCCAATGATCGGGGCGAATATATTGTTCTAGAACTCAACGCGGTCGGCCAGTCGGTTTTGGACAAGACACATTCCCCGGACGGCACGGTCCAGCGCCAGATCGGCCGGGTTCATGATGAGCTGGGACGCCTGACGCGCAGTGTCGGTGCCGGCGGACGGACCTGGCAGATCGGCTATGACAAGGTCGGCAATCCGGTCTCCAGCACCGACGCCCGCGGCAAGGTGACCACAGCCGGGTTCGATTTGTTCGACCGTCCGACGATGGCGACCAACCCGGAAAACGAAGCAGAGACGTTCACCTATACCACCTTCGATGCCGATCTAGCCGAATTCCGCGATGGCCGCGATCTGTCGACAACCATGGTCGTCGATGGCTTTGGCGAGACGGTCCAGGAAGCCAGCCCTGATCGCGGGCAAATCCGCTATTGGTACGATGCCGCCGGGCGGATCGTGCAGACCATCGACGCCAAGGGGGTGACGACCGCGTTCGACTACGATGCCGCCGATCGCCCGTTGTCCGAAATTGCATCCGGCCCCGGTCTCACCACCCAAACCGTGACCTATTCCTGGGATTCCACTGCAGATGGCAACCGCGGGATCGGCCGGCTGACCGGAATCAGCGATCCTTCGGGATCGGAAGCTCTGGTCTACGATGCGCAGGGCCGGGTAGTGCGGCGGACCAAGGTTTTCGGCCCGCGCTCATACACGTTTTCCTATGCCTACAACGCCAACGGCCAGGTCACCGGGATCACTTATCCGTCGGGGCATATCATCAAATATGTCCGCTCGATCGATGGCCGCGTGGCCAAGGTTCGGGCGCTGGCCTATGCCGGCGGCCCGACCGTCCAGCTCGCCGGGGCAATGACTTACAAGCCATTCGGCCCGCTTTCCGGACTGCTTCAGGGCAACGGGTTGACGCTGAGCCGCAGCTATGACGCGAACTATTGGCTGGACGGGATAGGGTTGTCGGGTGGGTCGGGCGCACTTCTGGGCCTCACCTTGTTGCGCGATCCCAATGGACGGGTGACCGGCGTGGCCGACACTGCCGCACCCCAGCGCGCCGCCAGTTACAGCTATACCGATTCTGGCCGGCTCGATGCGGCTAGCGGGGCATGGGGCAGCGACGATTACAGCTGGGACGCCAATTCCAACCGGGTCCGGGTCGACCGGGTGGTGAGCGGCATCAGCGCCAGCGATGTCGCCATCCTTGCGCCCGGCACCAATCGTCTCGCCGAAGTTCGCGACGTGGCCGGCGTGCTGGCGCGCGGCTACAGCTACAATCCGGCGGGTGACATCACCGAAGTGACGCGCTCCGGCGCGTCGCCAATCGGCTACAGCTACGATGCGCGCGGGCGGCTGGCCGGGGTGACCTCAGGCGGAACGCTGGTGGCAAGTTATGCCTATGACTGGCGCGAACAGCGCGTCGCTTCGTCCTCGCAAGCGGGCGGCGACCGGCACTATCTTTACGGCGAAGACGGCGAATTGCTGGCCGAATACGATGCGCAAAGCGGCGCGCTGGTGCGCGAATATGTCTGGCTCGATGCGCTGCCGCTGGCAATGATCAACGGCCCATTGGCCAATCCGACCTACACCTGGATCACCACCGGCCATCTGGGTGAGCCGCTGTTGCTGACCGATGGCTCTGGAGCGGTGGTCAGCTCGGTCACCCGCGATCCGTGGGGCACCCGGGTGCTGCTGGTCGGCGGCGACCCGCTCGATCTGGGCTACCCCGGCCAGTGGCGCGATCCGGCCACCGGCCTGTTCCAGAACCACCACCGCGACTACGACCCGATGACCGGCCGCTACATCGAAGCCGACCCGCTGGGCCTGGGCGGCGGGAGCAACCTCTACGCCTACGTCGGCGGCGATCCGATCAACGCGGTGGATCCGGATGGACTGAATGCTCGGGTAATTTCAGGTCTTTGGGAATGTCTTACGCCACATGGTGCGATGGTTTGCATTCCAGCTGCAAGTTTGGTGTTGGCCGGAGCAATGGGTGTTGTTCAGAACGCCCATGTCAACAGACCTCGGTTAAATTCGGTTCCAGTTCCGCCAACCAAGCCTGATTGTGAAGATGAAGATGACTGTGTAGCTGGCTGGATGTATGAGGCCAATGTCTATTGCGTGAATACATTTAGAGGCCAAGCTCGAATACGTTGCGTTCTGCG
>CAZOSI010000004.1:43427-43711 GCA_964582485.1 uncultured Novosphingobium sp.
GTTCTGCGAGCGAACGATAGACTTCAGGCTTGCAAACGTGAAGGCGGGCGGTGGCCTCCTCCTGGACCTGACCGTTGGTCCTACCAAGATGAACACGGGTTTAGGCCATGAACCAATTCGCTCTCGAAAAAATCGACACTACAATTAGGTCAAAATCACCGCCGGTGAATTTAAGCTTAGTTATTGAGATTTCTACAATAAATTGGAGTTCACGAGAGGCGCGCCACGTCGAATTGTATTGCAGCATAATCGCCCATTTAAGCGCAACACTAATAATGTTTATG
>CAZOSI010000005.1:0-41640 GCA_964582485.1 uncultured Novosphingobium sp.
CGTATCGGGGAGGACTAGCGCGGGGCCATGCGAATCGCCCCGTCGAGGCGAATGCATTGACCGTTGAAATAGGAATTGCGGACCAGTTCCATCGCCAGGCTGCCGAATTCCTCAGGCTTACCCAGCCGCTTGGGGAATGGCACCGATGCGGCCAGGCTGTCGAGCACGTTTTGCTTGGCCCCCAGCATCAAGGGCGTGGCGAAAATCCCCGGCATGATCGAATTGACCCGGATGCCCACGTCCGACAGGTCGCGCGCCATCGGCAGCACCAGTCCATTCACGCCTGCCTTGGCCGAGCCATAGATGATCTGCCCGATTTGCCCGTCCTGCGCCGCAACCGAAGCGGTGAGCGTGATGCAGCCGCGCTCGCCATCTTCCAGCGGCTCCAGCGAGGCCATACCCTCGGCCGAGATCGAAGCGATCCGGTAGGAGGCAACCAGGATGCCCTGGACCCCGTATTCGTAATCCTCGGTCGGCGTGCGGCGCAGCTTGCCCAGCTCCTTGTCAAAGGCCAGCGTCTTGCCGCGCTTGCTGGTCATCGCGCAGTGCACGGTGATCCGTTCCTGGCCATGCGCGGCGCGGGCCTTGGCAAAGCCATCGAGCACCGACTGTTCGCTGGTGATATCGACCCGGCAGAACAGCCCGCCGATTATCTTGGCAACCTCTTCGCCCTTTTCTTCGTTGACGTCGAACACCGCAACCTTGACGCCCGCCGCTGCGAGCGCTTCTGCCGTGGCCCGGCCCAGCCCCGATGCGCCGCCGGTCACTACTGCCGACGTGGTTGAATCAATCCGCATTTGACTCTCCTCTTAATCGCGCGATTAATACGCAACGAGGAGAGGAAAGCAATGACCCACACCGTCGATCTCTACTGGTCGTTCCGCAGCCCCTATTCGTACATTGTGGTGCCCAAGCTGCTTGAGCTGGAGCGTGACTGGGACGCGAAAGTGAACGTCAAGCCGGTGCTGCCGATCGCGGTGCGTCAGCCGGAATTCTTTTCGAACGCCGATCCGCTATGGTTCGGCTACCTGTTTCGCGACGCCGCGCGCAGCGCCGAATTTGCCGGCCTCCCGCTGCGCTGGCCGCGCCCCGATCCGGTGGTGATGGACTTTGCCACGCGGACCTATCCCAAGGAGCAGCCCTATATCCACCGGCTGACGCGCCTCGGCCAGCTGGCCGCAGAACGCGGGCACGGGCTGGCGCTGCTGCGCGCGGTGAGCCATCTGATCTGGTCAGGCGAGGTTGAAGGCTGGCACGAGGGCGATCACCTCGCCAAGGCGCTCGAAGGAATCGGGCTCGACCTGGCCGAAATGGATGCTGCGCAAGCAGCCGAAGCCGAACGGCTCGACGCTGCGATCAAGCAGAACGAGGCCGACCAGCGCGAAGGCGGCCACTACGGCGTGCCGCTGATGGTCTATGATGGCGAACCGTTCTTCGGCCAGGACCGCTATGACCAGCTGGTCTGGCGGATGCAGCAGAAAGGGATGGCGGCGCGCTAGCCGCTTCGGTGCGGGGCCTTTGTAAAGCTCCACCCCTCAGGCATGGCCCGTGCCACGAGGTTGCCGATTGAGGCTGGTTGGCGAGCGATCAGGCTTGCGAACAGTCGCGCCACCGCCGATCCGCGCGGGGCTTCTCCATCGAGCTCGGTCACGATCCGCGCAATCACTCTGAGCGCCACGGCGCGCGGGGCCTGCGGGCGATAGGTTAGCCCCATCGGGCCCTTGCTGACCGCTTCGGCCCACTCGCGCTGCGCCGCCCATTCCAGCGCGGCATCGGCATCGGCGAGGTGTGCGGCGCTGCTCGCCAGCGCCGGAACGTCAAGCCAATTAACCTCACCCAGCGCCTTACGGATTCGCGCACGATCGAAGCGGTCATCGCGGTTCGACGGGTCGTCGGTTGCTTCGAGACCGGCCTTTGCCACGACTTGCGAGAGTTCGCTCCGCCGCCAGCCAAGCAGCGGGCGGATCAGCGGCAACCGGGTGCCTGGCACCATGCCGCGCGCCCGCACGCCGGCAAGGCCCGCGACGCCGCTGCCCCGGTTGAGCCGCAGCAGTATGGTTTCGGCCTGGTCATCCGCATGGTGCGCTGTAGCCAAAGCCGAAAGACCTTCAAGCTCCATCCACTGCGCCAGCGCCGCATAGCGCGCTGCGCGGGCATTGGCCTGAACATTGCCCGGCTCAACCTCAACAATCAGTGCCGCGTGCGGAACCTTCAGTTCACTTGAAGTCTGTGCGACGAAGTCAGATTCTGCTGCGCTCTCGGCCCGCAGGCCATGATCGACAGTCGCCGCAGCGACCTGTCCGGGCAAGGCGGCAGCGGCCAACAGCAGCAAGGCCAGACTGTCAGGTCCGCCCGAGACCGCCACACCCAGCCGCCCCTGCCCTTGCCATAGCGTGGCCAGATCGGCGGCGAAACGCGCCGTCAGCTGGGGATCAGGCGAAAGCGCGGAAGCGGGCAAGGCGCAGGATCACGCCGGGCACTTGAGACCGCCCTTGGTCGCTTCATACTGTGCCTTGAGCCGGCCTACGGCTTCCTTCGGGAAATCGCGCGAGAACTGATCCAGCGCGACGCAGGCGCGATTGGTGTCCTTCATCTGCCGCATCGACTCGGCAAGGAAGATCACCGAATCCGGAGCGCGATCCCCCTTGGGATCAGCCTTGTAATTCTGCAGGAACCAGCTCGCCGCTTCGCGTGGATTGCCTTCATCCAGATAGGAACGACCCAACAGGTTGCGGGCATAGGATACCCGGGCATGCTTGGGGTATTTGTTCAGGAACAGTTTCAACTGCTGCTGCGCCTCCGGCTGGAACTTCGCTTCCCACAACCGGAAACCATAGGAGTATTCGTCATCGCCCGGGTCGCTGGTCTGCGGCTTGGCAATCGCGCGCACTGCAGCAAGCCGTTTGGCCGATGGGTCGAGCGGTTTGCTGGCGGGCGTTGTCGCCGGCGGTCTGGTGGTGCCGGTTGCAGCGCCGGTCATCGCTGCCAGATTGCTGCCAGTGCTTGAAGCGCCAGTCGGAGCAGGCGCGGTTGACTTACCAGCTTCCAACACAGCGAGGCGCGCTTCGAGTTTGTCGAGCCGGTTGCGGTCTTCCTCGACCTGCGCGGTCAGGCGGGAAACCTGCCCTTCCAGCGAGTCCATCCGGGTCAGCATGTCGGCATTGGGATTGCTGGCCGGCGAGCCGGCCGGGGTGGCGCCAGACTGGCTTGGCTGCAACTGCGGGAAGAACCGTCCGTCGCCGCCGGGGAACACAACGCGCTGCAAAGCAGAGACTTCTGCTTCAAGCTTGCGAACGCGCGTATCAACTGTGGTTTCACCGGCGCTTTGCGCCAGCGCTGGCGCTGCGATCGCCAACGACAGGGCCAGCAGGATTGGTTTCTTGTTGGTCAGATGCTTCATCGTGTGCAGTCCATGCGAAAATCGAATTGCCAAGGCTATGCTCCAGCCCCGCCGAACCAGAGATGAACCGGAAACCGGGCTTAGCCAGTTGAACCCGGCACTGTCGAGCAGGCCGGCAAAGCTATCCGCAGTCTAGTTGCCTTGTCCGCTCAAGTCGCCGAGGCAGCCGGAGCGGGGGGCGGAGTCGAAGCTGGTTCGCTTGCCGGACCGGTAACCGGCGGCGATACGGCGGGGCTTGATGTCGGCTGGGCTGCCGCAGCAGGTCTGCGTTCACGTTGGCGGGGTTGCGGCTGCAACTGGCGCGGGGCCTGCGCAGCGGGGGTGCCTGCCGGGACAGGCACTGCCGCCGGGGTGCCACGCGCCAGCAGCGCTGCCGCAGTCACCGGCACATCGCGGATCGTGGTTTGCACGTCCGACAGCTTGGGCACCGATTCCCCGCCAATGGTAATCGCCAGCGCATCGGGCCGCGCGGTCATGATCCGCACATCGGCCTGATCGCCCGGAACAGTCCAGCTCTCGCCCTGAACCATTTCATCCTGGAACAACTGGTTTCCGGCCCCGTCGCTGAACTTGACCCAGACCTTGCCTTCCAGCGCAGTGAATACGACCGGCCCCGACAGAGCCGGTGCCTGTTCCGGTGCGGCCTGGCTGGCGGCAGCGGGTGGATCGTCCGACAGGATCGAAGGCAGCGTCATGCCCGGCGCGATCATCGAACGGGCCAAAAAGTACACTGCAATCAGCACTGCGACGATCCCCAGCGCGGAGAACCAGACCAGCCGTGAACCGGGAATGCGGGCCGGATCGCCGGGTTCGAAAGTGGGAATGCCCCGGCGCGGTTCGGCCGGTTCGAAATTGACCAGTTCGCCTTGTACTGCCGTAACGATTTCATCAGGGTCGAGGCCCACCGCTTTGGCATAGGACCGCGAAAACCCGACCGCATAGGTCCGGGATGGCAGGGCGGGGAAATCACCGGCTTCGATCGCGGTCAGGTGACGTTCGGGAATGCGGGTAACGGCAGCGATCTGGGCGCAGCTCATCCCCGCAGCCTCGCGTGCGCGAAGCAAGCGCGCTCCAACACCTTCAAGAGGCAATTCCGCCTCTTCCACTTCTAATTCCGTCATCCCGACCCCGAAAGTTGCGACCCTGGTTTTCCAGTCGAGTGGGACAATCCGCTTTTGCTTCGCAGAGTCAACGGAAAAGCGGAGTTGCGGGCCCGACCTGGCGGCAGGATGGCCCGGAAATGTGACAGGCTGGTGATACCCCAAATGGGCGAGGACTAGTCGATCTCGATCCCCCGCTCAGCCGCCCAGGCTGCCAGGGTATCACGCAGACTTGGCGGCGGGCTGGCCAGCCACTGCGTCATTGCCTGGCTGAGCTCTGGCAAATCGACCTTGCGGACCAGCTCCTTGATCGGCCCGACGCTGGCTGGAGTAATCGAGAGGCGGCGGATCCCGATCCCGAGCAGCGCAAGCGCTTCGAGCCGCCGGCCACCCATTTCTCCGCAAACAGTGATATCAATCGGGTGGCCGACAAGATTGAGCTGGACCCGCTTGAGGAACCGCATAATCGAAGGGCTCAGCCAGTCATAGCGCTCGGCCAGCTTGGGATTGGCCCGATCCGCAGCGAACAGGAACTGGGTCAGATCATTGGTGCCGATCGAAAGGAATGAGAGCTTGGGCGCCAAGACATCAAGCTGTTCGGCCAGGGCCGGAACTTCCAGCATGGCGCCATAGCGGATCGCTTCAGGCAGCAGCTTCTTCTGGCCTTTGAGATAACGGCGCTGGCTTTCGAACACTTCGCGGGCAGCGTCGAACTCCCACGGTTCGGAAACCATCGGGAACATTACGTTAAGCGTGCGCCCGGCCGCCGCTTCCAGCAGCGAACGCGCCTGGACCTTGAGCAGTCCTTCACGCTCGAGCGCGACGCGCAGCGCGCGCCAGCCCATCGCCGGATTCTCTTCATGCTCCCCGTCGTTGTGGCGCAGATAGGGCAGCACCTTGTCCCCGCCGATATCGACCGTCCGGAACACCACCGGCTTGTCCCCTGCGGCATCGAGCACGTCGCGGTATAGCCGGGTCTGGCGCTCGCGGGCCGGCAGGGTGGCAGAGACCAGAAACTGAAACTCGGTCCGGAACAGCCCGACCCCGTCGGCCCCGGCCAGCGCCAGGTTGGGCATATCATCGCGCAGGCCCGCGTTCATCATCACGGTGATGCGGGTACCATCGCGGGTGAAGGGTTCGACGTCACGCAGCGCGGCATAGGCGGCTGCGCGCTCCTTGCTTTTGACGAAGCGCAGATCGAAGGCCTCGACCATGGCGTCGATCGGGCGGACGGTTGCCTCACCCTTGTCGGCATCGAGTAGCAGCAGATCGCCGTCGCGGACCACCCCGCGCAAGGACCGGACCCGGCCCAGCACCGGAACGCCCATCGCCCGGGCGACGATCACCACGTGCGCGGTAAGCGAGCCTTCCTCGAGGATCACCCCCTTCAGCCGCCGCTTGTCATATTCCAGTAGTTCGGCTGGCCCCAAATTGCGGGCGATCAGGATCGTATCGTTGCGCAGTCCCTGCGAAGCTGCCGTGCCCATCTGGCCTGATACGATCCGCAGCAGCCGGTTGGAGAGATCCTCCAGATCGTGCATCCGGTCGGCCAGCAACGGATCGTCGATCTGGCGCATCCGCATCCGGGTGCGCTGCTGGACCCGCTCGATCGCCGCCTCGGCAGTCAAACCACTATCGATCGCCTCGATAATCCGGCGGCTCCAGCCTTCGTCATAGGCGAACATCTTGTAGGTTTCGAGCACTTCCTCATGCTCGCCCCCCACCCCGAATTCGGCCTGGCTGGCCATCCGGTCGATCTGTTCGCGCATCTTGTCGAAGGCCAGATAGACGCGCTGCAGCTCGGCATCGCGGTCTTCAGCCATGACGTGTTCGATCGTGATCCGCGGCTGGTGGAAAACCGCGTTGCCGGTTGCCAGTCCCTTGACCAGAATCAGCCCGGGCAGGCGAACCGGGCCAGTCTGCTGCGGGCCGAGCGCGACATCTTCATCATCGACCAGCCCGGCGTTGGAGATAAGTTCCGACAAGACCATCGCTACGGTCTGCAGCGCTTCGATCTCAACCTCTTCATAGCGCCGCGGATCAGCGTGCTGGACGCAAAGCACGCCCACCGCACGCTCGCGGCGCACGATCGGAACGCCGGCGAACGAGTGGAACTTCTCTTCGCCGGTTTCCGGGCGATAGGAAAAGTCCGGGTGCGCCGTCGCTTCGGCCAGGTTGAGCGTATCGATGTTGTCGGCAATCGTTCCGACTAGGCCCTCGCCGATCGCCATCCGGGTGACATGGACGGCTTCTTGCGCCAGCCCCTTGGTGGCGAACAGTTCCAGCATGCCCTCGCGCAGCAGGTAAACCGAGCAAACTTCGCTATCGAGGCCTTCGCCGATCACCTCGACCACGGTGTTGAGTTTTGCCTGCGCATGATTGCGCGATGCCATTACGTCGTGCAATCGCGTAAGAATTGTGCGGGCGGCGGAGACGGCGCTGGTCACTGGCATGATGCCAGCCTAGACCAAAGCACGGCCCATGGGAACGGACCCGGCCCCTGCTGCAAACGAATTTTTGATGGCCCCGCCATAATGACGGGGCCCGGCCAGCCAGCCGCTAGATGTGCGCCAGCTCTTCCTTGATCCTGAGTTTTCGTTTTTTCAGCGACTGGATCATCGCAAGGTCAGGCTGGGGGCGGCTCTGTTCTTCCTGGAGTTGCCGTTCGAGTCCGGCGTGTTTGAGCTGCAAGGCACTGACATGCGGTTGTTCCATCGGAGATTCTCCTCGTGTTGGCCCAAGGACCACAACGACACCGCCGATAACCGACTCGGCATTCGGCGAGTCACTGCGATTGTCATCAAAACATATTAAGCCTATCTTGCGAAGCACCTTCGTGAAGTCCTGCGCCCGGGCGCGGCGGCTTCGCGATGAACCGGCGAAAGGAGGCTGCGGGCGTGAACGAAGAGGAAATGCGCAAGCGCCTGGAAATGCTGAAGGTGGAGCATCGCGATCTTGATGCCGCGATTGACGCCTTGACCGCCGCCGGATCGATCGACCAGCTCCAGATCGCCCGCCTGAAGAAGCGAAAGCTGCGGCTGAAAGACCAGATCATCATGATCGAGGACTATCTGATTCCCGATATCATCGCCTGACAGACTGCTTCGCGGCGGTCGGCACGACCGTCCGGCATTCCCGGCTTGCCCGCAACGGTTCGATGCCGAAAAAGCGCCCCCAAACGGGACAGTCCCGAAATGGTGTGGCAAACTTGGCCTGGGCCTGTTGGCAAGCATGATTCGCCCCGCCTATCGCAGCCGCAGTCATGGCAAGCCCGGCAAGCATCAATCCCCGCATCATCGAGGGACTCTACTGTGAGGCGTTGGTCCTCTCGGACGAGGTACGCGCCGCGTTCGCGTTGTCGGGTCGGCTTGAACCTGCTGGTGATGATGAGGCCACCGTCGCGCTTTCATGCGAAGCGCTGCGCACCACCACGCGGATGATGCACAGCGTGGCCTGGCTGCTCAATCACCGCGCCTTCTTCGCCGGCGAATTGTCCGAATTCCAGTTGCGCCGCCACGGCAAGCTGGCTGAGTTTCCTGAAGCCGATCCGCGCCGCCTTGGACTGATCGATGGCCCGACCCGCGAACTGATCCAGGCAACCGAGCGCTTCCACGCCCGGCTCAAGCGGCTCGACAATGGCTGGCGCGAACGCGATGCGAATGCCCCCAGCGCAGTCGCGGCGTTGCGCGAACGGCTAGGGGCGCAGGTTCGGGGTTAGCCCTTGTCCTAACCAGGACAGGAAGGCTCTAGTTGTGGATCGCGTCGACAAGCGCCTTGTCGCGGTGGAACCAGTGCCCGGCCAGGAAGAAGGCCGGAAGCGCCAGCATCGAAACCAACGACATGGTCAGCGCCGCGCTGCTGTATGGCTGGGCACTGCCAGCCGCGCGGAACACATCGATCAGCGCACCGGTCGCGGTGATCCCGATGCCCAGACCAATCGCGTTGACGCACAGGATGTTGAACGCCACCACCGTGGCCCGCGATGACGGCGGTGAAAGCTCCTGAATAGTCGAGACCGCCGGGCCGTAATAGGCGCAGAGCAAAAAGATCCCCGCGCCGATCCCTGGCACGAACCAAATCGAATCCGCCGGGACGATCCGGAATGCCAAGGTCAGCGGGGCCAGCGCCAGGAACATCCAGAACAGCAGCATCGCCCGGCCCGATTTGCGGGTGCGGTACCACCAATCCCCGGCATAGCCGCCGAACAGACTGCCCGTGATCCCGGCCACCACGGTCAGGAAACCGGTCAGTTTGGCGATCTCGGCCCGTTCAAACCCACGTTCTTCAACGAACCACAATTGGTCAAACGCTGCCGCGCCGACCGCAATGTGCAGCGCCACTCCGCCGCCGATCACCAGGCACAGAGCAGGCGACTGGCGCAGCGCGGCGATCAGCACCTGCCCGTGCCCTTGCCAGCCAGGACCGTGGCTGTGGGTCTGCGCCTTGACCACCCGGTCATCGCGCACCAGCCACATCAGCGCCGCCAGCACCATGCCGATCGCGCCGAGCAGGTAGAAGCAGTTGCGCCAGCCGATCGTCGGCCCCAGATAGCCCGCAACCAGCAGGCTCGCCCCTGCCCCAATTGGCACGCCGAGGTAATAGAGCGACATCGCCAGCCCCAGCTGTGTCGGCCGGAACCGGTCTGCCACCAGCGAAGCCGCAGCCGGGGTCAGCGCGGACTCGCCCACCCCGATCAAGGCGCGGGGCAAGGCCATCGAGACAAACCCCTTGGCCGCCCCGCTTGCCGCCGTCAGCAAGGACCAGGTTGCAATCGCCAGCGCGATCAGTCGCCCGCGGTGCGTCCGGTCGGCCAGCACCCCCATGAACAGCCCGGCCACCGCATAGAAAATGATGAAAAACAGCCCGGTCAGCAGGCCAAATTGAGTATCGCTCAGCCCCAGCTCTGGCTTGATGAAATTGGCGAAGCTGGGCAGCAGCTGGCGATCTACGAAGTTCAGCACGTTGATCACGGTAAGCAGCGCGAGCAACCCCCACGACGATGCGGACGCGCTTTCCGATGCATCAGGGCCTGTGGCAGACATCAGTGCGCTCTCCTGCTTATGCTTTGCGCCATGGTGAAGCAGGCGGGCAGCGATGCCAAGCGGGAAAGCTGGGGAGGCGGAGCGGGCCGTGCGGACATGCCATCGCCCGCCAGCATTCCTACTCCTGCCGATCTGCCCCGCCGCACGTGCCCCCTCGACACCCGCACCCTCGCCCCCCATATCAAAGCCGATGGATGCCCCGCCCAAACCCTGGCCGACTGGCCTCAGCGAACAATGCGAGCCGCTGGTCCGGCGCGTGCTGGCACCCAATGCCTCGCACTATACCTATACCGGAACCCAGACCTATATCGTCGGCGCAGGCAGCGAAGTCGCGGTGATCGATCCCGGTCCGGCAGACAGCGGAGACGATGCCGACCCCGCTCCATTCAAGGGCGCCGACACCAACGGCAAGGGCCATGTCGAAGCCATTCTGGCTGCGGTTGGCGATTCAAGGATCGCCGCGATCCTCTGCACCCATACCCACCGCGACCATTCCCCCGCCGCCGCCGTGCTCAAGACCCGTACCGGTGCGCCGATCATCGGTTGCGCGCCTCTGGTGCTGAGCGACGATGGCCCGCGTGCTGACAGCGCCTTCGATCACTCCTATGCACCCGACCGGGTTCTGACCGACGGCGAGCGGATCAGCGGACCGGACTGGACCATCGAAGCCGTCGCCACCCCCGGCCATACCAGCAACCATTTGTGCTACGCCGTGCTGGAAAGCGGCGCGCTGTTTACCGGCGATCACGTGATGGCCTGGTCAACCAGCGTGGTCAGCCCGCCAGACGGCGATATGGCGGCCTATATGGCCAGCCTGCAGAAGCTTTATGAGCGCGAGGACAAGGTGCTCTACCCTGCACACGGCCCGGCGATCACCAAGCCCCGGCAACTGGTGCGCGGCATGCTGGGCCACCGCCGCCAGCGCGAGGCCCAGATCCTGCGGCTGCTGGAAACGGGCCCGCATCCGGTCCCCGCTATGGTCAGCGCGATGTACAAGGGCCTCGACCCGCGCCTGACCGGAGCGGCCGGACGATCGGTGCTGGCACACTTGATTGACCTGAAGGCGCGCGGCGTGGTGGCGGAGCAAGGCGAGACATGGCGGCTGAACGCAGCATAACCGAGACCGAACGCCAGAACGCGCGGACCATCGCCCGGCAGTTTGCGCTGCCCTGGTACCTGCTGTTCTTCACCGCCGCGCTGGCAACCTGGGCCCTGTGGCAGGCCTATGGCCCGCAGGATCACGGCGACCCGATCGCAACCAGCCTGACCGCCTTCGAAAAGGCCAACCGGCTGACAGTCTTTTCCGCGCAGCTCGCCCCGGTGGTCAGCGCTGAAGACGAGCGCGGCTATGGTTTGCTAAAAAGCCGCCAGGTGGCGGTGATCCCGGCGCGGGTGGATTATACGCTCGATCTGGCAAAGCTGGATGCCGGGCAATTCCAATGGGATCCGGCCGGCAAACGGCTCACCGTCACCCTGCCGCCCCTGCAGCTCTCCAAGCCCAACCTGGACGAGGCCCGCGCTCAGTATCTGCGCGAAGGGGTGTGGATCACCGGCCCGGCGCAGGCCAAGCTGACCCGCGACAACACCCTGGTTGCCGAACGGGAAGCCGCCAAACAGGCCGCCCAGCCGGCTCTGATGGACCTCGCCCGCGGATCGGCCCGGCAGGCGGTGGCGCAGAACCTGGCGGTCCCTCTGAAAGTGGCGGGTTACGGCGATGTGCAGATCACCGTGCAGTTTGCAGGCGAAGCGGCGCAATAGCGATTGCCGGGCGCGCAACTACGCCGCATAAGGCAGCAGTAAGGGGTCGCGGATCTTTGGGGAGACACCGCGGTGGCGACAGCAATCAATAGCAGCAATCCGGCGCGCGGCGCCGACGAGGGCTACTTCTTCAAGATGGCCTGCATAATGGCGGCGGTGATGGTCGCCGGCTTTTCGTTGCAGCTGGCGATGGGCCGATCAAGCTTTGCCGCGCCGCTGCGGGTCCACGCCCATGCGGTGATCTTCTTTGGCTGGATCGTGTTGTTTTTGGCCCAGGCATGGCTGGCCGTGCAGGGCAATTTCGCGCTGCATCGCCGGCTGGGCCAGCTCGCCGCACTGTGGATGGCGGCGATGGTCGCGGCCGGGCTGACGGTGACAGTGGCACTAGTCCGGGAAGGGCGGGCACCGTTCTTCTTTTATCCGCAGCAATTCCTGATCGCCGATCCGGTCACGCTGTTGTTCTTCGTCGGCCTGACGCTTGCCGCCGTGCAAAACCGGAATCGGCGCGATTGGCACATGCGGCTGCATATCTGCGCTTTCGCCGCGATCATGGGGCCGGGCTTTGGCCGGATCCTGCCGATGCCCTTGTTGTCGCCCTATGGCTTTGAGGTTGCCGCACTGAGCGGACTGATCTTTCCCATGGTCGGGATGGCCCGGGATCGCAAGCACCTGGGCCGGGCCCATCCCGCCTGGCTGCGTGGCGGCGCAGCGATTGTGGCCTTGGTGGTGGTGTTCGATCTGCTGGCCTATTCGCCGTTTGGGGACTGGTTCTATGCACAGGTCACGGCAGGCACTGCGGGTGCCGCGGTTCCGGGCCTTGCCCTTCCGCCGCCGCCGATGTAGCGCCGCGACTGAATTTGGCCTTGATCGCCAATCGCGGAAGGACCATCTGAGGCACTCTTCAGGGAGTTGCTTTCAGATGACCGTCCAGACCGAAAACCTCTCCGGTATCGACCTGCGCGCCGAGATCGAACGGCTTCGCAAGGACCGTAACGCGGTGATCCTGGCGCATTATTACCAGCGCCCGGAAATCCAGGACCTGGCCGACTATATCGGCGACAGTCTGGAGCTGTCGAAGAAGGCCGCCGCGACCGATGCCGAGGTGATCGCGTTTTGCGGGGTCAAGTTCATGGCCGAAACCGCCAAGATCCTCGCGCCGCAAAAGACCGTGATCCTGCCCGACCTCGACGCCGGGTGCAGCCTTGAGGATTCGTGCCCGCCCGAAAAGTTCGCCCAGTTCCGCAAGGCGAACCCGGACCACATCGCCCTCACCTACATCAACTGCTCGACCGAGGTGAAGGCGCTCAGCGACATCATCGTCACCAGCTCCAGCGCCGAGACTATTCTCGCCCAGATCCCCAAGGACCAGAAAATCATCTTCGGCCCCGACCGGCACCTCGGTGGATACCTCTCCCGCAAGTTCGACCGCGAAATGCTGCTGTGGCCGGGCGTCTGCATCGTCCACGAAGCGTTTTCGGAAACCGAGCTGCTCAAGCTTAAGGCCCAGAACCCCGGCGCGCCAGTGGCGGCCCACCCAGAATGCCCGCCGCACATCATCGATCACGCTGACTACGTCGGCAGCACCAGCGGCATCCTGAACTTCGCCAAAACCTTCCCCGGCCAGACCCTGATCGTCGCCACCGAACCGCACATCATCCACCAGATGGAACTGGCGCTGCCGAACAAGCACTTCATCGGCGCCCCCGGCGCGGACGGCCAATGCGCCTGCAACATCTGCCCCTACATGGCGCTGAATACGCTCGAGAAGCTGTACCTCGCGCTGCGCGATCTGAAGCCGCAAATCCAGATCGAAGAGGGGCTGCGGTTGCAGGCGAAGAAGAGCCTCGACCGGATGCTTGAAATGGCCGGCGGGACTGTCGGGAAGGGCGATTTGGGGGCGCGGTGAGTAAGCGATATCGAGGCAAGACTTGCGTCTATTGTGTCGTCGCAGGATCTTCGGAATCTGCCGATCATGTGATTGCTAGGTCGTTTTTCCCAGTCGAGCATCGAGCAAATCTGCCGAAAGCGCCTGCGTGTAAAGTCTGCAACAACGCCAAATCTGAGCTGGAAACCTACCTATCGACTGTCTTGCCATTTGGTGGAAGTCATCCACTCTCGTCATATATCCTTGAAACGCTTGTACCGCGAAGACTTGCCGGTAATAAGCGCATTCATGGAGAATTATCTCAGGGCTTCTCTAATCGCGCTTGGCTTGCCGCTGACGGTAGTGTCCAGCCCCGCCAGACTATTAACATCGACGCAGATAAGGTGGAGACGCTCTACCGATTGATCGTCCGAGGCCTTTGTTGGACCGAATGGTCGCTTCTACTTCCACCGAGTGAAGTCGACATTGAAGTCGGGTTTCTAAATCCCACGGGAGAGGAACTGTTGGCGAACCTTTTCGGTATGCGGACTAAGCGAAGATGTCATCGCGTTCTTGCTGATGGGCTATTCCAGTATGAGGGGATTCAGGCATTCGACAACGAATCAATCACCATTTGGCGAATGTCGCTTTACGGCGTGAGATTCATGGATTCCGCTCAACAAGTCGATACGACAATTGCTTGCTACGCAAGCACAGCCCCGACTGGAAAAGCACTCCCGATCTCCGACCGCTAGGCTCGGTTACCGCACCGGCAGCCCAAACATCAGCGCCTGAGCGTACTTCACCGGCGGGGAGCCAAAGCTCAGCACCGTGTCGTGATAGCGCCGCAGGGTGAAGCCCTTGCCCCAGCGCTTCTCCGCTTCGGCCCGCAGCAGCCGGTGCTCTTCGTAGCCGGTGAAGTAGCTGAGCAGTTGCACTGAACTCAAGTTCGCGCGGACCCACTTCCCGGAAGCCTCGCGTTCGGCCTGGAAGGCGCCTTTCTGCATCAGCTCCATCGCCTGGTCGCGGGTCATGCCTTCGGTGTGGATGCCGATGTCGAGCAGGGTGTTGGTGACCGAGCGCAGCCGCATCTTGAGCACCGTCAGCTTGAACAGCGGATCGCCGTTCAGGTAGCCCTGATCCTTCATCACCCCTTCGGCATAGACCGCCCAGCCTTCGACAAACGGCCCCGACCATAACATCGCCCGCAGCGGATTGTCGGTGCGGTTGGAATGATCGAGCTGAAGGTAGTGCCCCGGCATCGCCTCGTGGATCGACAGATCGTGGATCATGTAGTCATTGTATTCGGTCAGGAAGCTGTTGGCTTGCTCATCGCTCCACTCTTCCGGGATCGGACTGACCGCATAGAAGTTCTGTTGGCCTTTTTCGAACGGCCCCGGCGGATCGTTGTAGGCGACCGCGTTGCCCTGCTGGAACTTGGGCATGGTGATGATCCGCACCGGCCCGTCGGGCATGCGAATGAAGCCCTTCTTGCGGACGAAATTGGTCGCCTGCTCGGTGGTTTCGCGGGCGCGCTTCTCCAGCTCACGGCGCGGCGGCTTCTTGGCATAGGAGAGCGCCAGCGCCGCTTCGATCGCGGCTTGCTGTTGGTCTGCACTCGGCTGGGCAGGCAAAGCAGGCGCACCGGGTTTCCCAGCCAGCACTGTGCGCGCAAGGACATACATCTCGGCCCGGGTATCCGCCTTGGCCTTGAGCGCGCGGGCCTTGAGCACCGGGCGGGTCATGTCACTCATCAGCGCGAACTTCATCTTCTGGTCATAGCGCTTTGCTCCGAGCCTGAAGTCGCCCTTGGCCTGCGGAACCAGCACTTCATCAAGCCACTTCTGATGCTCGGCAACTGCGTTTTTCAGACCTGCCAGTGCCGCATCGAACCGCGCCCGGTCCGCTGTGGACAATGCACCAGCCTGAGGGGCCAGCATCGTCTCGGCGATCTCGACTATCCCGCCGTTCTGGCGCGACACTGTCTGGGCAAAGATCGCCGGAACCCGCGCCGGAACCAACTGTTCGCGGCTTTCGGCCAGCATCGCAGGCAGTGCTTCCATGCGCGCGGTCGCCGCCTTCAGCCGTACGTCCCACGGCGCGAAATCACGCGCCGCCAGCGTATAGAGCGCACCGCCGGCGATATCGTTGTAAAGCTGCGGGTTCCAGGCCCATTCCTGCAACACATCATTGGCGAAGAGCCGATACTCCAGCTCGTTACGCAGCATGGCATAGTCGACCTGGTGATTGCGGCTGAGCAGCGAGGGATTGATCTGGGCCAGCTCTCTTAGCAGTGTGCGCCATTCGGCGGTGCGCGCGGCGCGCGCCTGTGCAGTGATGCCGGGCAGCTGCGCGTCATAATCGTGAACGCCCAATGCGGTAGCCTCGACCGGGGAAAGCCGAAGCGCAGAGGCAATAAACCGCCCGCTCAACACCTTGAAGGCAGCATCGCTCTTGGGCGAGCGGACTGCTGCAGCGGGCCGTTTGGCGGCATCCACGGGCATGGCGGTTAGCGTCAATGCGGCCAGCGGAAGGGCGGCAAGCAAGGCAAATGACTTCATCGGATCTCTCCCCAGGGGAAACGCATGCCACCAAGGCTAGCCGAGCATCAGTCCTGCGTCGAGCGGGCAAGCGCAAGGCCCGCGGCCACCATCGCCATGCCCAGGAAATCGACCGGGACCAGCGCCTCGTCATAGGCCAGCCAGCCCACCGCCACCGCGATCGCTGGCTGGGTCAGCAGTGCCAGACCGAAGACCAGCGGGGTGAAATGGCGCATCGCATAGATCAAGAGGCCCTGCCCCGCGACTTGCCCCAGCAGCGCCAGCGAGAGCAACGGCCACCAGGTTGAAGGCCAGACCGGCTCGCCCAGGTAAAGCGCGGCGGCCAGCATCACCGGCACACCGGCGACGCTTGACCAGGCAACCAGCGCCCAACTGCCCAAGGCCGCGCGCGGTTTTTGCAGCAGCAGGATATAGCCGGCATAGAGCAGCCCCGCAGCGATGCAAAACAGGTCGCCGATCAGCGTGCTGCGCCCGATCTCCAAACTGCGGCCCAGCAGGATTGCAGATCCCCCAATTGCCAGCGCGAAGGCCAGCCATTCGCCTGCGCGCGGTGCGCGGTGCAAGGCGTAGAGTCCGACCGCGATCACCACCAGGCTGCCGGCATTGCCGAACAGCGTGGCATTGGCCATCCGGGTCATGCCGATCCCGATGTGCCAGCTGGCGATATCAAGCCCAAAGAACACCCCGGCCCCGGCAATTGCCAGCCAGGTGGCGCGGCTGTAGCCCGTGACTTTCTCACGATTGAGCCGAGCCAGCAGGAACAGCAGCGGCACCGCCAGCAGCAAGCGCCAGAACCCGGCGCTGACCGGGCCGCTATCGGCATGGCGGACAAACCACGGCCCGACCGCCAAGGCCACATTGCCGCCCAGCAGCGCCGCGAAATGCAGCGCCTTGCCCGAGCGTTCGTGCGCCGTTCCCCCCATTGCATTGGTCATGTCCATGCCTTAGCGGAGCAAACAAGATTGCAAAACGAAATCGAAGGAGAATGCGCCTTGCACGAAGCCTTGTTCCAGCCGCTCAGCCTTGGCGCGATCGAAGCGAAGAACCGGATCCTGATGGCCCCGCTGACCCGCGGCCGGTCCGATCCGGGCTCGGTCCCCAATGCGATGATGACCGAATACTACCGCCAGCGCAGCGGCGCCGGGCTGATCATTAGCGAAGCGACCGGAATCTCGGTTGAAGGACTGGGCTGGCCAGCGGCACCGGGCGCTTGGAACGAAGCACAGACCGAAGCCTGGAAGAACGTGACCCGGGCCGTGCATGACGCTGGCGGCAAGATCGTGCTGCAGCTGTGGCACATGGGCCGGATCGTTCACCCCGACTTCCTCGGCGGTGAGCCGGGCGTATCGGCCAGCGCGACCACCGCGCCCGATCATGCCCACACGCCTACCGGGCGCAAGCCGCACGAACAGGCCCGCGCCGCGACCAAGGCTGATATTGTCCGGATCTGCGAGGACTATGCCCGCGCCGCCGCCAACGCCAAGGCCGCCGGGTTCGACGGGGTCCAGCTCCACGGGGCCAACGGCTATCTGGTCGACCAGTTCCTGCGCAGCTCCACCAACCTGCGCACCGACGAATACGGCGGCTCGCCAGAAAACCGCACCCGCTTTATGCGCGAAGTGCTTGAAGCGATCATCGCCGTCTGGGGCGCGGACCGGGTCGGCATTCGCCTCTCCCCCAATGGCGAAACCCAGGGCTGCGACGATCCCGATCCGGCCAGCATTTTCGGCGCGGCGGCCAATGTGTTGCAAGAGCTCAAGGTCTCATGGCTCGAACTGCGTCAGCCGGGTCCGAACGGCACCTTTGGCGCCACCGAAGTGCCCAAGCAGGACGCCCTGATCCGTTCGATCTACAAGGGCCCGCTGGTGCTCAATTCGGACTATACTGCTGCTGAAGCCGATGCCGATGTCTCTTCTGGCCGGTGCGAGGCGATCAGCTTTGGCCGCCCCTATATCTCCAACCCCGACCTCGCCGAACGAATCCGGATTGGCGCGGATTGGGCGCCCAATCTTAACGTTCCGAAAAGCTGGTATCTGCCAGGACCCGAAGGCTATATCGACTATCCGGCGCTGGAGACGGCGTAACGGCAAGCAGAAGGGTTTGCGCTTATGCCAGTACGGTCATGGCTGTTCGTTCCGGGCGACAGCGAGAAAAAGCTGTCCAAGGCCGCCGGGACCGGAGCAGATGCGATCATTCTCGATCTGGAGGATTCGGTCGCCTATTCCAACAAGCAGCAGGCCCGCGAATTAGCCGCGGCATGGCTGGGGACACACCGCGCGCAGGTGACGGGCGGCAAGCGGCTGGGCCGCTGGGTGCGGATCAATTCGCTCGACAGCCGGCTGTGGCGCGACGACTTGGTGGCCGTATTGCCAGGTTCGCCTGATGGGATCATGCTGCCCAAGAGCGCCGGACCGGAATCGGTCCGACAACTGGCGGCTGAACTTTATGAACTGGAAGGCCGCTGCGGGCTGACGGCGGGTTCGGTCAAGATCCTTCCCTTGGTCAGCGAAACGGCGGGAGCGGCGATCACCATACCGTCCTATGCCAGCGAGTCGTTGCCGCGCCTTGCCGGACTGACCTGGGGCGCTGAAGACCTTTCCGCCGCAATCGGAGCCAGCCGCAAGCGCGACGAGAACGGCCAGTGGACCGACGCTTTCCGCTTTGCCCGGATCCAGACGCTGCTGACCGCCCATGCCCGCGGGGTCTTTGCGCTCGACACACTTCATGCCGATTTCGCCGATGAGGCAGGCCTCAAACGGGCTGCAGAGATGGCCCGGGCCGATGGCTTTTCCGGGATGTTGGCGATTCATCCGATCCAGGTGGCAGTGATCAACGCCGCCTTCACGCCCAGCGAAGCGGAGCTGGAGGACGCCCGTGCGATCGTCTCGGCGTTTCAGGCTAATCCCGAAGCCGGGGCTCTGCAAATCGACCGTCGGATGATTGACCGCCCGCACCTGAAACTGGCGCAGCGGCTGTTGGGGATCACAGAGTAACTATTCGGCCGCGGGCTCTTGCTCGGCAACCGGTTCCTCAGGCTCTGGAGCGGCAGCGGCCTCTGATGCGTCTTTGGCGCCTGCCTTGGCCTTGCCTTCCTTGGTGTCCCCACCTTCGCTCTTGGGTGCAAGAGGCGCTTGCGACTTGACCTGATCGACCGCGATCATCGCATCGCTGACTGAACCAGGCAGCACTTCTCCCTGGGCTGTGCCACCTTGGGCTTTCTGGCCATCGTTGCCGCCACAGGCCGCCAGGGTCAGGATCAGGATCACGGGAGCAAGCCGAACGGTCATTCCATCACTCCACCGGACAGGGCCGGTCCAGCGCGACCAGAAATTGGTTCGCGCGCGCCAGCATTGCCCTATCCCATGCTGCAAAATCAATGGCCACGCCCAGCTTTGCCAGACTGGTGACCCCGAACTCCTCGATCCCGCACGGCACGATCCCGCCGAAATGCGACAGATCCGGAGCAATGTTGACTGAAAAACCGTGCATCGTCACCCAGCGCCGGACCCGTACGCCAATCGCGCCGATCTTGGCCTCGCGCCCGTCGATGTCATGGGTCCAGATCCCGATCCGGCCCGCTGCGCGCCAGCTTTCCACTCCGAAATCACTCAGCGTGTCGATCACCCAGCCTTCGATCGCGTGGACAAAGCCGCGCACGTCGCGCGCCCGGGTCTTGAGATCGAGCAGGACGTAGCCGACCCGCTGCCCCGGTCCGTGATAGGTGTAGCGCCCGCCGCGCCCCGCCTCGATCACCTCGAACCGCGGATCGAGCAGTTCTCCTGCAGCTGCGCTGGTCCCGGCGGTATAGACCGGGGGATGTTCAAGCAGCCAGATCAGCTCCTGCTCGGTTCCGCCGGCGATTGCGGAATTGCGTTCGGTCATGAAATCCAGCGCAGTGCGATAGGGTACGGGCTCGCCATCAC
This sequence comes from uncultured Novosphingobium sp., assembly GCA_964582485.1. Taxonomy (GTDB): domain Bacteria; phylum Pseudomonadota; class Alphaproteobacteria; order Sphingomonadales; family Sphingomonadaceae; genus Novosphingobium. Next base: position 19,649 of record CAZOSI010000005.1, read on the forward strand.
AGCGCAGCTCGATCGAAGGCGGGAGCAGATCGTACATCGCCCGAGTTGCGTGGCGGCAATTGCTGTGGTTATCAAGTGCCAACCATCGAAACGGGGTTTTGAACATGAAGCTGGATATCGGAGCAATCTGGAACGAGGCGACCGAACTCGTTCGCACCAACAAGGAAGTGCTGGCGGCGCTCGCCGGGGTATTTTTCCTGCTACCCAGTTTTGCCTTCTCGCTGCTGATGCCCGGCCCCCAGCCGCAGCCAGGCGATTCGCCCGAGCGGATGTATGGCATGATGGCCGACTTCTATACTCTGGCAGCACCGTGGCTGCTCGCCATGGTGCTGGTCCAGGCTCTTGGCCAGCTTGCTGCCTTTGCCCTGCTTGCCCGATCGGGGCGAATCACCGTGGGCGAAGCCCTGAGCGAAGGGTTGGCCAGCATGCTGCCCTACCTTGGCACCCAGCTGATTTTCGGCCTCGCAATGGCACTGGTCTTCGCCGTGGTGATCGGCATCGGCGCCGGTAGCGGCATGGTCGGGGTGGCGGTGCTGCTGGGACTGATTGCCGCAGTGGGCCTGATTTATGTCTCGCTGCGGCTGGCGATGATGCTGCCGGTGATCGCGATCGAGCAGGTTCGCAATCCGCTCGCCGTTTTCAAGCGGTCGTGGGAGCTGACTGAAGGCAACGCCGGCCGGATCCTGCTGTTTATGCTGCTGATGTTCGCCGTTTTCATTGTGGTCGCCATTGTGGTCGGGATTGTCACCGGAGTAATTGCCGGGCTGTTCGGAGGCACGCGCGCGGCAGAGCTGGCCGGCGCAGCCACCTCGTCAATAATGGGGGCCGGCTTCACGGTCTATGTAATCGCTGCGGTTGCCGCGATGCACCGGCGGCTGTCTGGCGGCAGCCAGGACCAGCACGCCGAGACGTTCGGCTAGGCCTCAGTCCTTCCAGCCCCAGAACAGTTTGCACGGCAGTACGTTAAGCGCTTCGAAGCCGGCATCGATCCGGCTGAAGTGCCGCGCCATGTAGTCGCGCGCCTTGGCGCTGAACTGATAGACCAGGAATGCCCCGCCAGGGCGCAACACGCGGTGTGTCGCTGCGGCAATGGCCGGACCCACTCCATCAGGCAGGGTCGAAAAAGGCAGCCCCGACAGCACATAGTCGGCATGGTCATGGCCGTACGCGCGGACAATCGCCTCGACATCGGCGGCGGAGCCCAGCACCGGCACGAACCGCGAATCCGCGATCGTCGCCTTGAGGTAGTCGATATAGAGCGGATTGGTATCGATCACGATCAGCATGCCGCCGCGCGGCAAGCGTTCCAGCACCGGACGGCAGAACGTCCCCACGCCTGGGCCATATTCGACGAACAGCTTGCACTCTTCCCAGTTTACCGGCGCCAGCATCTTGCGGATCGTGAAGCGTGAAGAGGGAATGATCGATCCGACCATCACTGGATGTTCAACGAAGCCTTGCAGGAAAACGCCCCACGGCCCCAAAGCCCGCCTGATCCGGCGCTTGATCCGATCGCCCAGCCCCGGTTGCACAATATCGGTGAAGATCATGAAAAATATAAGTCCAGCTTCTTTCGTGGGGCTCAGCCCTACCCAAATTTACCTGCCCATTGCAAGGCGTGAACGACAGGCTTAGCGACAAAGCGATGAACCGAGCGGACCCAACCGGACTGGACAGCGCGGGCGCCGGCACGGCCAGCCTGCCGACCGGGCGACTTGTGCTGCTTTTTACTGTCTCGCTGGTCACCGCAGCCGGTAATACAGCAATGCAATCGGTGATGCCTTCGATCGGCACTGCACTGAAAGTCCACGATTTCTGGATCAGTCTGGCCTACACCTGGTCGGCCTTGCTGTGGATGATCTGCGCCCCGATGTGGGCGCGCCGGTCCGATCGGCGGGGACGCAAGGCGATGATGGCGATCGGCCTGACCGGCTTCATCTTCAGCTTCGGGCTGTGCGGTCTGGCGTTGTGGCTGGGCCTTAACGGAATTCTTTCTGCCATCGGAACTCTGATCCTGTTTGCGATGTGCCGATCGCTCTATGGCGGGTTCGGTTCAGCCGCGCCGCCGGCAGTTCAGGCCTATGTCGCCAGCCGGACAAGCCGGGCTGAGAGGACCAAGGCGCTGTCGCTGATCTCGTCCAGTTTCGGCCTTGGTACAGTGATCGGGCCGACCCTGGCGCCGTTCTTCATCCTTCCCGGCGTGGGGCTGGTTGGTCCGTTTCTGGCCTTCACGATTATTGCGGTAATTGTGCTGATCGCCCTGCGCGTGCACTTGCCCGATGATACCCCGGCCTATGCGGCCAAAGGCGATGTGATTGCCGCGCCTTTCAGTGCCAGTTCCGACAGCCGGCCGATGCCGATGTCCGGTGACGATAGAGCTTCATCCGAGTCCGGCGAAGTGCCCAAGCTCAGCTGGTTCGACCAGCGGATGCGCCCCTGGATGATCGCGGGCCTGCTTGGCGGCCATGCCCAGGCGGCGATCATCGGGCTGGTCGGTTTTCTGGTACTTGACCGACTGGGGCTGCGCGCGACACCGGCCGAGGGCGCCGGACCGGTCGGGCTGGTGATGACCGCCGGAGCCCTAGCCACTCTGCTGGCCCAGTGGGGCCTGATCCCGGTATTGCATCTGGGTCCAAGGGCATCCTGCCTCTCAGGAATTTCGCTCGCCGCGATCGGCACGGCGATCCTGTCGGTCGCGGGAAATCTTCACGCGATCACTATTGCCATGGCGTTGATCTCGCTGGGTTTTGGACTGTTCCGACCGGGCTTTACCGCCGGGGCATCGCTAGCCGTCAGCCGTGTGGAACAAAGTCAGTCGGCCGGAATCGTCGCCTCGGTCAACGGCGCGGCCTATATCGTCGCCCCGGCGATCGGGGTCTGGCTCTATGGCCATTCACCGTGGATCGGATTTGCGGCAATCGAATTGCTGTGCCTGTCCGTGGTGGTGCTGGGCCTGAGGGGCATGACCCGCGACGACGATCTGATCGGGCAACGCCGGATCTAGAGAATCTCGAACACCTTATCCTGCGGGCGGCACAACCGCACGCCCTTGTCGGTTTCAACCAGCGGGCGTTCGATCAACTTGGGTTCAAAGGCCATCGCCGTCAGCACGGCCGAATCGCTGGCCTGTGGAAGCCCGCGTTCTTCCGCGTCGGTCCCGCGCAGACGCAGGCCTTGCTGCGGGGCAAGCCCGGCATCGCGATAAAGCTGCGCCAACTTGGCGGCGCTGGGCGGATTGACCAGATATTCGACTATGGTCAGCTCCACTCCCGGACTTTCCTGCAGAATCGTCAAGGTCTTGCGCGAAGTACCGCAAGCCGGGTTGTGCCAGATGGTCGCTTTCATCGCTGCCTCCTTGGTTGCTGCCGCGCGCCTAGACCGGGACCGCCACGATTAAAAGTAGCCCTCGGCAAATTTGATTCTTGTCAATGCGAGTCATTCTCATTATCGGCATTCTCGTTCTTGCAAATCATTCGCAATAAGGATTGACATGCCCTCCTCGCTCCGTCTCGTTCTTGCCACTACGGCCGCACTGACCGGCGCGGGCTGGGCGGCGCCTGTCCTGGCCGAGGATGAAGCCCCGGCAATCATCGTCTATGGTCGGTCGGACGGCTATGACCTCGACAAGACCCCGACCGCAACCAAGACCGATACGCCGCTGGTCGACGTGCCTCAGACTGTCACCGTAATCAGCCGTGAGCAATTGGATGACCAGGGTATCGTCACCTTGGGCGATGCCCTGCGCTATGTCCCCGGCGTGACCCTGGGCCAGGGCGAAGGCCACCGCGACCAGATCACCCTGCGCGGCCAGAGTTCGACTGCAGACTTCTTCGTCGACGGAATTCGCGACGACGCGCAGTACTACCGCCCGCTCTACAACGTCGAGCGGATCGAGGTCCTCAAGGGTGCCAATGCCCTGATCTTCGGTCGCGGCGGCGGCGGCGGGGTGATCAACCGGGTGTCAAAGGCACCGGAATTCGATCAGCTCAAGGGCTCGGTCTCAGGCGGCATCGACACGCTAGGCGCCTGGTCCGGAGCGCTAGACCTCGGTACGCCGCTGGGTGAGAACCTTGGCCTGCGCTTCAACGCTACATACGAGGGCTTCGACAACCACCGTCAGGACTATGCAGGCCACTTCTTCGGCGTGACCCCGACGCTCGGCGCAAAGCTGGGCGAAGCGACCACCGCGACCTTGACATACGAATATGTCGAGGACCGCCGACTGACCGATCGCGGTGTGCCTTCGATCGGCGGACTGCCGCTGACCGGCTATGACGAAACGCTGTTCGGATCGCCGGCGACCAACCGCAGCAAAGTCACCGCGCATCTGGCCCATGGGCGGATCGATCACGCGTTCTCCGACAACATCAGCGGCAATGTCTCGGTCCAGTACGCGCGTTACGACAAGTACTATTCGAACGTCTATCCAAACGCGGTCGTAAACTCCGTGAGCAACACCGTGCCGCTGGCCGGCTACGACAGCACCGCCCTGCGCGAAAACCTGATCGGCCAGGGCAACCTGGTATGGAAGGGCAAGTCCGGCGCAATCAGTCATACCCTTCTGCTCGGGTTCGAAGCCGGTGACCAGTCGACCCTGGCGGACCGAAATAATGCGGTGTTCGCACCCACGGCCACGGTCACCTTGGCGCAGCGCATCACTCTGCCGTCAGTGGCATTTTCGGCCCCGTTCAGTTCCAGCGATTCCCGCGCCAGCTTCTGGTCAGTCTATGCGCAGGACCAGATCGATATCGGCAATCACATCAAGCTGGTCGGTGGGCTGCGCTTTGACGAGTTCCGGATCGAAGCGACCAACCTGCGCGCAATTCCGGCTCCGACCACGGCCAGCCGCACCGACCGCAAATGGTCACCCCGCGTCGGTCTGATCCTGAAGCCGCGTGAGAACATGTCGGTCTATGCCAGCTATGCGATCAGCTTCCTGCCGCAGTCGGGCGACCAGTTCACCACGCTCGATGCAACCCAGGCGACCTTGGCGCCGGAAGAGTTCCGCAATCTTGAAGCCGGGGTGAAGTGGGACATCAGCGATGCTCTGGCCTTCACCGGCGCGGTGTTCCGGCTCGATCGCAGCAACACCCGCGCCAACGATCCGATCACCGGCGCTGCAGTCCAGACCGGCAAGAGCCGGACCGAGGGGATTGAACTGGCACTGGTCGGCCACGTCGCCAAGGGGTTCGATGTTTCATTCGGCTATGCTCTTCAGGACGGTGAGATCCGCGCGACGACCGCCGCTGCCCCGGCCGGGCGCAAGCTGGCGCAGTTGCCGCGCCATCAGCTGTCGGGCTGGACGCGTTACAACTTCTCGAAGCGGTTCGGTCTTGGCCTGGGCGTGGTTCACCAGTCGAGCCAATTCGCGACGATCAGCAACGCAGTGCGTCTGCCTGCCTTCACCCGGATCGATGCGGCGGCCTTCCTCAATCTGACCGACACGGTCAGCCTGCAGGTCAATGTCGAAAACCTGACCGACGCCGACTATTTCCCGGCAGCGCATACCGACAACAACATTTCAACCGGCAAACCGCTGAATGCCAAGGCGACCTTGCGCGTGAAGTTCTAGGTCCCTGCGTCAAGATCCGGCGCGGGGCCGGAGCCGCTGGCCAAAGCCCCCTCCCCCGGCCAGCGGCTCCGAAAATTCACTCGGCCTTGATCGCCGGAACAGCCTGCGCGGCGTCCTGCGGGGTGATCCCGGGGGCCGGCGCGGCGCTGATCGTTTCCACCCGCCGCATCACCCGCCCGGCCCGCTGGATCGCCCCAACCAGCCGCGGATAGACCCCGCAGCGGCACAGGTTGGGCACCGCGGTGGCAATGTCTTCCGCCGTGGGATCGGCATTGCGGGCCAGCAGAGCCGCTGCGGCGATCGCAATGCCCGGCGTGCAAAAGCCGCACTGGATTGCCTGTTCGGCCACCAACGCCTGCTGCACCGGGTGCGAGCGATCGGGCGAGAGACCCTCGATCGTGGTCACACTGCGTCCCTCGACCTCCGCCAGGGTGACCAGGCACGAACGCAGTGCCTCGCCATCGATCAGCACCATGCAGGCCCCGCAATCGCCGACCCCGCAACCATATTTGGCCCCGGTCAGGTTCGCGGCATCGCGCAACGCCCAGAGCAAAGGCGTCTGGGTGTCCATCTTGAACTCGACCGGCCGGTCGTTGACGGTCAGGCGGGGCATTCAGCGGACCTGGATCAGTCGCGCCAGGACCGGTCGATCCGGTCGATCTGGCGGGTCCAGGCGGCAAAGTCGGTCGCGCCGGGCAGCGTTCCTGGAATCATCGCTTCGTGGAGATCGCGGTGGTGCACGGCGACAACCTCGTCGGACACGACGATCGGCTTGCCCGCCGCCATGGTCGCCAGCTGGATCTCGCAGGCACGTTGCAGCGCCCAATGCTGGATGAAGATTTCCGGGATCGAGCGGCCCAGGATCACCGGCCCGTGGTTCTTGAGCATCAGGATCCGGTTGTCGCCGAGGTTCTGAACCAGCCGTGCGCCCTCTTCGCCGCGGACCGTGATCCCTTCGAAGTCATGGTACGAAAGCTTGCCAATGAAGTTGCAGGCGTAGAAGTTGACCGGCTGAAGCCCGCCTTCGAGGCTGCAGACCGCCATCGTCGCGGTGGTATGGCTGTGGCAGATCGCATGGGCCCAGGGAATGTGCCGGTGGAAATAGCCGTGCTGGGTGAAGCCCGCCTTGTTGACCGGATAGGGGCTGCCATCGAGGGTGTTGCCATCGATATCGATCTTGACCAGGTTGGAGGCGCAAACCTCGCTGTAGAGCAGCCCATAGGGATTGATCAGGAACGCCCCATCTTCGTCCGGGACCTTGACCGAAATGTGGTTGTAGACCGATTCGGACCAGCCGAGATGGTCGAATATTCGGTAACAGGCGGCCAGCTCCAGCCGGGCTTGCCATTCGGCTTCGCTGCAATCAAGGTTACGGGCATGCATGCTGAGGTGGGTGGCCATGGCGCTCTCCGGTATCGTTTCGCCACTGACCTTAGAGCGATCAGCGCCCGATGGAAATGCGCAATCCGGCCCAGACCGTGCGCGGCGCGCCAAGATCGATCGATCCGGCCTGGTTGCGGGTGACGATCTCCGCGTCGGTCAGGTTCTCGCCGCGTAGGAGCAGCGATACCCGCTTGGTCAGCGGCACCGTGACCACAGCATCCAGCGTGGTGACCGCGGGCAGTACGTCGGTCTCGAGGTCGTCCTCATACTGCGCGCCGGTATGACGCAGCGTTGCCGCGAGCAGCCAGCCTTCGCCCGGTCGCCAGGCGAGCGTGGTGCTGGCCGCAAAGTTTGGAACCTGCGCCGGGCGCTTGCCGTTCAGTCCGACCGAAGCACCGCTGCCTTCCACCTTGGCGTCGATCAGCGAGAGCGAACCATCCCAGCTGAACTTGCCAAGTCTTGCCTTGCCGACCAGTTCGATCCCGCGCGAATGGACCGCACCGACATTGCGGCGTTCGCGCAGGTTCGGCCCGATCGTGACATTGGCAATCGCGCCCTTGACCTTGTTGTCAAAGGCCGTCGCTGAAAGCTCGAACGGACCTGTCTTGAAGTCGAACCCGGCTTCAAACCCGAACAGGTCCTCGTTGGCCAGCGCCGCATTGGCGCGTGTGGTGACCGGGAACACCACGAACGGCCGGTACAACTCGTTGAGCGTCGGCTGGCGCAGGCCGTTGTAGACCGAGCCGCGCAGCGACAGCCCTTCGCCGACACTCAGAAGCGCCCCGCCGCGCAACGACAGGTCCCAGCCGGCCCGGTCCGGGAAGGCGGAATTGGTGGTGACCAACCCGGCCGCGTTGCTCTCCACGAAGCGCCCATCGCGAACCGACCAGCGATCGAGCCGCGCCGATCCGGTCAGCCGCAGCGGGCCAATCTGACGGTCATGCTCGGCATAGAACCCCACGTCATCGTTGATGCCCCCGGCCCGGCGCCGCGCGGTGACCGCCCCGGTCATCCCGCTGTAGGCCACTTCCTGCATCTCGCCCTCGGCCCGGCGCCAGTCGACCCCCAGCCGCAGCGAATGATCGGCATCGACCGGCGGGCGCAGTTCAAGCTTGCCGCCAAGCCCGGTCGACGGCGTCGCGCGCTGGTCCAGCGTCTTGCGGAACGAGGTCGAGGAAATCACCACATTGGAATAGTCGCGGGCCTGGACGTAGCCGAGCACATCGAACTGCCAGTCGCCCCGCCCGACCAGCCGCAGCGAAGCATCCTGCCCGCCCTGAAAGCTGGCCGCCCCGGCAAAGCGCAGGGTGCGGTGGTCCTCGTAAAGCAGTACCCGGACCTGCAGTTCCAGATCGGGGCTGAGCGGAACCACTGTCCGCAGTGAGCCTGACCAGCTGTTAAACCGTGCGCGCACGCTGGCCGGCACCCGCTGCGCCGTGGGCGTGGTCCAGAACCCCTGTCCCCGGTCCCACCGCCCACTGAGCACGGCATAGCCAGCGCCCAGTTGCGGCACGAGACTCGCCGAAATCTCACTCTCGCCGCGGTCGTTGGCCAGCAGCCCGGCCTCGGCCAGCGGCAGGCCGACCGGGTTGGCGCTGACCATGTCGACCGTGCCCGCCACCGCGCCCGCGCCGAATGCGCCCGATCCGCCGCCGCGGATCAGGGTCACCCGGTCCAGCCGCTCGAATGGCAGGGCCGAAAACGGGACATGGCCAAAGAACGGATCGGTAACCGGCACCCCATCGAGCACCACCAGTGTCCGGCTCGAGGCATTGCCGCCCAGCCCGCGCTGCGTCACCCCCTGCGCGGTTGGATTGGCCGAGCGGCTGTCCGAGCGGCGGAACTGCTGGAACCCGCCCAGCGAACCCAGCACATCTTCCAGCCGCCCCGAAGCCGAGGCCGCAGTCCGATCGCGCTCCACCACGATCGCTGAATAGGCCGCCAGCATCGGCGATGGATCCAGCCCCCGCCCGGTCACGACAATCTCGCGATCCTCTTTGCCCGCATCCTGCGCAAACGCGGGCGGCCCGACCGCCGCAGCGGCCAGCAACATTGCTACCTTTATGATCGCGCGGGAGTGGTGCCGCTTACGGGAGCCGCATTGACGGATTAACGCATTGATTTGCATATGAGAAAATTCATCCGTTTGCTGAATGGCCCCCAATGAGGCCCCCAGCCCGCAAAAATAATTGCAGTCCGCTCGCGATTTCTCGACCTCAAATCGCAAGATGGTAGAGAAATCAGGGTTAGCGTTAGTCCGGCGATTTGTCAGTGCCTTCCGTACCGATTCGCCCAAAAGTCTTAGCCACCCCCTCCGAATGCAGCGACGTTACCTGCCCAATCCAATCTTGTGCAGGATTTGCTCGGTAACGCCCCGGCCAGCCGCATCGCGTTTGACTGCCATAAGGAACAGCAGCTTGCCGCCGCTGGTCGCCTCGGCCTGCAAACCGATGTTGTCCTTTTCAGCAGAATCGTCGTCCAGCCTGCCTTTGTATTCGATCACCAATTGCCGCCCGTCGTCCAATTCGGCCACAAAGTCCGGATAAAAGTAGTCGGTCGCAGTGGGCAAGCGATAAGCCCCATACGTGCGATCAACATTGCGAACCCAATGCTTCACCTGCGCCAGCCGGTCGATAGCCTGCGCGCATTCAAACTCTTCGCCTTGCGGCTTCAGGTCGCCAATCGCGGCATAGTAGTGTTTCTGAAAGCGGAAGCCGCCCTGATAGGGGTTGCGGGCATCATAGCGGTGCGGATCAAAACTGTGCAGCGCGGCGCTAGGCGTATCGGGAACGCCGAATCCATCCATAAACAGTTGCACGCCGCGCTTGCCGGTTGCAGCCCGCAACTCGGCAACGCGCGCAAGCACAGCCCGCCTCAGCGCATACTTGCCGCGCACCAGTGCCGCCAAGGGAATGCCCTGCGCCTGCACCAGATTGACGACCACACGCCTGCAAAATTCCAGATAGGTTGCTTGGCCGGTATGAGCTTGGCGGGTCTGGCGGTCGAGAAAACGGGCCAGTGCAGCTTCGTCCCAATTGGTAGCACCGTCTAGCGCCAGCTCTAGCGTGGTCGCCATATGCCCATAAATCAGGTGGTCGCCTTTGATGTCGAATTCATAGCTGTCCGGTTGCTCTACATAGTTGAAGCCGGGCAGGTCCGACCCGTGCGCCAGCAAATCCCAACCGGCCAGATCGATGAACGATTCCGGGTGAGCCAGATCAAGCTCGCCTTGCACCATGATTTGCAGTTGCGGCACGGCAAAGGGAACGCCCCGCGCGGCTGGTGACTTGGCCAGTTCGGTCTGGACGATATGGCGCTCCACGGCCTCAATCGCACCCGGCGCAATAGCTTCCACAGCCGCCGCAATTTCCCGCTTCACTTCGTCGCTGGCATCGGGCGCGATCACCGCCAGCACCGCGCCCGCGCCATCGTCGGCCATCCGCAGGGCTTCGCGCGCCGGGGCAGACCAGCCGCTGGTGTCCGGGCGTTGCTGCACAGTCAGCCGGACAGGTTCGGGCATCCGGTAGAGCGGCCCGATATCGCCGCCCTCCAGCCCAAATTCGAGCGGGGTTGCCAATATGGCTTCGCGCGCGCTGCGTTCGTCAAAGCCCATTTCGACAAGACGGTCCATTAGGCCGCTTGCCGCCGCAGCAAAGCTGGTCTCTGAAACATGGGCATAGGCCCGGTTGAGCTCTTCGGAAGCGCGGCGCGTGGCGAAGGGCATTCGCAACACCCGGCCTAGCAATTGCTCCACCGCGCCAGCCGCGCGAATGCTGGCCAGCGAGCAAAACACATAGGCATAGGAACAATCCCAGCCTTCCTTCAGCGCCTGCACCGTTATGACGTGCTCCACCTTGCAGGCGGGATCGAACAAGTTGACGCCATCAAGCCCGCGCTGGTCGCCAGTGGCGATCACAATCGCCTCTTCGGGAATGCGCTCCACTTCGATCAGGTGCGCCTTCAGCACGTCAACAGTCGCTTCGTTGCCTTCGGCGGCTGGCATCGCCTGATAGAGCACGATCGGGCGAATGCCGTCGGGGTCGGTTGCTGCAATCTTGGCCAGCTTGTCGCGGTCGGCCTTGGCGAATGAAACCGCCTGTTGCCAACTGCCGTGCTGCGACAGGTGCACCGGCATCTTGATCATGTCCGCCGCCTTCAATTCCATGGCGGTGGCAACGGCTATCACGTTCGATTTTGGCTTGGGCGTGGCAGTCAACTCGATGATCGCGGCTGGATTGAGCCGCGACTTTGTGCCGCCGGACAGCCCGGTCATAAAGTTGTGCGCTTCGTCCAGGATCATAAGAGGCTTTTGGCGGTGCAGCACATTGGCAAACGACAGCGCAATTTGCCCTCGGCGCGGCCCGTTGGGCACCACGTCCAGCCCTTCGCCGGGCAGGGCATCGCGGAAATGGTCTTCCAGATTTTCGTCGTCGGCATAGACGTTGCGGTCGGACGTGTCCTGCACCCGGAACGCCTGATAGGTGGCGACGATAACCACGGTCTTTTCCAGAAAGTCCTTGGGCCGGATTTGCCGCCGCTCTGAAATGTCGAACACGGCGACCGCGCCGTCAAAGGCTTCCTCTAGCGCCAGCCGGTAGGGGTGCCGGGGCTGCTTTAGTGCATCGAGCGTTTGGGCCTGAATTGTGCTGGACGGGACAAGCCAGATCACAGGCACCCGGTCCCGGTCCATGTAGCTTTCCGCTGCCACCTTGATCGCGTGGCTCGCCAGCAAGGTTTTCCCGCCGCCGGTTGGCAAGCGCAGGCAGCAATAGGGCGTCGCCTCCAGCCCCTCCACCGGCGTGTAACCGCCGCGTGCATAGTTGCCCAGATCGGTCCCGGCGACGGTCTCGGCATAGGCCTGCGCAGGCGGCTTGACGCGGGCGGCGCTCAGGAAGGTCCGCAAGGCCTGCAAGGCGCGATCCTGATAGGCTTTCAGTTCCATATCAGCGCGCCTTCACATCATAGGGGGTTTGCTTGAAGGTGACGCCCTCGGCCTTCAATCGCGCCGCGCCGATGCGGCTGGACTCGCCATAGATGGTCAGCGGGCCGTCATGCCCAGCCAAAGCGCGGATCGATTGCAGCAAGGCCCCGGTCAACACGTTGCCGCCAGTCACGCTCTTGTCGCCCAGAATACCATTGTAGAGCAGCGCAAAGCCGCGCGCACCGTGGCTGCCAAGGAAGGGGCTGTCCGCTGCGCCCTGATAGGGAATGCCGGTTTCCGAAAACCAGACATGCGCCGCCAATTCCGGGAACAGGATACCTGCCCGAATGCGGCCTTCGTCATCGAACACAGCTTCGCCCAACCGGTAGAAGCTGAAGCCGCCGCCACCCTGCCAATCGACCGCCTTGGAAATGCCGCCCTGTTCGCCTGCGATCACCTTGGCCAAGCGCGGCGCGCAATGGGTTATGGCGTGGTCGCCCATTTCCACCCCAATCCACTTGCGGCCCATTTTGTGCGCGACGGCTGCGGTTGTGCCAGAGCCAAGGAAGCTGTCCAGCACAAGGTCGCCGGGGTTGGTGGCAATGTCCATTATCCGCCTAATTAGGCCCTCAGGTTTTGGTGTCGTAAAAGGCTCTTCGCCATCGAAAAGGGCCTGCACTTCAGCTTTTGAAGTTCGATTGCTCCCAACATCACTGTGTGTCCAAATGGTTTCCGGTGGTCGGCCAGTCGAGCGATCCGCGTAGATGCGATAGTAGAGGGACCAGCCAGCGCGGCCAGAAACCCATTCGAGCCGATGCGCATCGGATGTCATCTTTGCTTCAGACCACCGCCAGCGGCCTTCGACGCCATCTGGTCGAATGGGAAACACTTCGGTTTCGTCGGGTGCAATTACAGGGAAATGCAGTGTGGGGCGCGCGGCTCTAGTATCATCGCCACTTCCCATCGCCCGCATCGGCTTTGTGTAAAAACGCCTTCCATCGTCATCTATTCGATTGAAATGCGAAGGCACATCATCCGTCATAATTCGGTGTAAATTGAAGAAATCAATATTCTTTGCAAACGTCAAAACGTGATCATGGCGCGACGAAAAAAGTTTCGAATCCATTTTCGGGCTGTCTGATTTTTCCCAAATCACATTCGCAACAAAATTTCGCCGTCCAAATACATCATCCAACATTACTTTAAGATAATGCCCCTCGTTGTCGTCAATCGAGACCCAGATGCTGCCATCCTCGGCTAGCAGATCGCGCAGAAGCTCCAGCCGGGGATAGATCATCGCCAGCCACTGGGTATGCTCCAGATTGTCGTCGTAGTGCTCGAAGGCGGAGCGGGTGTTATAGGGCGGATCGATATAGATGCATTTCACCCGGCCCTTGTAATAGGGCAGCAAGGCCTTCAGCGCGTCCAGATTGTCACCCTGAATCAGCATGTTTCCAGCCGCCGGGTCGCCGCGCGACAGCGCCGGATCGGCCTCCAGCAAGCGGTAGGGCACCGCCGCCGCGCGCGTCAAATCGTCGTCGCGCGTCAACCACGTCAAACTCGGCATTCAGGACTCCCCTGTGAAGAGAATGGTCTAGCAGCGCAGGCGGCTGGTCGCCAAGCGGCTATGCCGTGCCGTCACCCGACATTTTTTGCATTGCTGCGACCACTTGCGCGATCAACGCGGGATCGAACTGCGGAGATGGCTTGCCCACTTCGCGGATCAACTCGCCCTGTTCATGCACCGGGACGGCCCCATAGCTGGTCAACGTCGTTAGCAGATCGCTATGGCCCAGGTTCTGCGACCACGCCTTTAGCGTCCTTGTAGACAGGTTCATTTGCATCGCGTGGCGCACCAGCATGTCGCGGAAGCTGTGCGGATTGAAATAGGGCAGATCGGCCCCCGCGAAGGCCCGCTTGAATATGTCGCGGATCGGGCTGGTGCTCGCCCAGCCGTGGCGTTCCAGCCCTAGCGCAGCAAAGCCGCCGCCTTCGCCCAGACCCATTCTGGTGGCCGGGAACAGCGGGTCGGCTGGTCCCCACTGGTGGTCGCGCTCCAGTTCGGCAATCCAATCCGTCACGATGTCCAGCGCGGGATCGCAGACCGGCATGAAATAGGTGCGAAAGGTCTTGGCGAATTTGGTCCGCACCGTGCGGGCATCCTGCTCGATATAGCCGCCAACAAGATTGACGTGGCCCAGCCGGAAGCTGGCCAGCGCGTTGACCCTCGCACTGGTGACTGTGGCAAAAGCGATCAAGGCGCGGTCGCGGCGCTCCAGGACGGTCGTCACCGGCATGGCCTGCAAGACGCGCTCGACTTGGGCGAGGGTCGGCACGGTCTTTTCGCGCCGCGCCTGCGCTATCGCCACGTCCTTGCTGCTCAGGTTGAAATAGTCGGCATCGCTGTGCTGAAGCCGTGATTTGAAGCCCGGCTGGTCGGCCAGCCAGAAAAAGAATACGCGCAGATCGCGCAGAGTGGAATGCAGGGTCGCCTTGCTCAATTGTTCGCCAGTGCGGGCGTTGCGTTGCTCGGCCAGCCGGTCCCTGAAGCCCATCGCCTGTTCGCGCCGAAACTTCGCAAAGTCGCGCGCCCGCGTGTAATCCTCGAACCGCGCCAGCGACTTCGCCACGGCATCGACAGTTGCTTGATCGCGCCCATGCGCGCCAGTCAGATAGGCAAAATAGCGGCGCTTGATCCGCTCGTTCGCTGCATTGTGTTTTGCCATCGGTTTTCAGTCCCTTTCCAAGTCACAATTGGGGGAAGGCGTAGCGCGCCTGATTAGGCGTGGCTGGCCTTGCGCCAACTGGACATCGATCCCCGGCATGACCTTGGCCAGATCGGCCTCGCGGACGCTGCGATGCATGGTTGTCTCGCAGACTTCGCACAGCGCGCGCAGGTTGCCGCTGGCAGGGCGCAACGGCACATATTCGACCATGCCCAGCGCAGGGCGGCGCGACTGGCGACAGCGCACGCAATAGATCATTCCGGGCGCGCTGGGACACTTCCGGCTAGCGCTGCGCTGGCGCAGGAAGTCCCGCACCGTGGCCCCTTGAAACAGCACCGGGCGATTGCCGTCGATTGGCTTCAGCCCGTCGGACTGCCAGTTTCGGACGGTATTCTTGTGCACCTTGCAACAGCTCGCCAGTTCCGGGACGCTGTAGCTGTAGTGCAGCTTGACCGCGTTTGGGTTGACCCGCTTGGCGGGCATCGCCCCTAGCCCTCGCCAGCGACCAGCCGCCGGACCGATTCCGCCTTGATCAGCGTGCGCCGTCCCAGCTTGAAAGCCTCCAGCCGCCCGTCGGCGATCATGGCGTAAATTGAAGTGCGTCCCAGGCTGAGGGTGCGCGCGGTTTCATTGATTGAGTAGGCTAAGCGTTCCATTTGCGATGCTCCAAGGTCACTGGCGGGCGCCAGCGAGTGCCATGAAGCATCGACCAATCGTGCCGGTCTGTCGGACGAAAAGGCCGAAATTGGGCCGGAAATTGCCGATGGAGCTATTCTCGGCCTCGGCTTAGTCCTCTTGGTAATTGTCCCAGATACCCTTGGCATAGGGGCGGACGGTGCTTTCAGATGGCCCACTATCCCCTTTGGTTAGCAACGTGATCAGCGCACGCTCAATATCCGCTTGGCAATTGGCCCGAAGGTCATTCCCGTACAACCTGCGCCAGATCTCGTTGGTAGCGGCAGGCCAGTCATAGCTTGGCTTGCGCCCAGCCTTCGCCAAGTCAGGCGCTTGCGAATTCGATTTCGGTCCGCCCATGGCAGCAAGCGAGTCGCGGAGGAAATGAACGCCACTCAGGGTAATGCTGCGCGTGCGTTTCGGTCCCGCACCGTTGCCCGAGAATACGCCGCTTTCCCAATTCTGAGCGCTTGCGTGCGGCGCGGTAAAGTCGGTCCAGAACCAAACAGGGATGTTCCATTCCCGCTCTTGCCAGGCCCAGGTATCGTCAAATTCAACGCCCAGCGCGCCCTGGGCAAGCACTGCCCGGGCCGTGACGAATCCCAGCCGCGCTTCGTCGATGATCGCGGTCCCGGCGGCCATTGGGTTCAAGCGGAGCACGTCAAAGGCATAGGCTCTGGCAGCCCTCGCCGTCATCCAGCGGGAGTCTCCTGCCACTGAAAGACTCCGCGCGATCTCGGCCCGCCTTTCGAACGGTGCGATGTCCAGAACTTCAGAAAGTGGAAAGCGGACACCAAAGGCCTGACAATGGAGCGACTGGTTGATCCAGGTCGAGAATTCACCAGTTTCCCAGTCCTGTTCAAGCGCCAGGTTATCGCCAGCCCACCAGAAGCCTTGCGGGACGGCGCGATCCTCTGCGCGATTATCGCCGATGATGAGCAAGGCCGCACGGGCGGTGATCAGCCCTTCCTTCAACCGTGAACAGATCGCGCGCGATCCACCGGCCACGTCCAGCGCCTGTGCGGATGTTATCCAATGCTCGGCCATGGCCGCTCTATGGAATTTCAGCCGGTTTGCGGCAAGGGGTGCCTTCGCGGTGTTGCAGACTTTGGCGAAGCTAGCCGTTGCGCGCGTTAAACCTACTAGCGCATTGCAGACGGTCAGTGTGTTCTCGCTGGTGTAGCCGTACAGATCGCTGCCCGAGCTGGTTAGGTTCCCGCGCTAGTTGAGACCGTTTTTGCATAGTCGCGGCTGGCGTTGACGCGCGCGGTCCAAGCGTAGCATTTATTGCGCAGGTTAAGGATTTGAGCTGGCTCGCAGGTTTGTCGCTCTTGAGTTTAGTAAACTGTCCCCGGAATTCCAGCACCTCGATTTGCCGATCCGGAGGACGGGCCTGATTGAGATCAGTAACTCCGTAGCGTTGGTTGGACACTGATCCTCACTTGGTGACGATCATGGGCAAGCCAGAGCAATCGGGGCCGCGCGTAGCATCAAATCGGTCGTCCGTTAGCCACGCGCCCCACCATTTATTGGCTACCGTGTCGGGATTTCTAGATAGGTATCGGTCCTCTGAAAATGTCCGTAACCGACTTATATCCGCTACTGCGTCGCCGGAACTCTTAACAAGCAGAAGCTGATGAAACGACAAAATGGTATTGTTGGGACCAACAACTGAAATTTTGCTAAAGCAGACACCCGTCGCCGATGCCGGTTGTGAAAATTTTGAACTTTGCGTGCAACCCGCCAATAAGATGAAAGCGAGCGAAGCGCTGGTGAATGCGCTAATATATAGAGATTTCCTCATCACCGCATCGTCTCTGTATGCTCTGGGTCTGGGGTGCGTAATGGGGCACCGGTTTGACTACGGACAATGTTTTCATTGGTGATTGCATTCCCTGTCCCACCTCCAAAAGTCATTGGAATGGCGTGACCGACCAATTCATGCGCGAGAATTTGGGCTGGAGACGACCTCACTCCATCCTGAGGATCGACGCTAGAGCGTCCTGAGATAGCCACCAGTCTTCCACTCGGCGAAGTTAAACCTTCACCGCCTTGCCTTACTGACGCCTCTCTAAGCAAAGGAGATGTTCTGCCACCAGGCAACGGAGGATGGTATGCAATCCGTTCTGTAATTGCAACTGTAATCGTTTGCTTTCCGGCAATTGCGGTATTCAGTCTACTAGAATAATAGCTTGATCCTTGCCGATTTACGCCTGCATCCTTGTCCCTTACCAAGTTTCCATTGCCATCAAATTTATATTGCGTCCTCGACACCTGATTGACCAACGTCAAAACTTTTGGGCGATCATCTTCACCGACATAAATCTTGGTGCCCGTCGGGTCCGTCTTGTTCACCGGATCCACACCAACATAAGCATACAAATTCACCTGATCCTTATATCCGATCGGATCGGTCTGCAAAAACCGCCCCAGCGTCGGGGAGTAGATCCGGGCCTTGTAGTACCACATCCCCAGTTCCGGCAACCAGACTTGTCCGGTATAGCCGAACCGCCCGACATTGCCTCCTTGCGGGATGCCGTATTCGTCGTATCGATTGATCGCTAGTAGCGAGCCATCAGCCAGCACTGTCGCAATGATCGAGCCTTGGTGATCGGCAACCAGCTGGCGCTGGTCCAGCCAGTTGGCACTACTGCCTTCGAACCAATAGAGCGGATCATCAGCCCCCACCGCCGGCCCATGGACATAGCGCCGCAGCATTTGCCCTCCGGGTCCGTATTCCAAAGTCAGAGCGTCACCGTCATAGAGGTAACGTGTCGCTGTCGAACCGGACGTGCCTTGGCTTTCATAGAGCCGCCCCATCGGATCATAGGAGAGGCTCGCTTCAATCACGCCGCTATAAGCAAGCGCAGCACAGTTGGTGTTGCCCAACCCCTGTGCGCGCTTCTCGACCAGGCGGTTCTCTACGTCATAACGATAAACGCTTGCCCCATCGGCAGTGAGATTGCCGTTTGCATCATAGCAGAATGCGGCTGGACCCGCCGCTGAATACTGGTTGAGCCCGTTAGTGGTGTAGTTTCGATCGACATTGGCATGAGCCGTCCAGGCGAAACTATCGTTGCTGCGGGTGACTGTAGATATCTGCGAGGCCGGGTTGTAGGTGTAGTCCCATTTACTCAGCAGAGCAAAACTACCATTGGTTGAGGTTTGCAGCTTGAACTGCGTGGGGCGGCCGATCGGGTCGTAGGCATAGACATCCCGTTGGCTGAGTCGTCCACGCGACAGTATATTCCCGTCGGAATAGTAACGTGTAGTTAGCAGCAGGCTGTTGTTATAGGCCGGATCGCTAGCGTTCCGATAGGTCAGGTTCACGAACCGATTCAGCGGATCATAGGAGTAAGAGAATGCAAGACCATCCGGATGGGTGATCTTGGTGCGATTGCCAATCACGTCGTATTCATAGCTAAAGCTTCGCGATGAACCACCAAGCGTGAGCGTTGAGGTCATCAACCGCCCAAAGCCGTCATAACTGGAGATCAGCCCTTCACCAGTTACGCTGCCATAGCGCGCGCTAGTTTGCAGCCCGCGGATGTCATAGCTGTAGTAGACGTCGGCAGTTTGAGCGGCGGTGAGATCTAGGCGGTCCGGCACATGCTTAACCGTCATCCGGTTGAGCGTATCATAGTCGTAGGTCAGCTCCGAGCCATCGCGCTTGCGCAAGAGGGTGCGATTGCCGTTGGCATCATACTCATAGCGTTCGTAGTCGGATTCATTGAGTGCGCCTGCGCTGGCCAGCGCGCTTGCCGGGCCGGAATCGTCGTAGGCCACTGGGCGCATGGTCGATGGCAGTACCCAGCGCACCAACCGATCATGCCCATCATAACGGAACTCGGCTTTGTTCCCGTTGCCATCGACGATAAGCTGGCGCTTTCCATTGGGGGTATAACTATAAGTGGCATCGGCGGATTCGATCGAGGTCCCTGCGGTATCAGTGCCGCCCACGCTCCGCCGCACCTGAACGAGCTGACCGGCGACATTGTAAAGGTTGCGAGTAATTCGATCTTGGCCGTCTGGGCCAGTTGGACTTTGCACGCAGGCACTGGCTGGGAGCGAGGAATAAACCGCCGGGTTCATCCGCACCGCAGTGCACTCAAGGTGCAAGCGCCCATTGTAGCTCGATTGCACAAGCTGATAAGCTTGGCCGTTTGCACCTATTTTCTTCTCTGTCAGCACTTGGCCGGCTGGGTTGTAGGTATAGGCAGCCGAACTGAAGACGACAAAGCCCGCCCAACTGGCTGGGGCCACCATTTCGGATTGCCAAGCGGAGAGTTGTCCGGATTCCAGTAGAATAAGCCGCCCAGCCGAATCGTAAGTTTTCCTAATGGCTGGATAGCCCAGTGGCCCAGTTCCATCAGGATCCGGGAAAATTGTTCCTAGATCCCTGCCATCAAAGTCAGATCGCGAAGCAACTGTGTAGGACGAGGCATTGGCCTGTGCTATCGCTTTGCTTGAAACCGAGAAGGTCACAATAGCGCCAATAAGAAGCGCCAACTTCCGCCCGAGCTTAGGGGCCATCATGGACACGCTCCCTGATTTGTGTCGAGCAATGTTTCGCTTACCTTCCGTCCGTATCGATCATATGCAAGGCATGTACGTTGCGTTGGACTGCCCGGTGACGTCAAAACTACAGCCTTCACCCTCAATGCGTCTGCCGAGCCAGGGTCGCCGTATTCATATGACTTGTTCAAGATAGGTCCAGCCGGATCGCAGGCCGGTGTGCCACTTCCTGGAAGGGTTTGACACGAAACTTCGCCGTCCAGTACCCAGATCGGACTTGATCCCTGCACTCGAACGCCAGCAGCGCCCATAGTCCAAGCGTACCTTTGACTATAGGTCAGAAGTCTGAGTGGCCGAGCCGCTCCACCAACGGGCGGAGGAGCGACTTGAGTCAAAAGGCCGCCATGGTTTGGATCATAGGAAAAATCTGTTTGATTGCCTTGCGCGTCCCGAGACCAATTCGGCTTGTTGCATGTCAACGGATTATTGCAATCAATTGGGTAGTCGGCAGAATAGATTTGAACTGAAGTCCCACCGTTCACCTTAGGGATGGCAGTTACCGACTTGACGTTTCTACGATCGTCAATTTGAACCAAGATCCGATTTCCTTCGGGAAAATCTGTAACTCCCAAGCCATTGAATAGTTTCCACCAGCGGTTGCTCTCATCGAGAATGTAGGTCGTTCCACGTTCCGAGGCGTCTCCCGAACCAGCAAGTACCATTCCTCCCAATGGGTCAACTCTGTAGCTTGGTGAAGGCAGACAGTCGCCATCGCTTGACGTTGAACCGGACTGATATGTCCACGTTTGACCAGCCACGGTCGCCGAGACTACGCCCTCCTTGTAAGTGCAATCTCCCATAGGGCCATAGTTGTAATTGGATTGTTGATTGGTACCCGGATAAGAAACCGACGATATCCATGGTCCCCAAACGCCATTCCGCGACTCAAACTGAAGCCTCCGAACCACGCCGCCAGGCGACTGAACATCCACATAACCTCCAGCCTGGCTGTACGTGAATGTTGTTCTATTCTGCTCTTCACTGTCTTGCACGCAGATCGATCCTGCTGAAAAATCGCAATATTTCTCGGACAGTGGAATTCCAATAATCGATGCCGGAGACTCGAACTCCAAACCTTCGTTGCTATTAGTTGGACAAGCCTCCCTAACATACCTGAACTGGATTGCATGCCCACTGTTCGAGGTTATCGCACGTAAGTGCCTGAAGGCGCATCCGGCAGGTTGCGAATAGTAATAAATCCAAATTTCACCATCGTGCCACTTAAATCCACCAACGCCAGGTGATGGATTCCAGGTCCTGTTTCCATTCTCATCGAAAATGGCGATCGGCAAGTTCGTTGCTTCATTTCTAAACTCAACAATTTGGCGCCCGCCCATTCCCCTCTTGTAACTGGTGCCATTCGAGTTGACGTGCCTCCATCCCGTGAAGGTATGCCAATGACCAATGCCGGTCGGCAATACTGCTCCATCGGTACCGGCGTCAGCTGAGAAGTTGGTCTGCACTCCGCCCCCGCTGTAGGGGTCTATCGCAGTTGCTATCTGAGCTGCCGAAACACTATAAATACTGCCCTGCACGAAGTAGATAGAATTTGGCTGATTCAAATTGAATGAGTGCCTAAGTTTCGTTCCATCACCAAACGTTACGAGTGGAAAATTAATGTTCAGCGTGTGACTTGTTAAATCGACCCCCGCCGGATCTTGCAACTCAATCTCTTTGGGGATTGCAGGGAGATTTTGCGCGTATGAATGACTTGCAGCCAAAAATCCAAAAAACAATACACTGATTTGAAATAATCTTGAGGCAGATTTACAGTATGAAAGAAGGGTCATAAATTTGCGCCTCAACTAGTATTTATAAGTTCAAAAATGTGATCAGCGAATGCGACAAAGTTGTAGACGAAACATAATATTAAATCATTGCGGCGGAGAGGGATTCGGCGACCCCGTGGTCGCCGTATTCTTGCGGTTGTCCGCCTTGTCGTGCGTATAAGTGGTTTGGACCCCGTTGTTGACCGTGCCGGTGTGCACCACTTTCACCAATCGCCCCTTGGCGTCATAGGTATAGGTCACGGTCTCGCTTGCGCTTGAGGTAGCCGCGCCAAGCAGCGGCAGGGCCATAAGGAGGGCAAGTCGGCCAAATCGAATCATGGGTTGCTCCCAATAAACTGTGCGAAAGGCCC
>CAZOSI010000006.1:0-39500 GCA_964582485.1 uncultured Novosphingobium sp.
TTTTCAGTCGCAGCAACCCTTCGAACACAACAGCATTGACTTGCTAAACGACATAAGGACGGGCAGCATAAGGTGGAAATGACCGTTAAGTATTTCGTTCCTTTGGTTTTGGGTGTGGCGGCACTTGCCGGGATAAGCGGGTTTGCGATTGGCAGAACTCAAGTCCCTTCTGACGTCCGTCTCGCGCCCCTCCATCCTGCAGTCGGAAAGGCGTTCGACGGGGACACCATTCTGCTCAACGGGCAAGTGATCAAAATCCGCGGTTTGGATGCACCTGAGGTCGCAACGAACGCATCTTGTCTTGCGGAGGCAGCACTTGGCGGGCTTGCGCAGCAGTTTGTCGGAAGCGAGCTTAATAACTTTGGAGAATATAGCTGGAAACTGAAGAATGTAGAAAAGGTCAACGACCGCTTTTTAGGCGATCTTGTTCGATCAGATGGCGAGAACTTCGTCGATGTAGTAACTATCAACGGATACGGCATCGCCAGCGATGCGCGTTGGGATTGGTGCCGTCGCACACCCAATTTTGACGACAACAAGCTTTATCCAGCTATCAATGTCAGTTCGGGGCCCCCACAGGACGTTCGAGTTGCAGACGACTGAATTGATCGACTTCTTCGACAAAGCCGCCATCGAACTCTTGTGAGCTAATCCCCGACACCGTCCACCCAGCTAAACCGAAAACTTCCTTTGCCCCGCCAGCACCGTCATTCGCTTGACCCCCGCCAGCGCGGTGCCCTTTTGCCGCACGCTGGCCAAGAACCGCCATTCGCTGGTCGCGCTGGCCGGGGTCAGCTCCACCGCCATGTAGCCGCGCTGTGACATGTCGCACCATTTGAGCTGGCGGTTTCGCTCGACTGTGGTCCGCGCCATTTCGTCCGGCTTCAGCCAGCGGATTGAGCTTTCCGCGCCCGGCGAGGTCACTGAGTGCCCGGCCATTTCCACCCCGGCCCGCTCGTCGTGGTGGTCAAGGTCAAAGGCCCAGGCGTTGTGGGTATCGCCGGTCAGCACCAGCAATTCGGCGTCGGCGGCGAGCGCACTCGAGAGCAGGCGGTGGCGCGCGGCGGGGTAGCCGTCCCAAGCGTCCATGTTGAGCGGGACCCCGACATGCCCGGCCGCCGTGCCCGACTGGATCCGCTGTTTGAGCCAGTCGGCGCTGTTGGCGGGCATGGTGGCGACCAGCTTTTCGCTCATCGCCACTTCGCCCATCACCACTTGCTGGGCCAGCACTTGCCAGCGCTTGCCCGCGCGCTTCGATGCCTTCATGCCGCTCGCCAGCCAGGTCTCTTGCTTGGCCCCCAGCAAGGTGCGGTCCTCGGCGCGCCAGGCCCCGTCGCGGAACGCGGCATAGGCGGCTTCGGCCTGACCGGGCGCGGCGCTCTTGAACACCGAGAGCAGGTCGAGCGGCTCACTTCGCGCTAGGTGCCGGGTTTCCAGCCGGAACATTGTGGCCAATTGGCCGATCTCGTACTGGGCATAGTCAGCGTCCGAAACCGGCAACCATTCGCGATAGGCCTTTTCCGAAGCGGCCTTGCGCGTGGCCCAGTCGCCTTCGTTCGCCTGATGGTTTTCGGCCCCGTTCTGCCAGGTGTCGTTGGCGGTTTCGTGATCGTCCCAGACCGAAACCATTGGCAGCAGCTGGTGCAGCCGCTGCAGGTCGGGGTCGGCGCGGTACAGGCGGAACCGCTCACGATATCCTTCCAGTGTCACCGATTCCTCGACCGGGGCTTCGCGTCCGGCCAGGACTTGCTTGGCACTGGGATAGTCGCCGCGCTGGTACTCATAGAAATAGTCGCCAAGGTGCACCGCGAGGTCGAACTCGCCGCTCTCGATCGCGTGGGCATAGGCGTTGAAGTGGCCGAAACCGTAGTTCGAGCAGGAAAACACCGCGAGCTTGAAGCTTGGTACCTTGCCCACCGGCAGCGTGCGCGTGCGACCGGTGACCGACTTGGCTCCATCGCGCGCGACGAAGCGGTAGTGATACCAGCGCCCCGGCTTCAGCCCCTTGGCCCAGGCCTTGGCGCAGCAATCGTTGGCGGGCGAGGCAACGGCATCGCCCTGGGCGACGATACGGCGAAAATCGTCATCTTCCGCCACTTCCCACTTGAGCCGTTCGTCCTGATCGCCGGCATAGCGGGTCCACAGCAGGACTTGGGCGGCCCCCGGCTCGCCGCTGGCGACCCCGTGGGTGAAGCCCTTGGCACTCTGCGCCAGACCCGGCACGCTGGCCCCGGCGAGGCCGAGCATCGCAAGCTTTAGCGCGGTGCGGCGGCTGGTCTGGGGAAACGGGGCAGGATCGGGCGGAGGAAGCGGCATGCGGGGTCTCCCGGAACAGGTTTTGCGGGCAGACTAACGAGCTTTTGTGACGGAGCAAGGACGCGGTATTGACAAGGTCGCTTGACATTCGCAACTCAGTATGACAAGGTACCTTTACATTAATGCAAGGGAGCTTGACCAATGACCTCGATTTCCAAAAGTCTGTGCTGGACTGGAATGCTGATCGCGCTGGCCGCAGCAAATGCCGCAGGACTGATCGCCGACAAGGACGCCAACCTGATGTTCGTGCTGATACCGGCGTTGTGGATCGCCACGGGCGGAGCGCGCCGCAACTGCCTGCGCCAGAGCGCATCATGAATATGGGATCGCGCAAATCCGGATTGGCCAGCATCCATCCGGCGATCTGGGGTGCGATGTTCGGCTGCGGGATGGTGCTGGTCGCCTGGCTTGAGAAGAGCCACCGGCTTGCCTGGCCCTGGAACCTTGTCTTGGTGGGGATATTTTCGGCCTGTCTGATCCCGATGGCATTGGCGATCAACAATCGCAGCGCGCATTGCGGTTTGGATTCGCAAGCATCCCGCACGTACAATCGGCGGGCGTTGATCTGGTCGATGTCTTACATCGCGCTGCTTGGGTTATCGCTAACCGCAAGGAACACTTGGCAGCCACAAGGCCCAATTCTGTGGTTGCTGGCGCTGCTGCCTAGCCTGCCGATAATCTATTATGTCTGGGCGCTTGGCCGGTATTTGCGGGAAGAGCAGGACGAATATCTGCGCATGCGCCAAATCCAGGCCGGGATGTTTGCTACTGGCTGCCTGCTGGTGGTCGCAACGGTTTGGGGATTTCTTGAGACCTTTGAGATCGCGCCTCACGCCGAAGGTTGGTGGGCGGTGGCTGTTTGGGCGGTCGGACTCGGGTTAGGGAACGCGATCAAATCGCTGCGCGACCGGCAGGATGGCGAGCCATGAAGAACCGTCTCAAGGTCCTGCGCGCGGAACGTAACTGGAGCCAGCAGGACCTCGCCGACCAGCTGGGCGTCTCGCGCCAGAGCGTCCATGCGATCGAGACCGGCAAGTACGATCCCTCGCTACCGCTCGCCTTCCGGATCGCCGATCTGTTCGAGCTGAGCATCGAGGCGATCTTCCAGCGTGACTGAGGCGCGGGCTTGCGGCATGGAATGGGGCCATGATGCAGACCCGCTTTCACAGCCTGCCGGACGGCCGCCGGATCGCCTATCGCTACACCCACGGCAGCGGCCCCGCGCTGGCATTCCTGCCGGGCTATATGAGCGATATGGCGGGCGGCAAGGCCGGTGCAGTGTTCGACTGGGCAGTGGCGCAGGGGCGTGAGTGCCTGCTGCTTGACTATTCGGGTTGCGGGGAAAGTCCAGGTGACTTTGCCGATGGCACGCTCTCACGCTGGCGGGACGAGGTGGTAGATCTGGTGAGTGCCTTATGTGCCAACAGGGTGGTGCTGGTCGGCTCGTCGATGGGGGGCTGGCTGATGCTGCTGGCAGCGCTCGCGATGCCGCAGCGGATCGCCGCGCTGGTCGGGATCGCCGCCGCACCAGACTTTACTGCATGGGGGTTCAGCGACGAACAGCAAGCGGAGCTGCTGGCCGGGGAGACCGTGCTTGAGGAAAACGCCTATGGCCCCCAGCCGACCCCGACCTTTCCGGGCTTCTGGGCGGATGGGCAGGCCAACCTGTTGTTGGGCTCTGAGATTCCGCTCGATTGTCCGGTCCGCCTGCTGCACGGCCAGCAGGACCCGGACGTGCCCTGGGAGCTGGCGTTGCGGCTATCGGCTGCGCTGCGTTCAGCCGATGTGCAGGTGACGCTGGTCAAGGACGGTGACCATCGCCTCAGCCGCGATTGCGACATTGCCCGGCTGCTTCAAACCATTGCCGCGCTGGACTGAAACAGGAACCACTATGCCGCTATCGATCCTCGCCCCCTTGCTGCTTCAGGTCGGCCCGGGCGGAGCGCTGCCCCAGGCCCCACTGCAAATCCCCAGAAAGAAGGATGCCGCCGCGGCCAAAGCTGCAGGAGCTGATCCGTTTGAAGCGCAGCTTCGCGAATGCCTCGATCTGGCTATGGCCCGCCCGGCCGATGCAAATGAGGTGGCGCAGAACTGGCTCGCCGCCGCCAAGACCATGCGCGAACGGGCCGGGGCCAGACAGTGCCAGGCAATGGCCCTGACCCGGCTAGATGGCTGGGCCGAGGCGGCCACGCTGTTCCTCTCGGCACGCGAGGATACCCCGGTGACCGACCTGGCCGAGCGCGGGCGGCTTGGCGCACTCGGCGGCAATGCCCACCTCGCCGTCGGTGATGCCGCTGCGGCGCTGGCCGCGCTTGAGGCCGCCCGCGGTGATGCCGACAAGACCGGCGACACCAAGCTGCGCGGCGCGATCGCAATTGATCGGGCCCGCGCGCTGGTGGCGCTTGGCCGTCCAGAAGAAGCTGCTGCCGCGCTGGCGGAGGCGCGTGGTGCGCTTCCATCCAGCGCCCAGGCCTGGCTGCTTTCCGCCACGCTGGCGCGCCGTCAGGGCAAGCTCAGCGAAGCCCAGCGGCAAATCGAGCGCGCTGCCGAACTGATGCCGGTTGACCCTGAAATCGGGCTCGAAGCTGGGGTCATCGCAGTGCTGGCCGGGCGCGATGCCGCGGCGCGAAAGAGCTGGGAATCCGTAATCCGCGCCGCGCCCGACAGCGAGACGGCGAAAATCGCCCGCGGATACCTTGACCAACTGGGGCAGATCGACGCACCCTCTGGCCGGTGATTGACCTTTCAGTTCTCGATCTGGTGACCGTGCGCGAAGGTGGCACGGTGAGCGAGGCGCTCGGCGATGCTGCGGCGCTGGCGCAGACTGCCGAAGCAAATGGCTACAAACGCTTCTGGGTGGCTGAGCATCACGCGATGGACGGCTTGGCCGGCGGCGCAACTGCGGTGGTTCTGGCCCATATCGGCCATGTCACATCGGCGATCCGGATCGGTTCGGGCGGGATAATGCTGCCCAACCACAATCCCTTCGTGATCGCCGAGCAGTTCGGTACGCTTGATGCGCTGTTCCCCGGACGGATCGACCTGGGGCTGGGCCGTGCCCCCGGGGCCGATCCCCGGTTCGGCCAGGCTCTGCGCAAGGACCTGCCGCGCGCGGCCGAATACTTTCCGCAAGACGTCGTCGAGCTGCGCGCGCTGCTGACCGGCGATGCTGAGCTGCCGATCCGGGCCACGCCGGGGTTAGGCGCCCGGGCCGAACTGTGGATGCTCGGCTCCAGTCTGTTCGGCGCGCAGCTCGCCGCCGCGCTGGGGCTGCCCTATGCTTTCGCATCGCACTTCGCGCCGGACTACCTTGATCAGGCGCTGGAAGTTTACCGCCGACAATTTCGCCCTTCGCCCGGTCTGGAGCGTCCGCATGTTATGGCGGCAATGACCGTGATCGCCGCCGAGGATGACGAGGAAGCTGCGCTGCTCGGCACCTCAATGGACCAGAGCTTCGTTGCACTGCGCAGCGGCACTCCGGGCCGGCTGAAGCCACCGGTTCCGGGTTACCGGCAAAGCTTGCCGCCAGGACAGCTCGCCATGCTGGAGCACATGCGCCAGGCCAGCGCAGTCGGATCGCCCGAAAAGGTGCGCGCCGACATTGCTCGCTTCATCGAGCGGACCAAGGCAGATGAAATCATCGTATCCGGCGCAACTTACGATCCTGCCATGCGTCGCCGCTCGCTCGAATTGACCGCCAAGGCCTTGGCCTAGGCCTATTTCCTTAGCGGCAAGGTAGTTGCGATTGAGACCTCTTTGGACTAGGGTGCGTAAAAATGCTGCACACAACAGCAATAATATAACACGCAGGAATGGCGGCCGCGCCCGCCGAGGAGCTTGCCCGCGATGAGTCCGAAGTCCGCCCCGGCCAAATCACTCGCCAAAGCCCTGGCCCAGCGGCTGGCGGATGCCATGCTGCCGGGCGATGCGCCCTTTTTGGGCGACGGGCTGGCCCAGGCCGCCGAATTCACCATCGCCGCAGCTGCCGAGCGCACACCCGGTTCCTCGACCATTGCGATTGAATCGGTTTCGGGTGCGGCCGGTGAGCGCTTCATGCGGCTGGCCCTGATCAACGATGACATGCCGTTCCTGGTCGATTCGATCGCTTCGACCATTGCCGCCCACGGTTTGGCAATCGACCGGCTGATCCACCCGGTATTGCCAGTGCGCCGCGATGCCAAAGGCAAGTTGGGCGAAATCGTCGCAGGCGATGCCGCCGGCGAAAAGCGTGAATCGATGGTCTATCTGGAAACCAGCCGGGCCGATGCACGCCAACGTCGTGCACTGCAGCAAGCGCTGGATTCGGCCCTAGCTGATGTCCGCGCCGCGGTTCAGGACTGGCCGAAGATGCAGGACGTGATGGGCGCCGATGCCGAGATCTGTCCCGACAGCGAAGGTGCTGCGCTGCTGCGGTGGTTCAAGGATGGAATGCTGACCCAGCTGGGCCATGTCACTCGCCAGCGCGACGGTAGCCAGAGCGGCGCGCTCGGCATTTGCCGCAAGAGCGCCAAGGCCCTGCTCGGCCCGATTTCATACGACCGCGCTTTCGCCTGGTTCGACGGACAAAAGGGCGCGCGGGTGCCGCTGGTGGTCAAATCAAACCAGACCAGTCAAGTGCATCGCCGCACGCCGCTTGATCTGTTTATCCTGCCGGTGATCGACAAAGGCCGGGTTGCCGCGCTTTCGGTCCACGCCGGGATCTGGACCAGCGCTGCGCTGGCTGCGTCTCCGACCCAGGTCCCACGGCTGCGTTCGACCCTGGTTGACCTTGGCAATCGTTTTGGCTTCTCCCCGCAGGGCCACGCCGGCAAGGCCTTGGCACATGCGCTGACCACCCTGCCGCACGACTTGATGGTCAGCTTCAGCGAGTCCGAAATCGAGCGGATCGCCACGGCCAGCATGAGCCTGACCGACCGACCGCGGCCCAAGCTGGCCCTGGTCTGCGCTCCGCTGCAGCGCCACCTGTTCGCCTTTGTCTGGGTTCCGCGTGACGCGATGTCGACCGCGACCCGGCAGCAGGTCCAGTCGATGCTGGTCGAAGCCGCAGGCGCCCCGGTGCTTGACTGGAGCACTGAAATCGAAGGTCAACTCGCTCTGATACGGGTGGTTCTCGATCTGCCCGAAGTGGCCGGTCTGCCCGACGAAGCAAAGCTTGATGCCCAGCTCAAGTTGATGCTGCGTGGCTGGTCCGATGCGGTCGAGGCCGAAATCGCTGCGAGCGAGGAACCCTCGCGGGCCGCCGCCATTGCCGGCCGTTATGCCGAGGCCTTTCCGCTGGCCTACCGCACCGCTTATGGCGCGAGCGAAGCAGCGCTGGACATTGCCCGCTTACGGCGGATTGCCGGAGACGGCGAAGCGGGTCCGCTGCGCGATGCTCGCCTGCATCTTATGGCCGGCGATGCCGCAGAAGCTCTGCGGCTCAAGCTTTACCAGCGGACCGGCTCGCTGGCGCTGTCCGACGCGGTACCGGCGCTGGAGAATTTCGGCTTCCGGGTGATCGAGGACACGCCAACCGAGCTCGACCAAGGGCGGCTTGGCACGATCCACGATTTCCTCTTGGCCGCACCGGCCGGGCTTGATCCCACGGACCTGCTGGCGCGGGCGGGCGGAGTTGAGGGCGCGATTGGCGACGTGCTCAACGGTGCGGCGGAAGACGATCCGTTCAACCGGCTGATTACCGCCGCCGCGCTAAGCGCGGGCGAAGCCAACTGGCTGCGCGCCTGGTACCGCTATCTGCGCCAGGCCGGTCTCAACTATTCGGTGCCAACCGCGGTCGATGCGCTGCAAAACGCACCCGAAGTGACCCGCGGACTGATCGCGCTGTTCGTGGCGCGCCACGATCCCCAGTTCAAGGGTGATCGCACCAAGGCCGAAGCATCTGCGCAGGACGCGATCCGGGCCGGGCTTGCCCAGGTCAAGGCGATCAACGACGACCGCCTGCTGCGGCAATTCCGGGCGGTGGTCGAAGCCTGTCTGCGCACCAACGCCTTCGCTCCGGCCGGACAGGCGGCGCTGGCCTTCAAGCTCGATTCCGCAGCTATTCCGGGCCTGCCCAAGCCGTTGCCGTGGCGCGAGATCTTTGTCTATTCGCGCCGGGTCGAAGGAATTCACCTGCGGTCCGGCCCGGTCGCGCGCGGCGGGCTGCGCTGGTCCGACCGGCGCGACGACTTCCGCACCGAGGTCCTTGGGCTGATGAAGGCCCAGAAGGTCAAGAATGCGGTAATCGTGCCAGCCGGGGCCAAGGGCGGGTTCTATCCCAAGCAGTTGCCCGATCCCGCACGCGACCGTGACGGCTGGCTGACCGAAGGCAAGGAAAGCTACAAGCTGTTCATCCGCACGCTGTTGTCGATCACCGACAACATTCTGGGAGGAAAGGTTGTTCATCTTGCGAGCGTGACGATCCGCGACGGGGAAGACCCCTATTTCGTGGTTGCCGCCGACAAGGGCACCGCGACTTTCTCGGACACCGCCAATGCCATCGCTGAAGAACACGATTTCTGGCTCGATGATGCTTTCGCCAGCGGCGGTTCCAAGGGCTATGACCACAAGGCGATGGGAATCACCGCCAAGGGAGCCTGGCTCTCGGTCCGGCGACACTTCCTGGAAATGGGTGTCGACGTGCAGCGCGAACCGGTCTTGGTGGCCGGCTGCGGCGATATGTCGGGCGACGTGTTCGGCAACGGCATGCTGCTCAGCCAGGCGATCAAATTGGTCGCGGCTTTCGATCACCGACACATCTTCCTCGATCCCGATCCTGATCCGGCCAAGAGCTGGAAGGAGCGCACCCGGATGTTCGCGTTGCTGCGATCGAGTTGGGAAGACTATGACAAGAAGCTGATTTCGAAAGGCGGCGGGGTCTTCCCCCGCAGCGCCAAGGAAATCCCGCTGAGCAAGGAAGTGCGCGCGCTGCTGGAGATCGAGGCGGAGGCAATCGATCCTGACAGCCTGATCACCGCGATCCTCAAGAGCCAGGTCGATCTGCTGTGGTTTGGCGGGATCGGTACCTATGTGAAGAGCAGCGCCGAAAACAACGTGCAGGTCGGCGATCCGGCCAACGATGCCTTGCGGATCGACGGCGCAGACCTGCGCTGCAAGGTAATTGGTGAAGGCGCCAATCTGGGCACAACCCAGGCCGGGCGGATCGAATTCGCGCTTCACGCCAAGAACGGGATCGGCGGCCGGGTCAACACCGATTTCATCGACAATTCGGCTGGGGTCGATTGCAGCGACAACGAAGTCAACATCAAGATCGCGCTGGCCGCCGCGAAGCGTGCGGGGCGGCTGACCGAGCCAGCCCGGGTTAAGCTGCTGTCGAGCATGACCGATGAAGTTTCCGAGATCGTGCTGGAAGACAACCGGCTGCAGGCTCTTGCCCTGTCAATCGCCGAAGCCGGCGGTGCCCCATCCACCGCGTCGCACTTGCGGCTGATCGAAACGCTTGAGGCGCTGGGCCAGCTTGACCGCAAGACCGAAGGTTTGGCCGACGGCGAAGTCTATGTCCGCCGCGCCGCTGATGGGCATGGTCTGACCCGGCCGGAACTGGCAGTATTGCTGTCGAGCGCAAAGCTGGCCCTGCAGGCCGCGATCGAGGCTTCGCCCCTGCCTGACGATCCGGGACTTGCCGATGATCTGCTCGCCGCTTTCCCTGTGCCGATGCGCGGAAAATTCAAACGCGACATTCTTGATCACCGGCTGCGGCGCGAGATCATCGCCACCAAGCTGTCCAATCGCATGATCAACCGGCTTGGCCTGATCCACCCGTTTGAACTGGCCGAAGAGGAGGGCGCCAGTCTGGCCCAGGTCGTTGCGGCATTCGTCGCGGCCGAGCGCCTGTTCGAAATGAGCACGGTGTGGCAGCGGATCGAAACTGCGGCGATGAGCGAAACCGCTCGCATCACTCTGTTCGATCGCGCCGCTGCCGCTCTTTCGGACCACATCGCTGACCTGCTCCGCGTCGGCGGGCACACCTGCGAACCGTCCAAGCTGGTTGCCGAATTGCAAGGCGGCGTGAGCGAGCTCAGCCGCGACACCGAAGCGTTGCTCTCTGGCGAGATCCGCGCTCAGTCCGGCCGGATGCGGACCCAGCTGGCCGAAGCTGGTGCCCCGGTCGAGGAGGCGGCCATGATCGCAAAATTGCAGGACCTGGATGGCGCAATCGGGATCGCCAGACTGGCCCGCGAAAACGGCAGTCCGGCCCGGGCCATCACGTCGGCCTTCGCTGATCTCGGCGCGCGAATGGGGCTCGACTGGGCCCAGCAGACCGCCGCGCGGATGAGCCCATCGGACCCGTGGGAACGTTTGCTGGTCAACGGCCTGGCGCGCGATTTCCAGCAAATGCGGCTCGATTTCCTGCGCCGCAAAATGGGTCGGAAAGGGGATGCAAGCGCAGCTGTAACCGGCTGGGCCGATCATCAGGCAGAAGGGATAACCCAGTTCCGCCGCGTCATCGCCCGCGCCCAGGCCGCTGCGCCAGTCGCTCCGGCGATGCTGGCCCAGCTGGCCAGCCAGGCGCGCAATTTGCTGGGGCGTTAGAGCTGGGCCATGGCCCAGCGCGCAGCTTCTGCAACGACGGGATCGGGGTCTTCGAGCAGGTCCCTGACCGGCCCCGCCAGCTCGCCATCCCCGCTATTACCCGCCGCGTAGAGGCAGTTCCGGATGAACCGGTTGCGCCCGATCCGCTTGATCGGGGAGCCAGAGAACAGGTTGCGAAAGCCTGCATCATCCAGCGCAAGCAGCTCGGCCAGACGAGGCGCGGCCAGCTCCGCGCGGGGCAGGAAGGCCTGCATCGCCTGGGCGCTTTGCGCAAACTTGTTCCACGGGCAAACCGCCAGGCAATCGTCGCAGCCGTAGATCCGGTTGCCGAGCGCCTTGCGGAATTCGAGCGGGATCGCGTCCTTCAACTCGATCGTCAGATAGGAAATACAGCGCCGGGCATCGAGCCGGTAGGGCGTGGGGAAAGCTTTGGTCGGGCAAGCCGCCTGACAGGCACTGCACGATCCGCAGCGATCCGGACCAGTCGGGTCGGGTTCCAGTTCCAGCGTGGTGTAGATTGACCCCAGAAACAGCCACGAGCCATGGTTTTGGCTGACCAGATTGGTGTGTTTGCCTTGCCAGCCAAGCCCTGCGGCAGCACCGAGCGGCTTTTCCATCACCGGCGCGGTATCGACAAAGACCTTCACTCCAGCCTCGCCCAAACCGCGCTTGTGCGCTTCAGCGACCAGCCAGCGGGCCAGCGTCTTGAGCGCCTTCTTGACCGTATCGTGATAGTCGCGCCCCTGGGCATAGACCGAGATCCGCGCCCGATCGGGATGGGCCTCAAGCGCCATGGGATTGCTGGCAGGAGCATAGCTCATCCCAAGGGCGATAACGCTGCGCGCCTCGCCCCACAAACCCTGGGGGCTGCGGCGATGATCAAGCCGCGTTTCCATCCACTCCATCGCGCCGTGGCTGCCCTCGCCCAGCCATTGCTCAAGCCGGGCGGTGCGCAGCGGGTCTTCACCTGCCGGGGCAATCCCGCAGGCAACAAAGCCCAGCCGCCGCGCCTCCAGGGCGAGATCGTGCTTGAGCCTTGCAGTTTCCGGTGCGTTAACCAAACTTGCTGTTGCTCCTGTTCACAAGCACTCCATAGTGCCGCTGCAAGATGAAGCTAGGGGATCAACCGATGACGAGCAACGCGCCGCAAGCGGCAGGGCGGCCGCTGGCGATCGAAGCTTGCGGGCTGGTCAAGCGGTTTGACGGCTTCACCGCGGTTGACGGAGTTGACCTGACCGTGCCCGAAGGGGCGATCTACGGGATCCTGGGACCCAACGGCGCGGGCAAGACCACAACGCTGCGAATGCTGCTGGGGATCATTGATCCGGATGCCGGGGTGCGCCGCCTGCTCGGCACCGACCGCCCGCACGAAGTGGCGCACACTGTGGGCTATCTGCCCGAAGAGCGCGGACTCTATCCCTCGATGAAGGCCTTTGAGGCGATCGCCTTCCTTGGCGCCTTGCGCGGCTTGCCGCTGGCCGAAGGACGGCGACGCGGCAAGGAACTGCTGGAAGAGCACGGCCTCGGCTATGCGATTGACCGACAGATCCGCCAGCTGTCCAAGGGCATGGCCCAGCAGGTCCAGCTGCTTGGCACCCTGGTCCACAATCCCCGGCTGGTGGTGTTCGATGAGCCCTTCTCCGGGCTCGACGCGCTCAACCAGGGCAAGCTTGAACGGATGATCCGCACGCTTGCCGAAAAGGGTACGACCGTGATCTTTTCAACCCACGTTATCGCCCATGCCGAACGGCTGTGCGACGCGGTGGCGATCATCGCCGGCGGCAAGGTGCCCTTCGCCGGCCCGGTCGATGCGGCGCGCGACCGGATCCGGCCGCAAGTGCGGCTCGAAACTCGGGCCAGTGATGGCCCATGGCGCAGCGCCCTGCCGGCAGATGCCCGGCATGAGGGGAGCTTCTGGTATTTCAGCCTGCCCGAAAGCGGGATCGAGCCGCTGCTGCGCGCGCTGATTGAGGGCGAGGCGGGTATCCTCTCGCTGTCGATCGAGCGAGCCGGGCTGCACGATGCCTTCGTGGCGATCGCCGGCGAGGCTGCGGCACGGGCGCTTGAAGAAGAGAAAGAGGAGTTCCGGCGGTGAGCGAACAAACCCACACCGGCCGACTCTCAACGCTTGCTGCGGCCTTTGTTGTCGCCCGCCGCGATTTCACCGCAATCCTGTTTTCGCGCAGCTTCATCTTCTTCCTGCTCGGTCCGCTGTTCATGATGGCGCTGATGTACGTGGCCGGGGGCGTCGGCCAGCAGGTCCGGCAGAACGCCAGCCGCCCCGAACTGGGAGTAGCGATGAGCGCCGCCGATGCCGACGCGCTGGTCCGCGCCCAGCAGGTGCTGGCTCCCCGGCTCGGTCCGGCGATGCCTGCTTTGGTCGTGGTCCGCAGGCTGCAGCCGGGCGAAGCCTTCGATCCGCTGACCGAAATGAAGTCCAACCGCGCCAATCTGGCCGCGATCGTAAGCGGGACGCTGGAGCGCCCTGTCCTGACCGGCCCGGACGAGCGTATCGCCGACTGGCAAGGGCGAGTGGCCCTGCTGACCGCCCAGGCATTGCAGCGCGGGCCGACCGACTTTCCGGAGGTGGCGCTGTCCGGCATTGCCACATCGACCGCAGACAAGACCCAGGGGCAGCGTTCGACCGCGCAGATCGGCCAAACCGTGCTATTCATGCTGATGATGATCCTGGCCGGGATGGTGCTGTCCAATCTGGTCGAGGAAAAGGGCAACAAGATCATCGAAGTGCTGGCCGCCGCAATCCCGATGGATGCGGTGTTCCTGGGTAAGCTGTTCGCGATGCTGGCGATTTCCTTTGTCGGAATCACGGTCTGGGCATTGGTCGGCGGATCCTTGTGGATCAGCGCCGGCAACGGATTGAGCGACTATCCCGCCCCGGCGGTCGGTTGGCCGGCTTTCTTCGGGCTGGGGGTGATCTATTTCGCGATGGGCTATCTGGTGCTGGGCTCGATCTTCCTCGCGATCGGTTCGCTCGCCACCACGGTTCGCGAAGTGCAGACCCTGTCGATGCCGGTCACCATGCTGCAGCTGCTGAACTTCTTCTTTGCCAATTTCGCGATGGCCATGCCGGGTACCTGGGTTGAAAAGGCCGCCATGGTGGTGCCGTTCTCGTCGCCCTTCACCATGCTGGCCCGCGCAGCGCAGCATGACGGCTTGTGGCTGCACGCGGCGGCGATCGCCTGGCAGGGCCTGTGCGTCGCCTTGCTGGTCCGCGGCGGGGCTGCGATGTTCAAGAAGCGGGTGATGCAAAGCGGCCCGGCAGGAACCACCAAGCGCGGCCTGTTCCGCCGCGCGCCCGCCTGACAGGCATTTCAGGCGGTTCACCGAGCCGCTATTGACATTTCGGTAAGTTGGGCGGGATAAGTCTCTCCGCGCAACGCATTTGCAGACGCGGGCAGTGGAGAGACAAAGATGGCAACCCTGGCAGCAGCCCCCGAGAAGTTCGTGTACCGGACTTCGCCCACCGCAACTGAAGCTTTCGAAGCCTGGCTCAAGGATCACGGGCAGGAGCTGCCAGTCCACACCCACCCCTGGGACGTTTCGCGCAGCGATATTTATGTCGAGGACCGCTGGCAGCCGATTTTCGCCGAAATGCGCGCGAAGGAACCGGTCAACTACGTCCCCGAATCGCCTTACGGTGCCTACTGGAACGTCACCAGCTCCAAGGCGATCCAACATGTTGAGGCGCTGCCAGAACTCTACTCCTCTTCGTGGGACAAGGGCGGGATCACAATTACCGAGCCGCCCAAGGACGTAACCCCTGAGCAGCTGGCCGAACGCCGCCTGCCGATGTTCATTGCGATGGACCGCCCCGAACATACCGGACAGCGCCGCACCGTCGCCCCGGCCTTCACCCCCGGCGAGATCGAGAAATTCGCCACTGAAGTCCGCGAGCGAACCGCCGCGACACTCGATACCTTGCCGTTCGGCGAGGAATTCGACTGGGTCGACAAGGTTTCGGTTGAACTGACCACCGGCATGCTGGCGATACTGTTCGGCTTTCCGTGGGAAGACCGCCGTTTGCTGACCTTCTGGTCCGACTGGGCCGGCGATGTCGAGCTGAGCTTCGCGCGCGAACTTAACGATACTCGCTGGGAAATCTTCCAGGAGATGGCGCAGTACTTCAAGACGCTGTGGATCGACCGGATGGGCAAGCCGCCGCAGCGCGACCTGATCTCGATGATGATCCATTCGGACGCGATGAAGGACATGAGCCCGCAGACCTTCATGGGCAACCTGATCCTGCTGATCGTCGGCGGCAACGATACCACCCGCAACACGATGTCTGGCATCATCCACGGCCTGCACAGCTTCCCGGATCAGCGCGCGCTGTTCGAAAGCGATCCTTCGGTGATCCCCAACGCGGTTCAGGAGATCATCCGGTTCCAGACTCCGCTGGCCCACATGCGCCGCAGCGCCACCGCCGATACCGAATTGTTTGGCCACCAGATCAAGAAGGGCGACAAGCTGATCCTGTGGTACATCTCGGCCAACCGCGATGAAGAAGTGTTCGATGACGCCGACCGGGTGATCCTGAACCGCGAAAATGCCCGCCGCCATTTGTCGTTCGGCTATGGCATCCACCGCTGCGTCGGCGCGCGGCTGGCCGAACTGCAGCTCAAGATCCTGATGGAAGAAATGCACAGGCGCCGGATGCGTGTGAACGTCTCCGGCAAGGTTGAGCGGGTGCGCGCCAACTTCGTGCATGGGTTCCGCCGGATGGACGTGACGCTGGAAAAGTTCTGACCATCGCGGTGCAACCTTTCAGGCTTCTGCCGCGTATTGGGTATAGCAGATAGAAAGACCGTACCCATGGACCAGCATTGCCCTACATCGCGCCGCCGCCTGCTAGGCTGGCTGAGTTTTACGGCCGCTTTCCCAGCGCTCGCCGCCTGTGGATCGCGCGCCGAGGCCAAGGCCTATCCGGTCCAGTTCAGCGATGCCGAATGGCGCAAGCGGCTGACCGCCGAGCAGTATGCGATCCTGCGCAAGAAGGGCACTGAGGTTCCCGGAACCTCACCGCTGCTAAAGGAAAAGCGGCGCGGCACCTTTGCCTGTGCAGGCTGCGGCAATCCGCTCTATTCAAGCAGTGCCAAGTACGAAAGCGGCACCGGCTGGCCCAGCTTCTGGCAGGTTCTTCCCAAAGCCACTGCTACATCGGTCGATTTCGAGACCGGCTATGCCCGCACCGAAGTCCACTGTGCCCGCTGCGGCGGTCACCTGGGCCATGTCTTCAACGACGGGCCGAAGCCCACCGGCAAGCGTTACTGCATGAACGGTGACGCTATGGTCTTCGTCCCGACCTGACCGGGCGGCAGGACTTCCCACAGCAGCAGCCTGCTGTCCTGTGGCATGGCCACTGGTGCCAGCCAGGCAGGCGTTTCGCGCTTGGTTAGCTGGGCCATCAGCCCATGCGGTGCGGCCTGACGATAGATCTCGGCTTCGGCCAACCCGGGGCAGATCGCGACATAGCTGGCGCCATGGCGGCGGACGATCGCTTCGGCCG
The DNA here is from genome assembly GCA_964582485.1 of uncultured Novosphingobium sp. Taxonomy (GTDB): domain Bacteria; phylum Pseudomonadota; class Alphaproteobacteria; order Sphingomonadales; family Sphingomonadaceae; genus Novosphingobium. Next base: position 16,376 of record CAZOSI010000006.1, read on the forward strand.
CGGACGGATTGGCCAGGAAAGCGCCAATCGTGTCGTGCAGCGCTGAAGCGGCGCGGTGGTGAGCAGTAGCGACCACGCTGTGGCGCGTATGAAGCAACAGCATCGGTCCGTTGTCGATCGGGGCGAAGACCGTGGACGGGGCCAGCTTGTCCAGCGTGATAGCAGCGGCTGTCATATCGCATGCGACCTGCGCCGAGCCGCCCGAAGCTGCATGAGCCGGGCTGACCAGACGCGCCACGGCGAGCGGAAAATCGGGAATCAGGATCAGCGCCGAAGCGGCCAGCGCCGCCACGCGGCGCCCTGACCTGTTACTGTTCTGCACTTTGCGCCGCCAATCGCGCAGCATCCAGCCAAGCGGTACCGCCCCAAGTGCGGCGGCAAAAGCGGCCGAGCGGCTGACCAGCAGCGCCAGCAGCAACGTGCCTGCGGCGATCAGGGCATATTCCCCCCAAAACCGCGCCAGCCAGTTCGCGCTGCGTCGCCACAGCAAGATCGCGGCCCACAATCCGGCCAGCGGCGGGACGATCAGTTTGAGCATCACTGCGAAGTCCTGTCGCCAGACCGGCATCCCTTCGCGGACATTAGCGTACCAGAACTGCTGAACCAGCGGATCAAGCGCGACAAACGGACCCGACGAACACTGCGGGGCCAGCGCCAGAACTGCGGTAAGGGCAGTTGCGGCGCAGGCCGCCATGCCCATCGCCAGCGCCGGGCGCGGGACATTCCCGGTGAGCGACAGCAAGGTCATGCCAAAGGCCGCAACCGAGAGCCCCGCTAGGTAGGCGGGCGAGAGCGTGTCGCAATGGCTCACCAGATCGGCCCAGCCCCGGGTCGCGGCAAAGGCGGCAATTCCGGTCAGCGCCAGCGCGCGAAGAAAGTGCAGACACAGCTTCTGAGCTTTGGGATCGCGCAGCCAGCGCAAGGCGAGGACCGCGCCAAACAAAGCCGCCACCGGCAGCAGTTCAAGGCTGATCGTCACGCCGAGGCCCAATGCGATCCCGGCCACTCGCCCGCCGGTGCGTTCGTCACGCGCGGCCAGGCCATTGAGCGCGGCGAGCAAACAAGCGATCTGCCAGCCGTGATGGTCAATCCGCAGCGGCTGGATCTGTCCGGCGACTGCCGAGGACAATACAAAGACCAGGCAGGCCCAGAATACCGTTTCTTCGCCGAGCAGGCGCCAGGCGAGGCGACCGACCAGCAGCAGCGCCGCCCCCAGCGTAATCAGCGGTACGATTACCAGCGTGGCCCGCTCGGCCAGATCGGGGCCGAGCAGCGGCTCCAACGCGGAATGGGCCAGCCACAGCGGCGCATCGACCAGCCGTGACCAATGCATCAGCACGCCGCCATTGGCGGGATCGATCCGGTACTGGTGAAGATCGAACCAGCCCTGCCCGGCGATAAGGTCGCGCAGCTGGACCAGCCGCAGGGTATCATCGGCATCGGGCAGTTGCAGCGCCGCGATCGCTGGCCATTTCACGGCCAGGAAAATCGCCGAGACCAGCAGCCAGACAAGGCCGACCTGCCTTAGCAGATCGGCCGTCAAGGCGGGTCGGCGACGCTCGCTAAGCATCAGGTCGCCGCGGCCGGGCGGAATACCACCCGTTCGCGCAGCAGCCAGGTTAGGGAAAAGCTGGCGCCGATCGCGAAGAGTTTGGCGAGCCGCGGGTCCAGCCCAAGCGCGCTGCCCGCGCCAACAATTGCGGTGGTCAGCGCCAGCCCGGCCAAGGCCGAGCCGACGAACATTGCCTTCTGGCGGCGGCGTTCCGGGCCGCGCTTGGCCACTCCAGCACTGAAAACCGCCCGGCTTGAGGCGAGCCAATGGGCGACAATGCCCAGGGCATAGCCCAGCGCTGCTGCCGGTGCGGCAGCGACGCCCAGCGCCAGCAGTGCAAGGAAAGTGCCCATGTCTATCGCCAGCGCCAGCGCACTGGCTGCGATGTAACGCAGAAATACGAAGTCGAATGCGCGGCGCAGCATGGCGTCAGGCCGCGTCGCGCTTCTTGTCTGCTGCAATCCGTTCCGGGACCGCGCGAACCGATGCCAACGCAGCTGCCTGATCCTCGCTCGGCGCGCGGCGTGCGGCCAGATCGAGTTCGGCACCTTCGCTGCCAGCTTCATGATATTCGGCATCCTCGTTGACGGCCCACACGTCGTAAACGCGGGCTTCGGCCAGTATGTTCTCGACCGTGAGCATCGCGGTCATCATCGCGTGGTCCTGGTTGTTGTAGCGGTGCATCCCGTTGCGCCCGACCAGGTGCAGCGTCGGATGCCGCTCTTCCAGTTCGCCGCGCATCGCGGCAACGTGGCTGGCGTAGTCTTCGTCATAGACCGGATAGGCCTTTTCCTGACGTACGACCGCTCCGCCAAACACCTGCTCGGCCGAAACCAGCCCAAGCTGCGCCAGCTCACGTGTGGCGAGCGCGATCAGCTCGTCATCGGCCATCGACCACAGTCCGTCGCCTTCGAAGCAGAAGTATTCGAGGCCGACGCAGGCCACGCCTTCCTCGGGGACCATTTCGGGTGACCACGAGCGGAAGTTCTGGATCCGGCCAACCTTGACCTTCGAATCATGGATGTAGATCCAGTTGTCAGGGAACAGGTCGTCGCTGCGGATCTTGAGCGCGACGGTCAGAAAGTCCCGGTACTTGAGCTGTTTGGCATTGAGGCTTGTTGCCGGCAGCGGGTGCAGCCGCGCGGCGAGTTCGCGCATCGGGGCGGAGCTGATCGCATGGCGGGCCTTGATCACGGTTTCGCCCTGATCGTGGCTTGCGGTCATGCGCCAGCCGCCCTGGCCGTCGCTGGCGAGCTGCTTGAGCGCGTGGCCCATCAGAACTTCGCCCTTGCCGCTCTCCACGATCCGGTCGCGCGCGGCGTCCCACATCATGCCGGGGCCAAGCCGCGGATAGCGGAAGCTTTCGAGTAGAGTCTTGGTCTGCATTCCGTCGTTGGGAACCTTGTTGAGCCCCAGGCTGCGCTTCAGCCCGTCGACCACTGCGCCCCACAACGACAGGCCCTTGATCCGCTGGGCCGCCCAATCGGCGCTCATCTCGTCGCAGGGCATGCCCCAGACCTTCTCGGTATAGGTCTTGAAAAAGATCGCATAGAGCTTCCAGCCAAAGGCGTTGACGGTCCAGTCCTCGAAGCTCTTGATCCGCTGGTTGGGGAAGACCTTGGCCTTGGCGAAGCTCGCCATGCACAGCGTACTGCGCACGATTCCGAGGTTCCACAGCGCCTCGAAGGCACGCAGCGGGTAGGAATAGAATTTGCCCTCGTAATAGATCCGGCTCATCCGCGGACGCTCGATGAAATCGTCGGGCAGGATCTCATTCCACAGCTCGACCACCTGCTGTGACTTCGAGAAGAAGCGGTGTCCGCCGATGTCGAAGCGGTAACCATCGACTTCGACCGTGCGGCTGATCCCGCCGACATAGGTGGCGTCTTTCTCGATCACCGCGACCGAAAGCCCGGCCTTGGTCAAAAGGTAACCGGCGGTCAGCCCGGCCGGCCCCGCCCCGATGATCGCCACATCGACCTGTTTTTCGCGGTTCGGCGCGGAATTCTCTGCGCCGGAGAAGCCGGAAATCGTCATTTTGCCCCCAGTCTGTGTGCGCCGCCACAAGTGAAGGAAAATGCCTAATCGATAGTTAATGCCGTCCGGCCTTTGCGCTGCTCGGCACCAGCGCGAGCGGCTTTGCGACCCCGATCTGCATGTCCGCAGTCAGCTGGGCCAGTTCATCGAGCCGGAAACCCTCCTGGAACACGACCCCGTGCCGGGCCGCGCGGCGCCAACGGACCCGGCCGTGCAGCACCGGCAGGCCGCGCGCCTCGATCCTTAGCTGCTGACCAATCGGCAGCGCCGCAGGAAGCTCGATCTGCGCGCCGTGCTGCGAGATATCGAGCACCCATCCGGTCAGTTCGCGATGATCGAAGCGCAGCCGCACCGGCAGTTCCTCGGCGATCCGCAAACGGATGCTGCGCTTGGGAAAGGGCCCTGCTTCGGCCAGCAGGCCCTGAACGTCGATCGGTCCGGCAGCAAAGCGGAATCCGGTATCGCGGCCCCGGGTCCAGACCGGCTCGACCGCGAAAATTTCGCCGCTGCCAAACTCGATCTCGTAGGCATCGCAAGGCGGCAGTGGATGGAACAGCCGCGCCTTGAGGCCCTTGTCCGATACGTCGCGCAATACGCAAAGGAACTCGCCTGCTTCGCAGATCAGTTTCGCGGCACGCAGGATCAGGATATAGCGCTTGCCACCGCGGCGCTCGGGCTGCTTGGTATCCGAGACTGGCGGGGCAGGATCCATCACATTCCCTTTGGCGCCGTTGCGGCGCAGCGGGTGTGCTAGGGTTATGGCTGCAAAAACGCGGTCAACCGCTGACTAGGGGCAAACCCCGAACTGGCTGGTGCGGACGGTGGGACTCGAACCCACACGATCAAAGATCAGGGGATTTTAAGTCCCCGGCGTCTACCATTCCGCCACGTCCGCGCTTTTGTCCGCCTTACGGCGGTGCGGCAGGGATATCCATCCCTGCCTTGCAACACCAGCCCACTCCCCCTCCCGGCCACCCATCGGGTAACCCTATGTTCTGGGTGGCCGGGAGGGGGAGTGGGCTGGTGTTGCGCGAGGGATTGGCTTTGCCAATCCCGTCAACGCATCAATCAGCGTTAAGCCGCGCGCGCATTTCCTTGCCGGGCTTGAAATAGGGCACGCGCTTGCCTGGGACGCTGACGGTTTCGCCGGTCCGGGGGTTGCGACCCTTGCGCGCTTCGCGGGCGCGGGTGGAAAAGGCACCGAAGCCCCGCAACTCTACCCGGCCGCCAGCAGCCAGCCTTGCAGAAATCTCGTCAAAAAAGGTACTGACGACCTTTTCGACCTCTTCCATGCGAAGACCAGGATTTTCACGGGCAATGGCTGCCACTAGTTCGGATCGGATCATAACACACGCCTTTCCCGGGCCACCATGGGTGACCCTTCCCAAAGAATTGGTAAAAGCGCGGCGCAGCTTCCGACCCGGTGCAAGCAGCACTGCACGGCGGAGGTTGTGCCAGACCCCTGCGGCTTCCGCAATCGACAATTGTAGTCGCGGATCAGGAAATTTCAGCGAGCAATTCGCCAGGCATAATGCCCAGTCGCTGAATCCTCAGGCGGATCGCCGGCCATTCGTGGCTCAGAAAGGTTTCGCGTTCACTGCGGCGCAGACTATCGGCCGCGCCGCGCGCAACGAACATTCCGACTCCGCGCTGTACCTCGACCAGACCGTCCAGCTGGAACTGCTGATAGGCCTTGGCCACGGTCAGCGGGTTGGCACCCTGATCGGCGGCAAAGGCGCGGACCGAAGGCAGCATCGCCCCTTCAGGATAGGTCCCGTCGATGATCGCTGCGGCGATCTTGTCACGGAGCTTGAGATAGACGGGTTTGCTGTTATCGGCCATGGGTGCCTCAGTGCCATAATACAGCGCGGCAGGCAAGGGAAATTGGCCCATTTTCGTCCGCGCAATAAAGCTACAACTGCAGCACATTTCGCTTCACAGCCGCGAAATCCCGGCTAGGTTCTGGGCCATGATGTCGCCTGTCGAGATGGGCGGTTTAGGACATGTGGGGAGCATTTCATGAAAGACATGAGTTTGTGGATCGAGGGCGATTGGATTGCGGCAATCGCTGTGGTCGTGCTGGCGGTTTTCCTGACAATCGGCGCCAAGGTCGCGATCCAGAAGGAGCCGGAGTTCGGCGGTCACCCCAAGGGCCTCTACATGCTGTTCTTCGCCGAGATGTGGGAGCGGTTCTCCTACTACGGCATGCGGGCGTTGTTGATTTTCTATCTGACCAAGCACTGGCTTTTCGCTGACGGAAAGGCCAACCTGATCTATGGGGCCTATACCAGCCTGGTCTATATCACCCCGGTGCTCGGCGGCTATTTGGCCGACCGATATCTTGGTCAGCGCAAGGCAGTGCTGTTTGGCGGCCTGCTACTCGCGGCGGGACACAGCCTGATGGCGGTTGAGGGTACCGGCGGGCAAAGCGATCCCGCGATCAACGTGTTCTGGCTGGCCTTGGCCTTCATCATCGTTGGCTCGGGTTTCCTCAAGGCCAATATCTCGGTGATGGTCGGGCAGCTCTACAGGCTCACCGATGTCCGCCGCGACGGAGCCTATACGATTTTCTACATGGGCATCAATCTGGGCGCGGCGATCGGTACGATCCTCGTCGGGTATCTCGGTGAGACGATTGGCTGGGGCTATGGATTCGGTCTCGCGGGCATTGGCATGCTGGCCGGTCTTGTTGTCTTCGTGCTTGGCAAGGGCGCGCTCAACGGGGCCGGTGAAGCGCCTGCCTTGCTGACGAAGAGCAAGGAAATGACGCTCTACGGGATCGGCTTTGCGGCGGTCGCGGTGATTTGGGCGCTGGTCCAGTATCAGAACGTGATCCAGACCCTGCTGATCATCTCGGGCATCTCGTTGCTCGGCTACGTGCTCTACGAGAGCTTCAAACTGCCCAAAGAGCCGCGCGAGCGGATGTTCGCGATACTGTTCCTGATCAGTCTCAACCCGCTGTTCTGGGGACTGTTCGAACAGGCTGGCGGTTCGATGAGCCTATTTACCGACCGGTTCGTCGATCGCGGCGGGGTTCCGGCGTCGCTGTTCCAGTCGATCAACCCGATCATCATCATCCTCGTCGCGCCGCTGTTCGCTGCGCTGTGGATGTGGCTGGGCAAGCGCGGCAAGGATCCATCGGCCCCGGCCAAGTTCGGTCTGGCGCTGCTCCAGATGGGCTTCGCCAACCTGGTGCTGGTCTGGGGCGCAGAGGCTTACGGGATCGCGGCGATGACCCCGGTCTTGCTGGTCTTCGCCTATTACTTCTTCGCCACCACCGCCGAACTGTGCCTCTCCCCGGTCGGACTCTCGGCGATGAACCGGCTCGCGCCAAGCTTCATGGCCTCGCTGATCATGGGCGCCTGGTTCTACATGACCGCAGTGGGCAACTTCGTGGCCGGCAAGATCGGTGAGGCGACCGGCGGCCATGACGGCGAAATGACCAAGGCGGGCCTGCTCGATATCTACGAGCTGTTCGGCTGGATCAGCATTGGCGTCGCGGTGATCGTCCTGTTGCTGTCACGGGTGGTCAAGGGCTGGATGCACCTCGACACGCTGGAAGATCGCGCCGAAGCCAAGGGAGAATAGGCCGATGATGGGGCTGCGAAAGAGGCTGCTGGGGGCGGCGGCCTGTGCTCTGGTTCTCGGCGGGACCGGGCCAGGTCTGGCCAAGGACAAGGGCGACAAGAAAAAGGAAGAAAGCGCAGCGGTGAAAGCTGCGCGCGATTTCAACAAGGATCCTTATCCGTCGACCTATCGGCCCTATCCCTCGCACGCCACGCTGATCACCAATGCAACGGTGTTTGATGGCGCGGGCAAGAGGATTGACGGCGGCGTGGTTCTGATCCGTGATGGCAGGATTGCCGCGGTTGCCGCGAGCATGGTTGATCTCGAAATACCGGGCGATGCGGTGCGGATCGACGGAACCGGCAAGTTCGTCACTCCCGGAATCATCGATGCCCACAGCCATCTGGGCGACTATCCCAGCCCCGGGGTCGACGCCCATTCAGACGGCAACGAAATGACCAACCCGACCACCCCCAACGTTTGGGCCGAACATTCGGTCTGGCCGCAGGACCCGGGCTTTTCGCGGGCCATGGCCAATGGCGGGGTTACATCTTTGATGGTTCTGCCTGGATCGGGCAACCTGATGGGCGGCCGCGGTGTAGTGCTGAAGAACGTGCCATCGCGGACCATGCAGGGGATGAAGTACCCCGGCGCGCCCTACAGCCTGAAGATGGCCTGCGGGGAAAACCCCAAGCGGGTATACGGTGCCAAGGGCCGCGCTCCTTCGACCCGGATGGGCAATCTTGCAGTCAACCGCGAAACCTGGATCAAGGCCAGCGAGTACCGGGCCAAGCGCAAGGCCGGAAAGCTGGAAAGCCGCGACCTGGCGATGGAAACCCTGGCCGGAGTGCTAGACGGTGAGATTCTGATCCAGAACCACTGCTACCGCGCCGATGAAATGGCCGTCGTGCTCGATATGGGCAAGGAATTCGGCTACAAGGTCAGCACGTTCCACCACGCGGTAGAGGCCTATAAGATCGGCGACCTGCTCGCTGCGGCCGGAACCTGCAGCGCGGTCTGGGCAGACTGGTGGGGCTTCAAGATGGAGGCCTATGACGGGATCCCGGAAAACGCCGGGATCCTCTACAAGGCCGGCGCCTGCGTGGTGATCCATTCCGATGACGAAAACGGAATCCAGCGCCTGCCGCAGGAAGCCGCCAAGGCCCAGGGCGATGCCCGCCGGATCGGGATCGACGCGCCCGATGCCGAGGTGATCCGCTGGCTGACGCTCAACCCGGCCAAGGCGATCGGGATCGACAAGCTGACCGGCAGCCTCGAGCCGGGTAAGGCCGGTGACGTAGTGCTGTGGAACGGCAATCCGCTGTCCGTCTATTCGCGCCCCGAAAAGGTCTGGGTCGATGGCGCATTGCTGTTCGACAGTGCCGACCGCAAGCGCCGCGCGGTCAGCGATTTCGAGCTGGGCCAACCTGGTGAAGGAGACGTGAAGTGAGTGCCCGGTATCTGGCAGCAGCCTTGACCGCATTGCTCGCCTGCAGCGCCGCTCCGGCACTGGCACAGAGCGTGGCGATCACCGGCGGCAAGGTGGTGATCGGTGACGGCTCTGATCCGATCGAGGGCGGCACCGTGCTGATTCAGGACGGCAAGGTGGTTGCGGCAGGCCGCAATGTTGCCGTTCCCGCCGGGGTCCGCACTATCGATGCCAGCGGCAAATGGGTGACACCCGGGCTGGTCGTCGCGGTGACCGATATCGGACTCTACGATGTCGGCGCGGTTGATGACAGCAATGATTCGGATGCCCGCAAGAGCCCGTTCAGCGCCGGACTCGATCTCAGCCAGGCGATCAATCCCGATGCCCAGCATATCAAGGTCAGCCGGGCCGGCGGAGTTACCCGCGCGGCGATCGCGCCGCTTGGAACCAGCGCGATCTTTGGCGGCCAGGGGGCGGTAATCGATCTGGGGGCCGATCCCGATCCGGTGATGATTCCGCGCGCATTCCAGTATGTCGAACTGGGCGAAACCGGCGCGGCCCGGGCCGGCGGCAGCCGGGTGGCGGCTTGGGCCGAACTGCATGACAGTCTGGTCGAAGCCCGCGAGTTGAGCCTTTCGCCCACCGGCGCGCGGCGCGACGACGTGCGACTGACCCGCCGCGACGCCCAGGCGCTGATCGCGGTGGTATCCGGCAAGCAGCCGCTCTATGTCCATGTCGAACGCGCCGCCGATATCCGGATGGTTTTGGGCCTCAAGAAGGAGTTCCCGGCGCTGCGGCTGGTGATCGTCGGAGCGACCGAGGGCTGGATGGTGGCGGGCGAACTGGCCCGCGTTGGCGTGCCGGTCCTGGCAACTCCGCTCAACGATCTGCCGGCCAGCTTTGAGCAGCTCGGCGCGACACAATCGAACGTCGGGCGGATGAAATCCGGCGGGGTTAAGGTTGCGCTTGGCGCGTTCTTTGACCAGCCGCGCTATGCGCCGCAATATGCCGGGAACATGGTTGCGCTGAACCGGGTGCCGGGTGCCAGCGGGATGACCTGGAATCAGGCCTTTGCCGCGATCAGCTCCGGCCCGGCCGAGGCCATCGGACTGGGAGACCGGATCGGGTCACTCCGCCCGGGCCGGGTCGGCGACGTGGTGATCTGGGATGGCGATCCGCTCGAACTGCAAACCGGGGTGACCCGGGTGTTCATCGACGGGGTCGAGCAACCGCTGAGCGATCACCAGACCCGGCTGCGCGACCGCTATGCCAAATCCCCCAGCGAAGGCAGCCTACCCAAGGCTTACGACTGGTAGGGCTCCAAACAAGATTCCAGTTGCCATCGGGTTTCAATCTGCTACCTATGTTGACGCCGTCAACATAGGGGAAGCCGCATGGAAACCGCCCTTGCCAACCTGATCGCCGCCAGCACTGCCTTCGTCGGCAGCCACTTTGCCCTCTCGCACCCCTTGCGCGCGCCACTGGTGCGGATTGCAGGAGAGAAAGCGTTCCCGGCGCTCTATTCGCTGGTTGCTTTCGCCGCCTTTGGCTGGCTGATCATGGCATTTCGCGCCGTGCCCCCCGCCGCGCCATTGTGGGATGGGCTGGCCAAGGGGCCGTGGATCATCGCAACACTGCTGATGTTGCTTGCCTCGGTGCTGCTGGTCGGATCGTTCCAGGGCAATCCGGCTATGCCCGCACCGGGCGCTGCGGCGCTGGCCACCAAAGGCCCGCACGGGGTGTTCCATTCGACCCGCCACCCGATGATGTGGTCCTTCGCGTTGTGGAGCGCCGCCCACGTGCTGGTCAGCCCCACACCCAGGGTGATCGTGCTGAGCTTGGCCATGGCAATATTGGCGCTGGTTGGCTCGCACATGCAGGACCGCAAGAAAGCCGTGCTGATGGGATCGGTCTGGCACGGCTGGCAAGCGCGGACCAGCTACTTGCCTAGGCTGGGCGCGCTAGGCAAGGCCGGCACCGTGCAATGGCTCGGCGGAATCGCGCTATGGCTGGTCGCCACCTGGGCCCACAGCTGGCTGATCGAAATGCCGGCGGGCGTGTGGAGGTGGCTCTAGCTTAGCGCCGTTCGAGATCGGCCAGCCACACCAGCCCTGCTTGCTGCGCCTCGGCAGCAAAACCCAATTGATGGCCGTGACCCGCGAACAGCAAAAACTTTGATCCTTTGGCCAGTTTGGCAAGATGTTGGCCATGCCTCACTGGAATCGAATTATCGTCTTGGTCGTGCATGATCAGAATTGGTGCACGGACTCTTTTAATCTTGGCGGCCGTGTCGAGTCGATCACTGACCAGCATCGCAGGTACAAGGCCGCCAAACCGGTACGCCACAACATCGGGTAGACTTGTATAGGCCGAAATCAGAATCATGGCTGCTGGTGGCCGTTCCAATGCCATTTGGGTCACGACCCCTGAGCCGAGCGAGTAGCCGATCAGAATTTGCGCATCGGACGCAATGCCCTGCGCCTCAAGCCAGCCTCGAGCAGCCCGCGCATCGGCGTAAAGGCCTGCCTCATCGGGTTCACCCGGATTTCCGCCGTAGCCACGATACTCGGGCAGAAGCACCCCATAGTCTTCGGCAGTATAAGCTTCGACCGAAACCAGCGATCCCGACAAGCTGTCACCATTACCATGGAAGAACACAATGGTGGGCCTGTTGAGGGCCGCTGGCCGATAAAGTGCTCGCAAGGTCAAGCCATCTGCGGTTTTATAGGAAACCGTCTGAAAGCCGGATTCTGAAGGCCAAGGCCGATCCGGAGCTGGAAAGATCAGACTGCGTTGGTAGGCAAAAAGAACGCCGATGCCCGCGCCATACAGACTTAACAGCAGCACTATGGCCACAATCAGCCGGCGAACCATTCGGCTCAAGCCCGCGCTTCCTCAATCCCAGCGCTATTGTGCCGCAGCGCCTTCAGCACGGCATCGACGATTCCACCCGCGTTGAGCCCCGCCGCGTCGTATTGCTTGTCCGGGCTGTCGTGGTCCTGGAACAGATCGGGCAGGCGCAGGGTGCGGATCTTGAGGCCGGCGTCGGTCAGGCCTTCATCGCTGGCCATGGTCAGCACGTGCGCGCCGAGCCCGCCTATCGAGCCTTCTTCGACCGTCAATACGATCTCGTGGCTGGTCATCAGCTGGCGGATCAGGTCGGTATCGAGCGGCTTGGCAAACCGCAAGTCGGCAACCGTGGTGGAGAGACCTTTGGCCTCGAGCTGGTCGGCGGCTTTCAGCGCTTCGGCCAGCCGCGTGCCGAGCGAGAGGATCGCAACCTTGGTGCCCTGGCGGACGATCCGGCCCTTGCCGATCTCCAACTGTTTCGGGACTTCGGGCAGTTCAATCCCAACACCGTTGCCGCGCGGATAGCGAAAGGCAATCGGGCCGCTGTCATGGAGCGCGGCGGTATAGGTCATGTGAACCAGCTCGGCTTCGTCCGCAGCGGCCATCACCACGAAATTGGGCAGGCTCGCAAGGTATGTAATGTCGAACGATCCGGCGTGAGTCGCGCCGTCGGCCCCGACCAGCCCGGCCCGGTCTATCGCGAAGCGGACCGGCAGGTTCTGGATCGCCACATCGTGGACCACCTGGTCATAGGCGCGCTGCAGGAAGGTTGAGTAGATCGCGCAGAACGGACGCATCCCTTGCGCCGCCAGCCCCGCCGCAAATGTCACCCCGTGCTGCTCAGCGATCCCGACGTCAAAGGCGCGGTCCGGGTGGGCCTTGGCGAACTTGTCGACCCCGGTCCCGCTCGGCATCGCGGCGGTGATCGCGCAAATCCGGGGATCGCTGTCGGCCAGCTTGGCCAAAGTTTCGCCGAACACGTTCTGATAGGCTGGGGCTTTTGCCGGAGCCTTGACCTGTTCGCCGGTGATCACGTCGAACTTCTGCACCCCATGGTACTTGTCAGCGCTGGCTTCGGCCGGAGCGTAGCCCTTGCCCTTCTGGGTGACGACATGGATCAGACACGGGCCTTCGGCGGCATCGCGGACATTCTCGAGCACCGGGATCAGCTGTTCGAGGTTGTGGCCGTCGATCGGACCGACGTAGTAGAAGCCAAGCTCTTCGAACAGGGTCCCGCCCATCGCCATCCCGCGAGCGAACTCGTCGGTCTTTTTGGCCGCGCGGTGGAGCGGTTCGGGTAGCTTGCGCGACAAGCGCCGGGCGATATCGCGCAGACCCAGGAACGGTCGTGAAGACACCAGCCGGGCGAGATAGGCCGAAAGCCCGCCGACCGGCGGGGCGATCGACATGTCATTGTCATTGAGGATCACCACCAGCCGGTTGCCGGCCTCGGCAGCGTTGTTCATCGCCTCATAGGCCATCCCGGCGCTCATCGCCCCGTCGCCGATCACGGCAATGCCCTTGCCCGGCTGACCGATCATCTTGTTGGCCACCGCAAAGCCCAGCGCGGCCGAAATCGAGGTGGAGGAGTGCGCCGCGCCGAACGGGTCGTACTCGCTCTCGCTGCGCTTGGTGAAGCCGCTGAGGCCGCCGCCCTGGCGCAGGGTGCGGATCCGGCTGCGCCGCGCGGTCAGGATCTTGTGCGGATAGGCCTGATGGCCGACATCCCAGACTAGCTTGTCATCGGGCGTGTTGAAGACATAGTGGATCGCGACAGTCAGTTCGACCACGCCGAGACCCGAGCCGAGGTGCCCGCCGGTTGTGCCGACGGCGCTGATCATCTCGCTGCGCAACTCGTCGGCAAGCTGGCGCAACTGGCCAGGCGCGAGCCGGCGCAGGTCGGCGGGAACATCGACAGTGTCGAGAAGCGGCGTTGCCGGGTCTGAACTCATGGGACCGCGCCTTACACCTTGGTTTCATTCGTGTCGATTGGCACTATCATGCAGTTTCGATGGACGCTTAAAGGAGACCGACCGATGTCTTTGCCGGCCAATTCAGCCCCGGTGGCCTTTGTACTCACCGCAGATCGGAGCAAGGCGCTGCCATTTTATCGCGACGCCCTCGGCCTGCGCCTGCTTGGCGAAGACAGCCACGCCGCCACCTTCGACCTCGGCAATCGCACTCCGATGCGGTTGACCGACCTGCCCGGCCACAAGGCCAGCGGCCATACCGTGCTTGGCTGGCATGTCAGCGATATCGGCGCGGCGATGAACGGACTCAAGGCCAAGGGCGTGACGTTTCAGATATTCGAAGGCTTCGGACAGAATGCAGAGGGCGTCTGGACCTCGCCAGATGGCGGAGCCAAGATCGCCTGGTTCGCAGATCCGGACGGGAATGGGCTGAGCCTGACGCAGTTTGGCCAGGTGCGCTAGTCGCCTTCTCCCTGTCAGCGCCGACTAACTGCAATCCCCGCATAGCCCGCGCAGTTCGACCACTGGGCGGATATCGGCGAAACCGGCCTTGTGCGCCGCGTCAACCAGCGCGCCGGTCAGGCTGTCATCGTCAAGGTGCGTAGCCTTGCCGCACGAATCGCAGATCAGGAAGATGCAGTCATGGCGGCAACCAGGGTGCGGGTTGGCGACATAGGCGTTGGCGCTTTCGATCCGGCGGGCGAGGTTGCTGGCCACGAACAGATCGAGGATCCGATAGACCGAGTTGGCCGCCACGCGTTTGCCGCGCGACTTCGAGACGTCCTCGGCAATGTCATAGGCTGAAGCCGGGCGCGCGCGGGCGGCCAGCGCCTCGAACACTTCCTCGCGCATGCCGGTCCACTGTTCGCCGGCATCGACCAGCGCCTTGGCGGCTTCTTCGATCAGGGTTTGCCCGGTCGGCTCGTGATGATGGTGTGCGCTTGCCATCGTCGCAATATAGGCGCCCGAAGCGCTAACGGCAAATCTTAGCGGACGGCGGGATCCAGCAGGGTCTGATCGAGTTGTGCCGGGGCCGCCGTCGCCGAGGGGATCACCTGCCCGGCCAGCGGGCGCTCGCCGTGGCTGCCCATCACCGCCGCGAGCATCGCCGCACCCAGCACGAAGCCGATGGCGAAAGAGCGGTAAAGATCGGCTTTGAACAGGCCCATGGAGGAATCACTCGGCTAGGTATTTGTGCAGGGGCTCTCGTGCAGATTCGGTCGTTACCGTCCAGTGAACGTCGCGCTCGCTTCGCCGGGAGAGCGACGAGTCGAAATCGGCCTGCGGTAAACCGAGTGGTTAGTGCCTGAAGTGGCGCATTCCTGTGAAGACCATCGCGAGACCAGCCTCATCGGCGGCCTTGATCACATCTTCGTCGCGAATCGATCCGCCCGGCTGGATAATGGCTGTTGCTCCAGCCGCGGCAGCGGCCAGCAGGCCATCGGCAAAGGGGAAGAAGGCGTCGGAAGCGACCGCGCTGCCAACGGTGCGGCTTTGCGCCCAGCCGAATTTCTCGGCCGCCTCTGCCGCCTTCATCGCGGCGATGCGCGACGAATCGCGGCGGTTCATCTGCCCTGCTCCGATCCCGGCGGTAATTCCGTCCCTTGCGTAAACGATCGCGTTCGATTTGACGTGGCGCGCGACAGTCCAGGCGAACAAGCAGTCCTTGAGCTCCTGCTCGCTGGGCGCGCGCTGGGTCACCACTTGCAGATCGGCGGACGTGATCGCCCCGTTGTCACGACTTTGCACGAGCAGCCCGCCAGTAATCGGCTTGACTGCGAGCCCGCCACGACGGGGATCGGGCAGGGTGCCTGTGAGCAGCAGGCGAAGGTTTTTCTTCTTCGCAAAAGTCGCGATCGCCGCTTCATCGGCATCTGGGGCAACCACCACTTCGGTGAAGATTTCGCAGATCGCCTCGGCGGTCGGCCCGTCGAGCGGGACATTTACCGCAACAATCCCGCCGAAGGCCGAAACGTCGTCGCACTGCAGCGCCCCGGTCCAGGCCGCAAGCAGGCTTGAGCCTTGTGCGACACCGCATGGATTGGCGTGCTTGACTATGACCACCGCCGGATCCTGGCCGCGGAATTCGGCGCACAGCTCCAGCGCGGCGTCGGCATCGGCGTAGTTGTTGTAGGACAGCGCCTTGCCCTGCAGCTGCCGGGCCTGCGCGATCCCGGTGCCATGCGGACCCTTGGGAATGTAAAGCGCCGCGCGCTGGTGCGGGTTTTCACCATACCGGAGCTCTTCCTTGCGGGCAGCGGTGATCGCCAGCATTTCGGGGAACAGCTGCTGCTGGTCGGCAAAGGCAAACCACTGGCTGATCATGCTGTCATAAGCAGCGGTTGCGGCAAATGCGCGGGCAGCCATCAGCTTGCGGAATTCATAGCGGGTCGCCCCGCAGGTCTCTTCCAGCTCGGCCAGCAGCCCGGCATAGTCGGCAGGATCGGTGACGATCGTTACGTAAGCATGGTTCTTGGCCGCCGAACGGACCATGCTGGGCCCGCCGATGTCGATATTCTCGATCACCTCGTCGCGGCCGGCGCCCTTCATCACCGTCGCCTCGAACGGGTAGAGGTTGACCACGACCAGGTCGATCGCGCCGATGGCGTGTTCGGCCATGGCTGCGGCATGCTCTGGATTGTCGCGCACCGCCAGCAGCCCGCCGTGGACCTTGGGGTGCAGCGTCTTGACCCGGCCGTCCATCATCTCGGGAAAGCCGGTCAGCTCGGAAATATCCATCACCGCCAGCCCCGCATCGCGCAGGGCCTTGGCGGTGCCGCCGGTCGAAACCAGCTCTACCCCGCCCGCGGAAAGGGCCTGGCCCAGTTCCACCAGCCCGGCCTTGTCGGACACCGAAAGCAGCGCCCGGCGGATCGTAACGTTTGTCACTGGAGTTCTATCCCATTTTCTTCAGCAGCCAGGCAAAGTTTCCCCCGCCGCGCGAGATCAATCCGGAGACGACGATCTGCTGGATTGGCTGCGGGCGACCCTGGCCGTCGGCCCAGATACTTTCCTCGATCGTCACCTGGCCGCCCCCGGCCCTGAACTGCCAATAGGAGCCATCGGCAAGGGCCAGCCCGGCGCCCTGCCCGTCCTCACTCAGCCCAACCTCGACGCCGGGACCAAGGTGGAAGCGGATCGCAAAGCCGACCTTGCCGTTCTTGCCCTTGCGTCCAGCCGGGACCAGCAGATCTTCGCCGCGCAGTTCGGTGCCGTCATCTCGCAGGATCAGGATCCGCCGGTGCGTCAGGCCATAGCGCGAGCCATAGCCATTGTGGCTTGCTTCAAGCCGGGTCGCCCCGGCCAGCTTCTCACCCACCAGGGTGCGTCGATCAATTTCGACCTCGGAAACTCCGCTGCCGATCCGGCCGTTGATCAGCACTGCCGTGGAATTGGCATCGTCAAGTACAAGGGTCGAATGCGCTGCAGTGGCGCGCAGGCCCTGCTCCAGCCGGATCGGCATCAGCCCCCCGGCACAACCGGCTCCGCCGCAATTGACCACCAGCCTCTGCCCGGCATGGCTGAATTCGAACGCCAGGGTCGAGGCGCAGCCGGTCCGCGCATGCTTGGCGAGCGGCGGCGGCGCGGCATCGAACTGGAGCACCCCCTTTTGTGCGACGACCCGCTGATAGCCCCACTGACGAACGTCGCGGAGCGGCCGGGTTCGCACGCCTGACGCTGCGACAAGCGCCGAAACCTCGGCACCGTCAACCGCCCAGCCGCCCTGCCAGGACCCCAGCGAACCATCACCGTGGGTCAACGCCAGCAGCGGAGGAACCAGCAGGCCGATAATCGTTTCCAGCGCTTGGGGCAGATCGCGGCGCACTGCCTGATAGCAAGCGCGCAGTTTTACCAGCAGTGCGATCGCTTCCATCTGCGCCAGGGGGCTGCGCGACAGGGCGCCGCCATCGTCACCAACCAGCTCGCCCAGCGCGCGGATCAGCCCGGCTTCGCCGAACAGCCGGCGCGGCTTGCCTTCTGGTAAGAGCAACCCGGCGGCGACAATCCCGCACCAGGCTGCGACTTCGGCCAAGAGGTCTTCCGCGCGGCCGACATTCTTGTCGAGCCATCGCGCGGTTTCGGATATTGCGGCGAGGATCCGGGCACGCTGCACCTTGTCATTGCCCGACAGGATCAACGGGGCGTGGACTAGCCAGTTGAGTTCGCGCGTACCGGCGTTGGCCAGGCTCCAGGCCGGACCCTTGCCCGGCCGCGACGGAGGCTTGGGGTTGGCGGTCAACCAGGCACCCAGGATACGTTCGGCGACTGGCGCCACGGCTTCACGCGGGGCGCTCGCCTCTAGGTCTGCCAGCCAGGAAAAGGTGTGGACCACTTTCTCGAGTGGGGGTGCTAGCCGCGCGGCGCCAGCAAACTCGATCTGGGCGATCGGGCTCTTGGCGCCATGCACCAGAAAATGGCCGGCCCGCAGCGCGGTTCCGGCAACTTTGCTACCTTCCAGCGGGTTGGTGACCG
Organism: uncultured Novosphingobium sp.; assembly: GCA_964582485.1. Classification (GTDB taxonomy): domain Bacteria; phylum Pseudomonadota; class Alphaproteobacteria; order Sphingomonadales; family Sphingomonadaceae; genus Novosphingobium. The sequence goes on from CAZOSI010000006.1 coordinate 34,254, forward strand.
TTGCCAGCAGGCGCGGCTTGGCAGCCTTGCCGAACGGCGCGGAAAGCGCCGAACCCGGGATGCCGAGCCGGTAAGCCAGTCGCAGCAGGCGTTCACCAGCACCGATCGACGGCGGGGCGAAATCGGCCAGCGCCAAAGCGCGGCCGGGTTCGACCACTTCGCCGCCCGGGGGCAGGAGCGGGGCAGCATCAATCACCAGGCCGGCCTCATCCGAACCACCCAGCGTCAGCGCCGGAGCCTCTGCCGGAGCGGCGTCCAGCGACGGGCCGCGGGTGGTAAGGGCGGCGTCGCTCATGGCTCATCCAGCCCCCTTCAGTGCGGCAATGTTGGCAGCATAGTGATCAGGGCCGCCCTTGAAAGTAGCCGAACCCGCGACCAGCACGTCAGCGCCGGCATCGACACATTGCCGTGCAGTGGTCGCATCGACCCCGCCATCGACTTCCAGGTGTATCGCCCGACCGCTCTTGTCGATCGCCTTGCGGATCGCCTCGATCTTGCGGAGCTGGCTGGCAATGAAGCTCTGGCCGCCGAACCCGGGGTTGACGCTCATCACCAGCACCAGATCGATCTCCTCATAGAGGTAGTCGAGCATCTTGGCCGGCGTCCCGGGGTTGAGCGAGACCCCGGCCTTCTTGCCCAATGCCTTGATTGCCTGGACCGTACGGTGGGCATGGGGCCCGGCCTCGGGATGGAACGTGATAATGTCGGCCCCGGCATCGGCGAAAGCCTGCAGGTAGGGGTCAACCGGCGAGATCATCAAGTGGACGTCGAAGGGCTTTGCGGTGTGCCCGCGCAGCGCTTTCACCACCATCGGACCGATCGTGATGTTGGGTACGAAGTGTCCATCCATCACATCGACATGGATCCAGTCGGCCCCGGCCGCGTCAATTGCGCGCACTTCCTCGCCCAGCCGGGCAAAGTCGGCAGACAGGATCGAGGGCGAGATAAGCGGTGCCGACATGAACTGTTGCAAAAGGCTCCTTTCCCGGCGCTTACCCACCGCATCTGGGGGGCGACAAGCCGGAGATACGGCTTTTCCACACTGTATCTTGGGTGCCTGCCGCGAACCGGCACCGCTCTGTCGCAATTGACCTCAGCCAAGGCGGCGGGCATGGCCCAGATTGATGGAACTTTCCGCTGCCAACTCACCGCGCCTGGTTGCGCCGCAGCTCTATCCGCGCGTGGCCTGGCTACTGGTACTGATGGCCATTTCGGCGGTTACCGAAGGATTCGGACTTGTTCTGCTGGTGCCGCTGCTGGGCTCGCTTGGCCAGGGCGATGCAGGGCAGATTGGAGCATTCCTGTCGCGGCTCGGCCTGCCGGCGGGGATCGGCCCCCTGCTGATCCTGTTCGTCGTGCTGGTCGCGCTGCGCGCGGTGATCGTCCAGGTCCGCGCGATGGCCAGTCTGCGTTTTGAAACCGAGGTGGTCGATGGCTTGCGCCACCGCGCCTGGCAGGCCTTGTTAAGCTGCGAGTGGCGCGTACTGCTGGGGATGAAGCGATCCAACACCGCAAGCTTGCTGATATCGCGGGTCGACCGCGCCGGGATCTTCGTCAACCAGGCCATCCTGGCGCTCTCGACGCTGGTTACGCTGGGCGGCATCGCGCTGGCGGCACTGGTGATCTCGCCATTGCTCACCGCCGGGGCGGTGCTGGCCGGGCTGATCGTGTTGATGCTGTTTCACGGCATGCGCCGCCGGGCCATGGCCCTGGGCGATGCGCTTGGCCGGGCCCATGCCGGGATCCATAGCCGGCTTGACGAAGGACTGGGCGCGCTGCGGGTAATCAAGGGGCTGGGCCAGGAAGACAAGGCCCTGCGCGAACTGACCGGCGAGTTCGCCGATTTGCGTAAGGCAACTTTTGCCTACTTGTACGATGTCGGGCGGGGACAGATCGCGCTTCAGGCGGGCGGCGCAGCCTTGTTGGCGCTGCTGGTCTGGCTGGCCTTGGAGCGCTGGCATAGCGATGTCGCCGTGGTCTTGCCGATGGTGGCCCTGTTCGCGCGGGCGCTGCCGCTGATCGGCAGCCTGCAGCAGGCCGGACTTAATGCATCACATGCGCGGCCCGCTGTGCGCGATGCGCTTGATCTGATTGCCCGGGCCGAGGCCGCCCGCGAAGAGCCCGCCGGCGATGCAGTCCCGCCCGTGCTGAACGACGCGATCCGGCTGGAACACGCGACAGTCCGCTTTGCAGGCGAGCCGCGCGCGGCACTGGACGGGGTCACCCTGGCGATCCCGGCCCGCGGGATCACAGCGATCACAGGCCATTCAGGCGCGGGAAAGAGCACATTGGCAGACCTGGTCGGCGGTTTGCTTGAGCCCGATGATGGCTCAGTGTCGATCGATGGAATAACGCTGAGCGGAGCTTTGCGGCAGGCCTGGCGGAGCCGGGTTGCCTATGTTCAGCAGGATCCGGTGCTGCTCTCGGCAACGCTGCGCGACAACCTGCGCTGGGCCGCACCCGAAGCCGACGATGCGCGCCTGGCCGAGGCGCTGCGTGCCGCTTCGGCCGGATTTGCCCTCGATTTGCCGGAGGGGCTCGATACTCAGCTGGGCGATGGCGGGCGGCAACTTTCGGGCGGCGAACGGCAGCGGCTGATGCTGGCGCGGGCGCTGCTGCGCAATCCGGCATTGCTGATCCTCGATGAAGCGACCAGCGCGCTCGATGCGGGGAACGAGGCACAGATCGCGGCTGCGCTTGCCCCGCTGCGCGAGAAGATGGCGGTTATCGTGATCGGTCACCGCGGCAGACTGGTTGAATTGGCCGACCGGGAAATCCGCCTCGATGGCGGTAAACTGGGCTATGGCGAATGAATTGATACTTGCATCAACGCGTTAATTTGTCGCATTAGGCGCCGGAAATTCAAGGGGCAAGGAAGCCTGCAATGAAGTTCGGAATAGCTAGCACCTGGCTGGTACTGTCGGCATTTGGCTTGACACTGTCGGCCGCGGGGTCAGCTGGCGCCCAAGGCGGGGCGCCCGCCGGTTGCACTGGCGCGCCAAGCGCGACCTGGGTCAATGTGACGATCGAAGGGCTGCGCAACGGCAATGGCGTGGTGACTTTGGCGCCCTACCCCGACGAGCCTGCCCGCTTCCTCAAGCCTGGCGGATCGGTAGCCAATGGCCGGGTCAAGGCGCGCATGGGCGTCGTTCAGACCTGCCTTTTTCTGCCTTCTCCGGGAGCCTATGGCCTCGCGCTTTACCATGACGAAAACGCCAACGGCAAAGTTGACAAGAACGGGCTCGGGATTCCGAAGGAAGGCTTCGGTTTTTCCAACAACCCGCGGATCCTGTTCAGCGCGCCGAGCTTCAAAAAGGTCCGCTTTGTGGTAACCGGGCCGGGCGCGTCGCTGCGGATCCGGATGAAGTATCCCTGAGGACTGCTTCACCCGGCTAAAGCAAGGCAAGAAGCTCTAACCGTAGATTTCGGGCAATTCGGCCGGGGCTTGGGCTTCGGCCAGTTCGTGCGCCCGCGGATCGTCGACATCGAGCCACCAGGCCTGGCCAATGTCCATCGTTGCCGCGCGCCCGGCATCCGCGAGCTTCTGCATCCCTTCGGAAAGGCTGCCGGCCTTGCCTTCGGCGATCGCCGCGCGAATGGCTGCGGCCAGTTCCGGTGTAGCGAGGAACGCGCCGCAATCGACCGCATCGTATTCGGCAATGGTCTTGCCGATCGCACGGATTAGTCCGCTTTGATCAAGCTTGACCCAAGTCGCATCGTCAGGATCGATCAGCGGGTGATCGCAACGAAAGTCGACCGCCAGCGTCACCCCGCGATCCGGCCCGCCCTGCTGGGCCAGCCGGGTCAGGATCGAGCCGGAGAAGATGTGGTCGCTCATCATCAGCAGGTAATTGCCGGGGATGATCGCCGCCCCGGCCAGAACCGACCAGCCATTGGGCTTGGACCAGTCCGCGACCCGCTGCGCCACCACCGGGATGCCGGTCCGCGCGGCCAGCGTCGGCAATGCCGCCTCAAGCCGCTCCGCCTCGTGTCCGGTGACCACAACTACCCGTTCCGCCCCGGCAGCTTTGGCCTGACGCACGCCGAGTTCGAGCAGAGGAATCCCGGCGATCGACGTCATAGGTTTGGAATCGGAGATATCCCGCAACCGGCTGCCAAATCCGGCGGCGATGATCAGCGCGTCCATTTGAGTATCCTCATATAGAAACGGCGCCAGTTGCCTGGCGCCGCTTCCAATCCTTCGCTCATCCGCGCTTATTCGGCAGCGAGCGGTGCGTCCGCAACATATTCGTCAACCATCTGGGCGGCCAGATCGTCGTTGAACTGCTGCGGCGGGTGCTTGCAGAAGTATGCCGACGGCCCGATCAGCGCTCCGCCTTCGCCGCGCTCCAACGCAACCTTGGCGCAGCGGATCGCATCCATCACGCAGGCTGCCGAGTTGGGGCTGTCTTCGACCGAAAGGCGAAGTTCCAGTTCCATCGGGACATTGCCCCATTGCAGGCCTTCAAGGCGCAGGAAGCACAGCTTGTTGTCCTTCTGCCAGGGAACATAGTCCGAGGGGCCGACGTGGATGTTTTCGTCAGCCAGGCGCTGGGCAAGCATGGCCTGAACCGCCTCGGTCTTCGATTCCTTCTTGCTGCCCAGCCGCTGGCGGTCGAGCATGTTCATGAAATCGGTGTTGCCGCCTGTGTTGAGCTGATAGGTCCGCTCAACCGTGACGCCGCGCGCGGCGAACAGGCTGGACAGCACGCGGTGCACGATCGTCGCACCAACCTGAGCCTTGATATCGTCGCCGACAATCGGAATGTTCTTTTCACGGAAGCGCGCTTCCCATTCGGGGCGGCTGGCGATGAACACAGGCATGCAGTTGACCACCGCAACGCCCGCTTCCAACGCGCATTCCATGTAGAATTCAGTCGCGGTCTGCGAACCGACGGGCAGGAAGTTGATCAGCACTTCGGCGCCCGAATCCTTGATCGCGGCGACGATCCGCGCATGGTCAGCCTCGGGTGCGTCGGAGAGGATGAAGCCCTTTTCGCCAACCGTGGTCATGTGCGCGGCGACGCCGTCGAGCGTCTTGCCCATGATCACCTTGGCACCGGTGGCCGGAACGTCCTGCTGGAACACCTTGGTGTTGTTGGGCTGAGCAAAGATCGCTTCGGCAATGTCCTTGCCGACCTTGCGGGCATCGACATCGATGCCGAGCACGAAATCCACGTCGCCAGCGCCATAGCCGCCGATCTTGTCGTGAATCAGGCCCTGCGAGGAGTTGTTCTGACGATAGTA